>BBSL01000523.1 GCA_001319865.1 Burkholderia sp. E7m39 | reverse complement strand
TGCTCGAGTTGATCGAATACGGGCGTGTGATGGCGCAATCCCGCGCTGCCCGGTGCATAAACACGCGGCCCCTTCTCGACGGGCGCACTAACCGACGTCGAGTAGAGGGAAATATCGGCCTGAGCCACGCCGGCCTCGCACAGCGCCCGTTGCGCCGAACACGCATCGGCATAGCTGTCGTACACGCCTATCACGGTTTGTCTCATGAGCGTCTCCATGTCCATTTCGAAGCGGCGATTCCTTCACCGCTGTACGAACTCAAGACGCAACACCTGTGCCCGCAAAGGCGTGCCTGTATACGCGGAAAAGTAGTAAGTCGATTGGCTTGCGCTGACGCGAACGTTCGTGCCAGGAGCGACACCCGATGCGAAACGGTGGCCAGACACAAACGGAAACGCACACGGCGTGCGGCTTCTTCTCGAAGCGGCACGCCGTGTACTTTCAGGCCTTCCTGATCGTGCTATTCCAGTTGTTCGGCGGCCGGAAATTCGAGCGTCGATGCATTGCGGCGACGGACTTTGCACGGTGCCGTCTCGATCAATAGCAGACTGACGCCGATGCCGAGCAACACTGCGCAGATTGGCAGCCACACAATGTTCTGAATGCCGAAGCGAGTCGCCACGAACCCTGCGAGCGCGGGCGCCACGCCGCCACCGAAGATTTCGCCGGCGCCCACCACGACGCCGATGGCCGTCGAAACCATGCCGACGGGCGCTGCCTCCGTCGCGACGGGCCCGGACAGCAGCGAAACGAGACCCAGCGTGAAGAATGCAACTACGAACAGCACCGCGAACAGGGCGAACGGCTGCGCGCCGAGTCCGCGAAATACGTACAGCATGATCGCCGTGCCGGCGAAGCCAACGATGCTCGCCAGACGCCGCCCGACGAGATCGGAGAGCCCCGGAAGACCGAACTGGCCCACAAAGCCGCCGAAGCCGATCGCCGAGACCACGATGCCCATGCGCTGCGTGTCGAGCGCCAGGTATTCGGTGAGATAGAGCGGCAGCATCGCCCCGAGCACGAAGACGCCCGTCATCGCACAGAACAGCGCCACCATGGCGACGGGAATGTTGCGGCTCTTCAGCACGTCGCGCCAGTTTCCGCGCTGCTGTTGCGGCGCCTTTGTCGGCAAACTGGACAGCCCCGACACGGAAGCGGCGTTCGGCTCGCGAATCACGCGGAACATCAGCAGGCCGAGTATCAGCCCCGGAATCGCGACCAGCGCGAAGACCCAGCGCCAGGTCATCACGCTCAGCAACTGCGTGGCGATGATGGGCGAAAGCGCCAGTCCGAACAGCGCGAATCCGCTTTGCTGGAGTCCGAGATTGAAGCCACGGCGTTTCGGATGGGAAGCGTCGGCGGTCGCTGCGAAGCTGGTCGGACAGAACGACCCTTCGGCGACACCCATGAGCGCCCGCACGGCAAGCAAGCTCGCGAGTCCGCCCGCGACGCCGGAAAATCCTGACAAGAGCGAGAACACGATGATGGAGGGGATCAGCACCTTGCGGCGTCCGATCTTGTCGGAGATGCCGCCCATCAGCGCTGCGAAGACGCCCCACGAAAGGCCGAGAATGCCGATGCAGTTGCCGACGTCCTGAGCGGTCAGATGCAGGTCCTTCATGATGGACGGAAAAAGCGGTGCGATCAGCCATCGGTCGAGCCCCACCAGGCCAAATCCGAGTGCGAGTAGCGTCACAGCTTTCCATTCGTAGGACACGTCCCACTGATTCGATCTCATCCTTGTCTCCTATGTCAAAGTCGGCGGCGACCGCGCAAAAGAGCAAGATGGTGTCTACGTCGCCGGCGTAGGCAAGAATGGTCGAAGTGCAACAGTGGAACAATGCGACAACCGCCGAACCCGACATTCGCGAAACGCGAACCATGTTGTGACGCATCCCGCGAGGCCCGTCCGACAAGGATTTGCGCCGATCGCGAAGGGGCTGGCATGAGGCGTCTGGCTCACGCCAGGGCTAGTCCGGGGTAGACGAACGCAACATCGCGCGGCGGGCGCGCTTGCAATCGGTTTTCTTTGTGTCGCGACTGGATTCCCCAATCGATCGCGAGAAAAATAAATCAATAAAATCAAATGGATAGATGAGACAAGGGCCGTCCGTCATTGGCCAGGCCGCACATCGGCACACACCGTTCCCTGCACCCACGTCCACCAGCACCCGCGCGCATCGACCCATCCTTCGCGCGCTGAGCGCCCTGCCCCCTGACCCGCCGCCTCTCTTGCGACAAACCACCCCCGATCGCGGTACTCTCCTAGCCGACACTTTTTTCGCTTGATCGCAATCCGCAATGGTTTCGACAGGACCTGGTCCGATGCCCAATGACATTCCAGAACCCCAAGCCGTCTACGCGCCCATCACCCGCAGCGCGATCTTCATCGTCGCGACGCTCGCCAGCGGCGATGAATCCCCCGGCATCGTGCGCGCCTGGTGCGCGGACGTCGCCGCGCTCGTGCGCGCGGTCGGCAAGCGTGTCCCGTCCGGCAACCTGTCCTGCGTAGTCGGCTTCGCGTCCGACGCGTGGGACACGCTGTTCGGCACGCCGCGTCCCGCGCAGCTCCATCCGTTTCGCGAATTCGGCCCCGCCGGTCGCCGCGCGATCGCGACGCCGGGCGATATCCTGCTGCACATTCGCGCCGATCAAATGGATCTGTGCTTCGAACTCGCCACGCAGCTCGTGGGGCGCCTGGGCGCCGCCGTGCAGGTCGTCGACGAAGTACACGGTTTCCGCTATTTCGATATGCGCAGCATGGTGGGATTCGTCGACGGCACCGAGAACCCGACCGGCCGCGAAGCCGTCGACTTCACGATGGTCGGCGCAGAAGATCCCGAATTCGCCGCCGGCAGCTACGTGCTCGTGCAGAAGTACCTGCACGACATGCAAGGCTGGAACGCGCTGTCGGTGGAGACGCAGGAGCGCATCATCGGCCGCACCAAACTGTCCGACATCGAGCTCGACGAAGCCGTCAAGCCGACCTCGTCGCACAGTTCGCTGACGACGCTCACCGACGAGAACGGCGACGAAGTGAAGATCCTGCGCGACAACATGCCGTTCGGCCGGCCGGGTTCGGGCGAGTTCGGCACGTTCTTTATCGGTTACGCACGGTCGCCCGCGCCCATCGAGCAGATGCTCGAAAACATGTTCGTCGGACGGCCGCCAGGCAACTACGACCGCCTGCTCGATTTCAGCCGCGCGGCCACGGGCGGGCTGTTCTTCGTGCCATCCGCGACGCTGCTCGAAGCGCTCGCCGAGCGCGACCCGCAGGCCTCGAACGATGTCGTCGCCGAACCCTCCGCACTCCCCGCATCTGCCGAGCCGCATTATGACGGCTCGCTCAGCATCGGCTCTTTGAAAGGAACTTCACAGTATGAATAATCTGCATCGCGAGCTTGCCCCCGTTTCCAGCGACGCGTGGTCGCAAATCGAAGAAGAAGTGGCGCGCACGTTCAAGCGCTCGGTGGCCGGCCGGCGCGTGGTCGACGTCAAGGGGCCGGGCGGCACGGCGTTGTCGGGCGTCGGCACGGGTCATCAGACGACGATCGCCGCGCCGCGCGCGGGCGTCAATGCGAAGCTCGCCGAGGTGAAGGCGCTCGTGCAGTTCACCGTGCCGTTCGAACTATCGCGCGATGCGATCGATGCCGTCGAACGCGGCGCGAACGATTCGGACTGGCAGCCGGCCAAGGACGCCGCCAAGGAACTCGCCTATGCCGAAGACCGCGCGATCTTCGACGGCTACAAGGCGGCCGGCATCACGGGCATTCGCGAGGGATCGTCGAACACGCCGCTCGCGCTGCCCGCCGATGTCGCCGACTATCCGAATGCGATCGGCAACGCGCTCGAGCAGCTTCGGCTCGCGGGCGTCGACGGCCCGTACTGCGTGCTGCTCGGCGCGGACGCGTACACGGCGCTCGGCGAAGCCAGCGATCAGGGCTATCCCGTCATCGAGCACATCAAGCGCATCGTGAACGGCGACATCCTGTGGGCACCCGCGCTCGAAGGCGGCAGTGTGCTGTCGATGCGCGGCGGCGACTTCGAACTGCATCTGGGCCAGGACGTGTCGATCGGTTACCAGAGCCACACGGATACAACCGTGCGTCTCTATCTGCGCGAGACGTTGACCTTTCTGATGCTCACGAGCGAAGCGTCGGTGTCGGTGACGTCGACGGAATAAACGTCGCGTGCGGCGCCTGCGGCACGCCCTCCCCCGTCACACTGCCCGCTGGCTTTGCACCCAACGTCGCTGCATCTGGCAGCGTGCCCATTCGAGGAGACAACATGCGCACCAGTGCCCGCAATCACTTCACCGGTCAGATTACGGAAGTCAAGGCTGGAGCCGTCAACGACGAAGTCACGCTGCGCACGCAGAGCGGGCTCGACATCGTCGCCGTCATCACGCATGGCAGCGCCGCTTCGTTGGGTCTCGCGGCGGGCAAGCCGGCTTTTGCGCTGGTCAAGGCGTCGTCGGTGATCGTGATGGTCGGTTCCGACGACAGCAAAGTGTCGGCGCGCAACCGCGTGGCGGGCACCGTCACGGCGGTCACGCGCGGCGCGGTGAACAGCGAGGTGATCGTTGCGTCCGCAAGCGGCGCGGAGATCGCTGCCATCATCACCAACGAAAGCGTCGACCGGCTCGCGCTGTCGAGCGGCTCGGCGGCTTCGGCGATTTTCAAGGCTTCGAGCGTCATCATCGGCGTCGACGCGTAGGCGCGACAGCGCGCGGCATCAGAATCTTCAGGAAACTCTGCGCCTGCCGCTGTGCGACCCACGACACGGTCGCGAGCAAAGCCTTCACGAACATCGGCTACAGACCTCGCGCAATACGTGTCGACGCGGGCTGTCGCAAGCGGATGCAAATCAGCCAGCTATAGCTGCGCTTCGATGGCGGCCTTGTCGATCACGGACCAGACCTCGACGATCTTCTCGCCGCGGAACTGGTAGAACACATTCTCCGTAAAGGCGATCCGTCTGCCATGAATGGGCAGTCCGGCGAACGTACCCGCCGGCGTACAATCGAACTGCAACCGGCTTGCCACAAAAGGTGGCTGCGCAACGAGCAATGCAATCGCGAAGTGCAGATCCCTTATCTCACGGAAGTCTTGCTCGAGCATCGCCGTATAGCCGGACAAACCGAAGCGTCGACCGTTGTGCGTCACGTCGTCAGCGACGAACTGTCCTAGCATCGGCCAGTCCTGCCGGTTCAGACACGCAATGTAACGCCGATAAATTCCGGGGAGATCGATCTCGACCATGTGCATCGCCTTCGTCTTGAATGGCTCACGCCGTCATGTTACCCGCGCCTTCGGAACCTCATCGCGCGAGGGATCGAGCCGATGAAGTTCGATACTGTCGTGCTCGGCGGCGGCATGGTGGGCGTGTCGGTTGCCGTGCACCTGCAAAAGCGCGGCCTCTCGGTCGCACTGGTCGATCGCAAGGCGCCCGGCAACGAGACGTCGTTCGGCAATGCAGGGCTGATCCAGCGCGAAGGTGTCTACCCGTACGCGTTTCCACGCGATGCCGCCACGCTGCTGCGCTATGCGCGCAACCGTTCGCTCGATGTCCGCTATCACGCGAGCGCCATGCCGAAGCTGCTGCCGTTCCTGTATCGCTATTGGCACTACTCGCGCGCTGATCGTCATGCCGCCATCGCGCGGTCATATTCGACGCTGATCGAGCATTGCATCAGCGAGCATCGGGCGCTGATCGGCGCATCGGGCGCGCAGGCGCTGCTGCGCACGGGCGGCTGGCTGAAGGTGTTCCGCAGCGCGCGCAAGCAGGATGCCGCGCTGCGCGATGCCGAGCGCTGGAACGCGGAATACGGCGTCGCGTTCGAGGTGCTCGACGCCGCGCAACTGCGGCGCGACGAACCCGCCCTCAGTCATGCGCCGCTCGGCGCGCTGCGCTACACGGACGCCGATTCCGTCAGCGATCCCAATGCCCTCGTCATCGCGTATGCGCGTCGCTTCGAGGCGTTGGGCGGGCGCATTTTCGTCGGCGACGCAGCATCGCTCGAACCGCAATGGAGCGTCGACACGGAAGCGGGCCGCATCGACGCGCACGCGGCCGTGATCGCGCTCGGGCCATGGTCGGATGTCGCGACTGCGCGCCTCGGCTACCGGCTGCCGCTCGCGGTCAAGCGCGGCTACCACATGCATTACACGGCGCAGGACGGCGCGCGCCTGAATCAGCCAGTGCTCGACACCGAGATCGGTTACATGATCACGCCGATGGCGCGCGGCATCCGCCTGACGACAGGCGCGGAGCTCGCCGCCTGCGACGCGCCTGCCACGCCCGTGCAGCTCGCCGCGATCGAGCCGATCGCGCGCGCGACCTTTCCGCTCGGGGCACGGCTCGACGAGCGTCCGTGGCTCGGCCGTCGCCCATGCACGCCGGACATGATGCCCGTCATCGGGCCTGCGCAGCGGCACAAGGACTTGTGGTTTGCGTTCGGCCACGCGCATCACGGCCTGACGCTCGGCCCCGTGACGGGACGGCTGCTCGCCGAGATGATGGTGGGCGCCACGCCTATCGTCGATCCTTTTCCGTTCCGGGCAGACCGCTTTTAGGCCGATTGGCATATTCACGGCATTGGCGCGCGATGCGCACGCGCGCTGCTGTACCATGAATCCGCTTCAATTTCTGAGGGCAATAAAAATGAATCCCAAAGTCGATGCCTATATCAGCAAACTGAAAATGTGGCGGGAAGAAACCGAAAAACTCAGATCGATCGTACTCGACTGTGCACTGACGGAAGAATTGAAATGGGGCGTGCCGTGTTATACATCCGACGGTAAAAACATCGTCATCATTCACGCATTCAAGGACTATTGCGCGATTCTGTTCGTCAAAGGCGCCTTGCTGAAAGACCCGAAAGGCATTCTGATCCAGCAGACGGAAAACGTGCAATCGGCGCGCCAGGTACGGTTCAGCAATGTCGAGCAGATTGTCAAACTGGAATCGGTCCTTCAATCGTATATTCGCGAGGCGATCAAGGTCGAACGGGCCGGTTTGAAAGTGGCTTTAAAGACAACCGCGCAATACCCCATTGCCGAAGAGTTCCAGCGCAAACTGGACAAGACGCCAAAACTGAAAAAGGCTTTCGATACATTGACGCCCGGGCGGCAAAAAGCCTATCTCCTGCATTTCTCTTCCGCGAAGCAATCCGCCACGCGCGAATCGCGCATCGAAAAATGCATTCCGCGGATTCTCGCCGGAAAGGGATTGAACGACGGCTGAGCCCGTCAACTCACCGATCAAGCCTGCGGCGCCTCGCTTCGTCGCGCGCTCGCGCGCATCCCAGCCCTCTCACCCCCGCCCGGACACATCGAAGCCAACTTTGTAGCATTCCCTTAAAAAATACGGGTCGATAGGATGCTAACGAATAATTTCGACATACAATCGCGGCCCATGATCAATCTGCACATCCTGCGCCGCTCCGTCAGCAGCACGCTCGTCGTCGCCGCGCGCCGCTGGCGGCGCACGAGCCATAGCGTGCTGTCGGCGTACAACGTGTCGGAGGCGTGCGCGGGTCCGCTGCTTGCGGCGAACCGTCTGGGCGAGAGCGTGCGTCAGGTGAAGCTGGCCGAGCACGTGGGCATCGAAGGGCCGTCGCTGGTGCGGCTGCTGGACCAGTTGTGCGCAGCGGGGCTCGTGCGGCGCGACGAAGATCCCGACGACAAGCGCGCCAAGACCATCACGCTCACCGACGAAGGCCGCGCCGTCACCGCGCGCATGGAAGAACGCCTGACGGCGTTGCGCGAGCGGGTGCTCGAGGGCGTGAGTCGCGAAGATCTGGAAGCGACGCTGCGCGTGTTGAAGGCGTTCAACGCTTCGCTCGATGCTACAGTCACGTCCGACCGGGACGCACCGGGCGACGCCTCAGCCGTGCCCCCCGCCGCCGCCCCATCCGGCCGAAAACGAAACGCATAACCGCCATGGTCTATCCCTCAGTGCGCGACTGGCTGTTCTCCGCCAAGACCTTCGCGGCCGCGATGATTGCGCTCTACATCGGCCTCGCGCTCGAACTGCCTCGCCCGTACTGGGCGATGGCAACCGTCTACATCGTCTCGAACCCGTTCGTCGGCGCGACGCGCTCGAAGGCGCTGTACCGTGCGCTCGGCACCGCGCTCGGCGCGGCGGGCGCCGTGCTGATCGTGCCGCCGTTCGTCGAGTCACCGTTTCTGTTCAGCGTGATCGTCGCGGCGTGGACGGGCACGCTGCTTTATCTCTCTCTGAACGACCGCACGGCGCGCAGCTACGTGTTCCTGCTCGCCGGCTACACGCTGCCGCTGATCGCGCTGCCCGCCGTCACCAATCCGACCACCGTCTTTGATCTCGCCATCACGCGTACGGAAGAAATTCTGCTCGGCATCGTGGTCGCAAGCATCGTGGGCAGCGTCGTGCTGCCGAGCCGACTCGCGCCGACGCTGATCGAACGCACGGATGCGTGGTTCCGCGACGCCGCGTTCTATGTCAGCGAGACGTTGTCCGGCCACATCGCGGGCGCAAAGATTTCGGCGGCGCGTCAGCGACTCGCGGCCACGGTCAACGGACTCGAATTCCTGTTGAGCCAGCTCACCTACGACCACACGCGGCCCGACATCGTGCGCCGGGCGCGCGCGCTGCAAGGTCGAATGCAGATCTTCCTGCCGCTGATCTCGTCGATGGCCGATCCGCTGATCGCGCTGGTGCGCTCGCGCGGCGCCCATCCCGCCGACCTCGCCGCGCTGCTGGCCGATGTCGCGCAGTGGATCACATCGCCGACGCTCGAAGCCAGGCACGCCGGCGAAACGGATCACCAGGCGGACCAGCTGCGCGAGCGCATCGCGGCGCTGCGGCCCGCCGCCGAAGCGCTCGCAAGCTGGGACGGCGCGCTGCTGTCGAATGCGCTGTGGCGCCTGGGCCAGGTCGTCGACGTGTGGCAGGACATCCGCTGCCTGCGCACGACGATCGTCCACGAAACGGCGCTGTGGCGACCGCACTTTCGCCACTGGCGGCTGGGCGGCACCGCGCGTTTCTTCGATCAGGGCATGATGCTGTTCTCGACGGCGTCGGCCGTCGGCGCGATCGTCGTCGCATGCGCGCTGTGGATCACGTCGGGGTGGAACGACGGCGCCAGCGCGACGGCGCTGGCGGCCATCTCGTGCTGCTTCTTCGCCGCGCTGGACGAGCCCGCGCCCGCCGTCTTCAAGTTCTTCCTCTCCACGTGTGCGAGCGTCGTGCTGGCGGGGCTCTACCTTTTCGCGGTGCTGCCGCACGTGCATGACTTCGCGATGCTGGTGGTGATCTTCGCCGGGCCGTTTCTCCTGATCGGCACGCTGATACCGCGGCCGCAGTTCACACTGGTGACGATGCTCACGGCCGTCAACACGGCCACCTTCATCAGCATCCAGAGCGCTTACGACGCCGACTTTTTCGTGTTCATCAACAGCAACCTGGCGGGCGTCGCGGGCCTGCTGTTCGCGTACCTGTGGACGCGCGCGACGCGTCCCTTCGGGGCCGAACTGGCGGCGGCGCGACTCACGCGCTC
Source organism: Burkholderia sp. E7m39 (assembly GCA_001319865.1). GTDB lineage: Bacteria > Pseudomonadota > Gammaproteobacteria > Burkholderiales > Burkholderiaceae > Paraburkholderia > Paraburkholderia bengalensis. The sequence continues at coordinate 4,385 of BBSL01000523.1, read as the reverse complement.
CGCGTGGGCCGACGTCGTGGTGAGCGCATCGACGGCCGCCATCGAGGATCAGCGCAATCTCTACGCGCGCATGCTCGACCGCCTGATGCAATTGCTGCCGCGCCACGCCGCCACCGACTCGCACCGTCATCCGTCGATCGAAAGCTTCCGCGACTTTCGCGTTGCGCTGAACGCGCTGGATCTGCGCCGCACGCGCCGCAAGCTGACAAACGACTTGCAAGGGGCCATCGATGACGTGCTGACCGGCGTGCGGCAGTATTTCGAACAGTGCATTGCGCGGCGCGAGCGGCAGCCGGTACCGTCCGCGCTGATCGAAACGATCGACGCCGCCGTCGCGCAGGTGACGATGCGCAGCATCGCGCAGGCGCAAGTCGACGCTGGGCGGCGGCAGCAAGGGCAACCGGCAGCCGCTCAGCCCCGGCAGGGACAGCAGGAAGAGCCGCCGTGCAAGGGCCAGCACCCGCCGCGCCGTCGCGCGAACGCTTTCTGCGCGACACGCTGCACGCGCTGGTCGGCATGCGCCTGTCGCTGTTTCCGCCGCAGGCCGCGAGCGGCGGCGCCTCAACAGGACGGGAGACAGCAGCCTGATGCCGGATCAAACTACCTTGCACTCTTCTTCCTTCTGTCGACCCACATGATCGGCGAAATCGACGTACTCGGCGTATTCGTGCCAGCCGTGCTGGTGCTGATGTTCATCGCCTATCTGCTGAATCTGGCGATCCGCACCGTGCTCGCGCGCGTGGGCTTTTACCGCTTCGTCTGGCATCGTTCCATTTTCGACCTCGGCATTTATGTGTTGGTGCTGGGGCTTGTCGTCATCGTGTCACACCGGTTCATAACGTGAAAAAAACCTGGTTCTCCGTCGGGCAGATCCTGCTCACTCTCATCGTCGTCGTGATCGCAGCGACCGTGCTGTGGAAGCTGGTCGACTACTACATGTTCGCGCCGTGGACGCGCGACGGCCACGTGCGCGCCGACGTCATCCAGGTCGCGCCCGACGTGTCGGGGCTCATCACCGAGGTCAAGGTCGTCGACAACCAGCAAGTCAAGCGCGGCGACGCGCTGTTCGTGATCGATCAGGCGCGCTACACGCTCGCGCTGCGCAACGCGCAGGCCACCGCGCAGCAGCGCCGCGCGACGCTCGATCAGGCCCGCCGCGAAGACGCGCGCAACCGCACGCTCGGCAATCTCGTCGCGGCGGAAGCCGTCGAAGAGACGCACTCGCGCGTCGAAACGGCGGCGGCCGCGCTCGCCGATGCCGAAGTCGCCATCGACACGGCGCGCCTGAACCTGCAGCGCACGGTCGTCGTGAGCCCCGTCGACGGCTATCTGAACGACCGCGCGCCGCGCGTCGGCGAGTACATTTCGGCGGGACATCCGGTGCTGTCGGTAGTGGACATGCATTCGTTCCGCGTCGACGGCTATTTCGAGGAAACCAAGCTGCATGGCATCGACATCGGCCAGCCCGTCGACATCAAGGTGATGGGCGAGCCGGGCGTGCTGCGCGGCCACGTGCAGAGCATCGTCGCCGCCATCGAGGACCGTGACCGCCAGCAAAGCCCGAACCTGTTGCCGAACGTCAACCCGGCGTTCAGCTGGGTGCGGCTTGCGCAGCGCATCCCTGTGCGCGTCGCGCTCGACGAGATTCCCGCCGACTTCCGCATGATCGCGGGCCGCACGGCGACGGTATCGGTGCGCGGCATCGAGCCGTCGATGGGGCGCAATCCAGCTGCATCAACGGCAACGCAGGCGTCGGCGGCATCGGCGTCTGCTGCGTCCGCGGGCATGATCGCATCGACGACGACCGCGCCCATCGAAGGCGTCGCGCCGTCGTCGTCGACGCATCAGGCAACGCGCGCGGCTTCCGGCGCGCAAACGGCATCGGGCGCGGCACCATGAAACGCAATCCGTCCAACACGGTGAATCGCGTCAGCCGGGCGCCCATGTTGCGCCCGACGTCGCGGCTGGCGCCACGCCTCCTGCCCGCGCTCGTGCCCGTCGTGCTCGCGCTGGGCGGCTGCATCAACGTCGGCCCCAATTACAAGCTGCCCGACCACGCCGCCGTCAACGCGCCGTATGCGAACGGCGCGATCGAAGGCGCAAACCAGGCGCCCGTCTCGCAGCAGGCCGTGCCCGCGAAATGGTGGCGTCTGTACGATGATCCCGTGCTCGATCAGCTCGTCACGCAGGCGCTGTCGTCGAATACCGATCTGCGCGTTGCGGCCGCCAACCTTGCCCGCTCACGCGCCGAACTCGAGTTCGCCAACGAACAGGGCGGCTTTTCCGGCAAGACGTCGGCGGCGTTCCAGCGCGCGCAGGAATCCGCCCAGCAGTATCTGCTGACGGAAAAGGTGCCCGTCGTGACGGAAGGCGCGCTCGACCTGAGCGTGTCGTACGAAGTCGATCTGTTCGGCAAGCTGCGGCGCGGCGTCGAAGCCGCGAAGGCCGACGACGAAGCCGTCGAAGCGGCCATCGACCTCGCCCGCATCACCGTCGTCGCGGACGTCGTGCGCGCGTATGTCGAGTCGTGCTCGGCGGGGGAAGAACTGGAGATTGCGCAGAAGTCGCTGGCCCTGCAGCGGCAGCGCGTGAAGTTTTCGCAGCAGCTGCGCGACGCGGGCCGCGGCAACCAGCCGGACGTGACGCGCGGCCAGACCCAGGCCGACACGCTCGCGGCCGACATTCCGCGTTTCGTCGCGCGCCGCCGCGCCGCGCAGTTCCGCCTCGCGATGCTGCTCGCGCGCGCGCCGAACGACCTGCCGCCCGCCGTGCTGACGTGCAGCAAGCTGCCGCAGCTGAAGCAGCCGATCCCCGTCGGCGACGGCGCGGCGCTCCTCAAGCGCCGTCCTGACGTGCGCCAGGCCGAGCGGCTGCTGGCGGCGTCGACGGCGCGCATCGGTGTCGCGACGGCGGCGCTGTATCCGTCGGTGAGCATTGGCGCGTCGGCGGGTTCCGTGGGTGTCGCCGCCGATCTCTTCGGCGCGTCGACGAACCGCTGGGCGTTCGGTCCGCTGATCAGCTGGACCTTCCCGATCAACGGCCAGCGCGCCCGCGTGGCCGAGGCGCAGGCGTCGACGGCAGGCGCGCTCGCGCACTTCGACGGCGTCGTGCTGAACGCGTTGCGCGAAACGCAGACGAGCCTGTCGACGTACGCATCCGATACGACGCGTGCCGACGCGCTGCGCACCGCGTACCAATCGGCCGTGCAGTCGGCGGAAGAAACGCACCGGTTGTACACAGCCGGACGCGAGTCGTTCATCGACGACCTCGACGCGACCCGCACGCTCGAAAACGTCGCCGGACAGGTGGCGGCCGCTAACAGCCAGGTCGCGGTGGATCAGGTGAACCTGTTCCTTGCGCTCGGCGGCGGCTGGGAAGAGAGCGAGAGCGAACCGGACGGCATGAAAACGGGGGATACGGCGAGCCGCAAACCCGCCGACAAGTCCGCCAACGCATCCGTCAAAGCATCCGCCAACAAAGTGGCCGACAAAATGCTGGACAAGCCGGCCGAAACGAAACCGCCCGAAAAGCGCGACTAGCGGGCGTCGTTGTCTTCTTCGAAAGCCCTGCCGGCGAACTGCTCGAGCACGCCATTGAAAAGCGCCGGCCGTTGCAGCGGCGCGAAATGGCTCACGTCCGGCAGCACGATCAACTGCGCATCGGGGATGGCCCGCGCGAGATAGGCGGCGTGCTCCTGCTTGATGAATTCGTCGTGTTCGCCGATCGCGACCACGACGCGCACGCCGATCTGCGCGAGATCGTCGGCGCGATAGTCGGGTTGCGTGCGCTGCATTTCACTGACGGCCGCGACGAACGCGTCGAAATCAGCGGGCGTCGGCGACAGCGCCTCGTAGTCCGCGCGATGCCGCCTGAAACATCGGTTGATCACAGGCGTCGGCACAAAGGGTTTCGCGCCGTCCGGGTCCATGTTGCACGCAAAGAAGAACACGCCCGCGACGCGCTCCGGCGAGCGCCGCGCAAGGACCAGCGCGGTGCACGCGCCGTCGCTCCAGCCCACGAAGGCGGCTCTTCGCACCTGTAGCGTATCGAGCACGGCGAGCACGTCCGACGCCATCAGCTCGTAGCTGTACGGCTGCGCGTCGCGCGTGCTGCGGCCGTGGCCGCGGCTGTCGATCAGGATCACGCGATAACCGGCGCCGACGAGCATCGGCACCTGATATCCCCAGTTGCCGCGATGCCCGAGGCCGCCATGCAGCAACACGACGGGACGGCCCGCGCCGTATGCCGACCAGCCGATACGCGCGCCGCCGTGGTCGACGAAGCCTTCCTCGTGCGCAGCGGGCAGCGGCGCGGCGCCGTGCGCTTCGAAGCGTGTCAGGTCGTCGTCCGGGTCCATGTCGAGGGCGCTCCGTGCTGAGGCGAAC
>BBSL01000522.1 GCA_001319865.1 Burkholderia sp. E7m39 | reverse complement strand
GCAGCGTCACGCGAGCGACGGCGTCTCGCCGCGCGCGCTGCATGCCCGCCAGCGTGACGCCGAGACCCAGCGCGCCCATTCCGAGCGAAATCGCGACGATCACCGCGCGCATCCGCCCCTGCCCCGAAAACATTCCGACCAGCAGACCCGCGAGCGGCTGCGTCAGGTTGTTCAGCATGATGACGACGCCAAGCGTCTTGCCGTAGTCCTTCGTGGGAATGATCGCCTGACGCACGCTGCGCATGTAGATGCTGAACATCTTGTCGAAGCCCACGATCAGTAGAAAGCCCGCGACGTAGCCCCACACGGACGCGCTCAATCCCGCCAGCAGTCCGCCCGCGAAGATCGCCAGAAACGACGCGAGCCCCAATGCGCGACGCGCAATCCGCGCGCGCGCGATCAGCAGCAGAATTGCGATTGTCGCGACGGCGCCCGCCGTCTGCACGAACGTGTAGAACGCATCCGGCCGCGCGTGCAGCCCCGTGACCATTGCAGCGGAGGTGGCAAGCGTCACGCCGATCACGAGATTCTCCGCGGCGGCGAGCAGCACCAGCCGGCCAAGACCCGGCAGGCGCACGACATGCGCGAGCGCTGTTTTCAGGGGCGCGAGCCAGTGACCGTGGGCATGATCGTGCGGCGTCCATGCGAACGCGCTGGCGCGCTGCCAGACGAGCGTGGCGCCATCGGCGGCGAAAAACAGCACGGCCGCGACGCCGACCACGACTTCCCAGCGCCACTCGCCGAGCAGCAAGCCCGCGAGCATCGGCCCGAGCACGACGCCGAGCTGATCGGCGATCTGCGCATGCGACAGCACCTTCTCGAAACGCTCCGACACGAACATTTGCGGCAGCAACACTTCGCGCGCGACGAGCCCTTGGCTCGTCAGCACGCCGCACACAGCCGACAGCGCGATCAGCCAGCCGATGCCGCCCACCACCGCGAATCCCGCGATGCCTGCCGCGCACGCCAGCGCGCGCAAGCGCTGACTCGCGCGCAGCACGGCGACAGGCGAGATCCGGTCGCACAGCGCGCCGCACACAGGAAACACGGCATAGCGCGGAAGCGCCTCGATGAAGAACGCGATGCCCGACCACGTCGCCTGCTGCGTCGTCTGGAACACGACGAGCGGCACGAGAAAAAGCAGGATCTGGTCCGCGAGCCGCGAGAAAAACAGCGACGCGAAGAATGCCTGATGTTGAGCGCGCATGCAGTTGACTGAAGAGCGTCCGGCGAGGGGGAATCGTCGATCGTCGATCGCCCATGAAAAAAGCCCGCGCATCTGCATGCGCGGGCTTGCGTTACAACACTACGCTACCGATGCTCAGGCCGAGACAGCCGCAAGCGCCGAGTTCAGCGTCTTGCTCGGACGCATCACCGTGTCGAGCTTCGCGAAGTCGGGCTGGTAGTAGCCGCCGATATCGACGCTCTTGCCCTGCACGTCGCCCAGTTCGCCGACGATCGTCTTCTCGTTGTCCGTCAGCACCTTGGCGAGCGGCGCGAACTTCGCGGCCAGTTCCGCGTCGTCCTTCTGCGCGGCCAGTTCCTGCGCCCAGTACATCGCGAGGTAGAACTGGCTGCCGCGGTTGTCGAGCTCGCCCGTCTTCGGCGACGGGCTCTTGTTGTTGTCGAGCAGCTTGCCCGTGGCGGCGTCGAGCGTCTTCGCCAGCACCTTCGCCTTGTTGTTGCCCGACTTGATGCCGAGTTCTTCCAACGACACGGCCAGCGCGAGGAACTCGCCCAGCGAATCCCAGCGCAGGTGGTTTTCTTCGACCAGCTGCTTGACGTGCTTCGGCGCCGAGCCGCCCGCGCCCGTTTCGTACATGCCGCCGCCCGCCATCAGCGGCACGATCGACAGCATCTTCGCCGACGTGCCGAGTTCCATGATCGGGAACAGGTCCGTCAGGTAGTCGCGCAGGATGTTGCCCGTCACCGAGATCGTGTCGAGGCCGCGAATCACGCGCTCGAGCGTGTAACGCATTGCGCGAACCTGCGACATGATCTGGATGTCGAGGTCGTTCGTGTCGTGATCCTTCAGGTACGTTTCGACCTTCTTGATCAGTTCGTTTTCATGCGGACGGTACGGGTCGAGCCAGAACACGGCCGGCATGCCCGAGTTGCGCGCGCGCGTGACGGCGAGCTTGACCCAGTCGCGGATGGGCGCGTCCTTCACGAGGCACATGCGCCAGATGTCGCCCTGCTCGACCTGCTGCGTGAGCGCCGTCAGCACTTCGCCCGTCGCGTTGTCGACGATGCGCGCTTCGCCGTCTTCCTTGATCTCGAACGTCTTGTCGTGCGAGCCGTATTCTTCCGCCTTCTGCGCCATCAGGCCGACGTTCGGCACCGTGCCCATCGTGCGCGGATCGAATGCGCCGTTGGTCTTGCAGAAGTTGATGATTTCCTGGTAGATGCGCGCGAACGTGCTTTCGGGGATCAGGCACTTCGTGTCCGCGGGACGGCCATCGGCGCCCCACATCTTGCCGCCGGCGCGGATCATCGCGGGCATCGATGCGTCGACGATCACGTCGTTCGGTGCGTGCAGGTTCGAGATGCCCTTGGCCGAATCGACCATTGCGAGCGCCGGACGGTGCTCGTGGCACGCGTGCATGTCGCGGATCACTTCGTCGCGCTGCGATTCCGGCAGCGTCTCGATCTTCGTGTACAGGTCGACGAGGCCGTTGTTGACGTTCACGCCCAGCTCTTCAAACAGCTTCGCGTGCTTCGCGAACGCGTCCTTGTAGAACACCTTGACGGCGTGGCCGAAGACGATCGGGTGCGAAACCTTCATCATCGTCGCCTTCACGTGCAGCGACAGCATCACGCCCGTCTTGCGCGCGTCTTCCATTTGCTCTTCGTAGAACGCGACCAGCGCCTTCTTGCTCATGAACATGCTGTCGACGATCTCGCCTTCCTGCAGCTTGACCTTCGGCTTCAGCACGATGGTCTCGCCGCGCTTCGTGACGAGTTCCATGCGGACTTCACGCGCCTTGTCGTTCGTGATGGACTTTTCGCCGTGATAGAAGTCGCCATGCTTCATGTGCGCGACGTGCGTGCGCGACGCCATGCTCCACTCGCCCATGCTGTGCGGGTGCTTCTTCGCGTAGTTCTTGACGGCGGCAGGCGCGCGGCGGTCCGAGTTGCCTTCGCGCAGCACCGGGTTCACGGCCGAGCCGAGGCACTTCGAGTAGCGCTTCTGGATTTCCTTTTCTGCGTCGTTCTTCGGGTCTTCGGGATAGTCCGGCACCTTGAAGCCCTTCGACTGAAGTTCCTTGATCGCGCTGATCAGCTGGAACACCGACGCCGAAATGTTCGGCAGCTTGATGATGTTCGTGTCCGGGTCCTGCGTGAGGCGGCCCAGTTCGGCCAGGTTGTCCGGCACACGCTGCTCTTCAGTCAGGAATTCCGGAAACTCGCCGAGAATGCGGCCGGCCACGGAAATATCGCTGGTCTCGACATTGACGCCAGCCGGAGCGGTAAACGTACGGATGATCGGCAGAAAGGCACTCGTCGCGAGCAGCGGGGCTTCGTCGGTCAGGGTGTAGATGATCGTAGGTTGCTTGGTACTCATCGCTTTGCTCTTGGTCGAGAAAGGTTGGGAAATGCCGCCGGCAGCGCCACGGCCGACGCGAATGACCCGAATTTTGCCTTATTTTGGTTTTTGACGGTTTGAAACAGACCGTTCGAAACGCCGATAAGGCAAAAAATTGCACGAACCGCGCCGAACTGGTGCACTTTTTGCGTGAAGATCGGCATTTCATTTCATTCTGCCAATTCAGCACACGCACAATTTTTCCGGCGACGGGGTGCCAGTGCATCCCGGGTCACGCGGTCGACGCTGCGCGCCACATACGGCGAGTCGATGAACCGGACTGCCGTCGCTGCACGATATTTCGCGGCATTGCTCGACTACCGGCACGCCATTGCATCGGCGGAAAATGCGGCGCGCAGTCTACACTGACGCATCGCCCGACCCACAACGCCCGGCTGCGCAAGCAGCCGCACAAACCAGACGCGATGCCGTTCCTGTTCCGCCTGCGCGCCCCGTGCGTCGTGCTCACCGCCTTCGTTCTCGGCGCCGCTGCGGCGACCTGCGCCGTCCGCGCGCAGGAAACCGATCCGTCGCCGGAGAGCCTGGCTGCCGCCGGCATCCATCACGCGCCGCGTACGGCCGACGGCTACGAAAACAGCGACGGGCCGCTCGCGCGCGGCTCGGTCTGGAAGTGGCGCTGGAACCGGCTGGTTCACGGCTTGCCTCCGCCGCCCGCGAACGGCTACGCGTTTCGCGTCGATCACCCCGACGTCGCCTGGCTGGAGACGAACCGAAGCGACGCCACGCTGACGTGGATCGGCCATGCCACGGCCTTGCTGCAGATCGATGGCGTCAACATCCTGACCGACCCGGTGTTCTCGGAGCGCGCGTCGCCGTTCACCTTCATCGGGCCGAAGCGCCGCGTGCCTCCCGGGCTCGCGCTCGATGAACTGCCGCACATCGATGTCGTGCTGATCTCGCACAGCCACTACGACCATCTGGACACGGCCAGCGTGGATGCGCTGAACGCGCAGCCTGGCGGCCCGCCCCGCTTTCTCGTGCCGCTCGGCATCAAGGCATGGCTGGCGGGCAAAGGCATCACGAACGCGCAGGAACTCGACTGGAGCGACGAGACGACCGTTTCCGGACTCGACTTCTGGTTCGTGCCGGCGACACACTGGTCCGCGCGCAGCCTCACCGACGGCAACGAGACGCTGTGGGGCGGCTGGGTGATCAAGACGCCCAAGGGCGCCGCCCGGCCGCTTTCCGTGTACTTCGCGGGCGACACCGGCTATTCCGGCGACTTCAGGCGGCTCGGCGCGGCGTTCGGCTGCTTCGATCTCGCGCTGATTCCCATCGGCGCGTATGCGCCGCGTTGGTTCATGGGTCCGCCGCACGTCGATCCGCAGCAGGCCGTGCAGATTTTCCAGGACATACACGCGAAAAAGGCCATCGGCATTCACTGGGGCACGTTCGAACTGACCGACGAGCCGCTCGACGAACCGCCGCAAAAACTCGCCGAAGCGGTGCACGAAGCCAGACTGCCCGACGACGCGTTCACGGTGCTCCATCACGGCCAGACGATCGCGCTCGACGGTCACGATCGTTCGCGCGACGCCTGCGCGCGGTAAACATCGCAGCGCCGCCCGCGCCAGGCTGCCGCACTGCGGCCGTGCAGCGCGCGGGCGCGCGTGCCGGGAACAGGGAGCCGTGGCGAGGGCCGATTGTCGGCGGGCCCACATTCGCCTCACGTCGGGCCTTCGCATCCGGTTAAACCCTGTTCTGCACGGCACAACGTGCGTGTTATTGTCGTAACTACACGGGTTCGAGCTTTGCTACGCGGAACTCACGTCATATCCGTTACCTTCGCGAGCGTCGCCATGAGTGATGTACGCCATCTTCTGAGCCAACGCGACCGCGTCGAGCTGCTGTGCTGGCTCACTTGCGGAAGCCTCGGCGCCTGGTATCTGAACGAGACCTGGCCGTCTGCGTCCTTTCACGTGGAAGCCGCGCACAAGTGGCTCGACAGACACGGGCGCACAGCCGACTGGCTGTGCATCGCGAGGCTGTCGGCCATGGCGCTCGACATCGCGCAGCGCCACGCATCGTTCGTCGAAGCCGACTGGGCGCGCGATGCCGTCGAAGAGATTCTCGACACCGACGAACTCGACGCCCAGGCGCGTCTCGTCGTCGCCGTGCTCGGCGACTGCGAGCGCGCGCTCGCCGACAAACGCATAGCCGACTGACCCTCACGACCGGACACGGTGCGGACATTGCCTTGCCGCATCTTCGCGTCAAGCGTGCATGCGCGTTCGCGTACGGTAAGCGCGGCATGGCGCGAACCACCGCGCCGCACGCTTCAAAAACACGCTGCTACGCGTGAACCGCCTCACCGTCGGCGCCAACCGTCACTTCCCGTCATCCAGCTTCGGATACCAATGCGGATCACGCCCTTCCGGCGTCATGTCGAAGATGGTCCACATCGGCATCAGATCGGGCGCGCCGCGCGGGTCCTGGCCGGGATCGGCCGTCGCCAACCCCATTTCCGCCGCGTAAAAATGCCGGATCGTGCCACCGCGGCGCGTGAACACCTGGAACGCCGGCTCGTCGCCGCCATCGCCGTCGATCGCGCCGAAGTCGCGGCTGTACGCGCCGTCGACATCCGAATACAGCTTCAGAGCGCGCCAGCCGCGCTCCTTTTTGAACGCGGCGAGCCGCTCGACGGGCGAGCGCGCGACGACGGCAAGCGCGACGCGCTGCATGATGTCGCGCGCCTCGCCGTCCCACGCGCTCAATAGCGACGTGCACATCGGACACGGCCGCTCGCGCTGCGGCCCGAACATGAAGCTGTAGGTCACCAGCGTGTCCTTGTCGCCGAACAGCGCCGCGAAATCGACGGGCCCCGCTTCGCCGACGAAGCGATAGTCGCGCGTCACTTCGCCGCCGGGCGGCAGCGCGCGGCGTTGCGCGGCCACGCGCTCGATGTGGCGGCGCAGTTCGATTTCTTCCGCAAGCAGCGCATTGCGTGCGCGGCGGTACTCGACGCTTTCGTTCGGATAGTGCCGGCCGTTGCGCTTCGCGAGTTCGGCGGCGGGCACGAGAGGCGATGCAGAAGACATGGTGCGGCCTCCGTGAAAGAAGAAAGGGCGCCGTAGGCCGGCCAACTGATGAGGCTAGTCAGCCGGGCTCAGGGGCGCTCGACGGGCAATGACTCGACCGCGAAGGGGCGCCGGGTTAGCCGCGCCTAGTCGCGATCGGGCGCGCCGAGCGGAAACAGATGCCGGTAAGGCCGCGCTTCGTCGACGGCGCGCGCAAACGACGGCCGTTTCAGCAGGCGCTGCCGGTAAGCGATCACCTGCTTGAACTTCGGATCGATCCGATGCGTCCAGTCGGCATAGAAGAGAAACGGCGCCGCCCCGCAGTCCGCGAGACTGAAGCGCTCGCCCGCTGCCCACTCGCGGTCTTTCATCACGTTGTCGAGCCACGCGTAGGCGGTGTCGAGCAGCGCGCGCGCATCGGCGACGCCGCGCGCGTCGCGCTCATTCGCGTCGCGCATGCTGTCGAACACGATTTTTTGCTGCGGCGTCGCGAGGTAGTTGTCGAAGAAGCGGTCCATGAAGCGCACTTCGAGCGCCGCGCGCGGGTCGTCCGGCAGAAACCGCACAGGGCCGGGGTGGAACCGCTGCAAATGCTCGATGATGACGGTCGCCTCGGGGATCGTGCGGCCTGCGTCGACGAGCACCGGAAAGCGCCGGATGGGCCAGCGCGCGGCGAGTTCGTCCATCGCGCCGGGTTCGTCGAGCCGCCGGTAGTGGAAGCGCGTGTCGTTCTCGTAAAGCGCGGTGAGCGCCTTCTGGCAATACGAAGAAAACGGGTGAGCGTAGAGCGTCAAAGTCATCGTCGTCGTCCTTGCTGGCTGGAAGCGGGCGATATGTCCGCTTACCTTGACGACGAACGGCGGCGACACGAATCGACACCGCCGGCGAGAAAACTTGTGCTGCGCTGCGGCGTAGCGTTCCAACACCGCGCGACGCGACGCGTTATCCGCCCAGAGCCGCGAGATTCAACGGGTACGAGCGCCCGATCCACGCCGCCGCGTCGCGATGGTCGCGCAGCGCGTCGCCTGTGTTCGGATGCAAAAACACGTCGAGCGTGCCGTGATTGAGCGTGAGCCACGCGAACAGCTCAGCGAGCAGCTCGGGGCCGAACGCGAGCTGATACGACCACATCGGATGCGGTCCAACCGGGCGTTCGTGAAAGCGCCCTATTTCGAGCCTGCCGCCGAAGCGCGCCTCGATGGTTTCGCGCAGCGCCCATGCGGCCTCGCGCGTCGCCTGATCGAAATACACATGGGCGTGCCAGCTGATGATGTCTGTCATGTGCGTCCCGTGCCGGGTTATGCCGCGTTCATCGTACGCTTTCGGGCGCCAGCGCGTTCGCGCTTTTGCCGATGCGCGCTTCAATTGCCCCGATCAGCCCTTCGATCCAGTGGCGCAGCCGCGCATCCGACAGCGAAGCGGGCAGCGAGCGCGCGATGATGCCGTACACCTGGTTGCGGCGGATCTTCGAGCCGCGCGCGGGGTCGAGCCAATGCTCGTTATCGACGAGCAGCAGCAGCGTTTCGAGCCCGATCACGATCGGCCACACGCACGCGAGCCGCAAGCGCAGCGAGAAGCGCGGAATGGCCAGCGTGTAGTCGAGCGCCGCGCGAAAGTGTTCGAGCGACGGGCGCACCAGTTCGTGCATCAGCGGCTGCGCGCGCTTCGACGCTTGCGGGCCGAGCAGCATCGCGGGCGTCAGCCCGAATCCGTCGAGCATCGCCAACGGCAGATAGCAGCGCCCGATGCGCAGATCCTTGCCGCAATCGCGCAGCACGTTGGTCATCTGCAACGCCTTGCCGAAGCGCACGCCCCGATCGAGCATCGTCGCGGGTTCGGTTTTCAGCGTGCCGGGCAAATGCGCGTAGGTCATCCGGGTCCAGAACTCGCCAACGCAGCCCGCCACCAGATACGTGTAGCGGTCAAGTTCGCTCCATTCGCGCAGCGCGACGATCCGGCCCGAGCGTTCGTCGGGGAAGGTGCGCAGATCGAACTCCATGCCCGTGGTCAACGTCGTGACGATCTCGCGCACGGCGGCGCGGTCCGTCTCGTCCAGTTGCGCAAGCACGTCGAGCGCGGGCGTGATCGATTCGAGCAGCACCTTTTCGTCCGACTGGGTCTGCTGCCCCGCCACTTCGCTTGCGAGACGCCGCGCGAGTTCGCCGTCGTCCGTCGCGCCATTGACCTGCTCGCGCAGCGCGAGCAGCAGCGCGAGCCGCTGGCCGGGCGGTATCAGAGCGGTATCGGCGATGGTGTCGGCGGCGCGCGCAAGCAGATACGCGAGACCGATGGGATCACGCATGCCGGCGGGCAGAATGCGCAGCGTCAGATAAAACGAACGGGACACGCCTTTGAGCAACGGACCGAGCAGAAAGGCCCGAGTGGAACTGGACATGAGTTGAGGTCGAATCAGGTTGAGTGGTTCAGCGCAGCCGCATTGTATCCGGCGCGCGCCTGCCGGGCCGCGCGTACGCACGCCGCGCGCGCGATGATGCACGCATAAAACCAGTACATCGCGTCAGGTCAATGCACATTGCGATCACGTTACGCAAGCTTTCTTGCTACAATTCCCGACACGCCGCAAGTTCACGCGGCAGCCCTTCATCCACACATCACCAAGGGAGGCGTTCAATGCATACGACGAACATCGCAATCTCCCGTGGGATGTCGCCAGGCGTCACCGGCTCTCTGAGCTAGGTCGTCATCCGCGCCGGACCGGCTTCACGAACAGGTCCGCGCCTTTACCAGACAACCGTTTCTTTCGTCGCCGCCGCAGATGGGCGGGCATCGGCTGTCTGTTTTCAATCCTGACTGGATCGCGACGCGTCGCTTTGCGGCGCTCGCTGCAAACACATGGCTAGCAAAAAACTCGACTTTGGCGCGCAAGCGTTCAGAAGCGTTCTTGGCTTCACTTTCCAGCACTGGCGCCGGCAACCGGTGCGCGTCGCGGGCATCGCGCTGTTCGCACTGATGGCCGCATTCGCCGACGTGCTGACGCCGATGTTCGCCGGCCGGCTCGTCGATGCCCTGAGCTCGGGCAGCACGCTCGGCAAGACGGTGGCATCGCATGCGGCGCTCGTTGCGTTCGCCACGCTGATCGCGCTCGGCATCGGCGGCACGGTGCTGCGGCAGCTTGTCTATCGCAGCATCATCGTGATGACGCTGACGATGATGAGCGCGATCTGCGCCAACGCGTTTCATCGCGTGCAGCGCTTTTCGACCGACTGGCACGCGAACAGCTTCGCGGGCTCGACGGTGCGCAAGATCACGCGCGGCATCTGGGCGCTCGACCTGCTCAACGACACGCTGCTCATCGCGCTGCTGCCGTCACTGGTAATGCTGGCGGGCTCGACGGTGCTGCTCGGTATTCATTGGCCCGTGATGGGCGCCGTGGTCGGCGTGGGCTCGCTGCTGTACGTGGCCGTGACGGTCGCGCTGTCGCTCGGCTATGTCGCGCCCGCCGCGCGTCTGGGCAACCTGTGGGACACGCGCATGGGCGGCGCGCTCGCCGATGCCGTCAGCTGCAACGCCGTCGTCAAGGCGTTCGGCGCCGAAGAGCGCGAAGAAGCGCGGCTCGAACGCGTAATCGCGAAGTGGCGTCAGCGCACGCGCCGCACATGGCAGCGCGGCACCACGAACGGCGGCGTGCAGGGCGCGATGCTCGCGCTGATGCAGGCGGCGATCCTCGGCGCCGCGCTGCTCTTGTGGCTGCGCGACGAAGCGAGCGTCGGCGACATCACCTATGCGCTGACCACGTTCTTCGTGCTGCAAGGCTACTTGCGCGATGTCGGCATGCACGTGCGCAACCTGCAGCGCTCGGTCAACGACATGGAAGAACTCGTCGCGCTCGAACGCGAGCCGCTCGGCATCGAAGACAAGCCGGGCGCGCGCGACATCGCCGTACCGCAGGGCGAAATCCGCTTCGAGCACGTGACGTTCCGCTATGGCGCGCAGCGCAAGCCGCTCTATAGCGACTTCTCGCTGCGCATCGCGCCGGGCGAGCGGATCGGCCTCGTCGGGCATTCGGGCTCGGGCAAGACGACGTTCATCAAGCTGATCCAGCGTCTGTACGACATCGACGATGGCCGCATCACGATCGACGGTCAGAACATCGCCGACGTGCAGCAGGCGTCGCTGCGCCAGCACATCGCGATCGTGCAGCAGGAGCCCGTGCTGTTTCACCGCTCGCTCGCGGAGAACATCGCCTATGCGCGGCCGGGCGCATCGTTCGACGATATCGTGCAGGCCGCGAAGCTCGCGAGCGCGCACGACTTCATCGCCGCGCTGCCGCATGGTTACGACACGCTGGTCGGCGAACGCGGCGTGAAGCTGTCGGGCGGCGAGCGTCAGCGGGTTGCGATTGCGCGCGCGTTTCTCGCCGACGCGCCGATCCTGATCTTCGACGAAGCCACGTCGAGCCTCGACAGCGAAAGCGAGCTGCTGATCCAGCAGGCGATGGAGCGGCTGATGGTCGGACGCACGACGCTCGTCGTCGCGCACCGGCTGTCGACCGTGCGTGCGCTCGACCGGCTGCTCGTGCTCGACAAGGGCCGCGTGGTCGAAGAAGGCAGCCACGAACAGCTGATCCGCATCGACCATGGCGTGTACCGGCGCCTCTTCGAGCGTCAGGCGCTGGAACTGACCAAGGGACTGCTCGACGATGGCGCGCTGCGCGCCCATGAGCGCGTCGCGGGCGATCCGAGCCTGATCGCGGGCAAGTAGCGAAGAACGGGCGGTTCGACATGCGTCGACACCGCCCTTTTTTCTGCACACCTGGATCTTGCGCACAAACAGCAAGCCCGAAAGAACGTCCGTTGCTATCATCGGCGATTCCGCATCGACCTCAACGCGCCGCTCCAGGCGACACCGTGATGACACTCCACATCGATACGCCTCTGCTCGAATCCCAACCGCTCAGCCACGCGTCCGGCCGCCGCGTGCTGCTGAAGATGGACGCGTTGCAGCCGCCCGGCTCGTTCAAGATCCGCGGCATCGGCTATGCGTGCGACGAGCATGCGAGGCGCGGCAAGCGCCGCTTCGTGTCGTCGTCGGGCGGCAATGCGGGCATTGCCGTCGCGTATGCGGGGCGCGCGCTGTCGGTTCCCGTCACGGTGGTCGTGCCGCAAAACACGGGCGAGCGCGCGAAGCAGCTGATCGCGCTGCAAGGCGCCGACGTGATCGTGCACGGCGCGACCTGGCAGGAAGCGAATGCATTCGCGCTCGAACAGGTCGGTCCCGACGACGCCTTCATCCATCCGTTCGATGACCCGCTGCTCTGGCACGGCCATGCGTCGATGATCGACGAAGTCGTGCGTGCGGGCGCGGCGTTCGACGCCGTGGTGCTGTCGGTGGGCGGCGGCGGCCTGATGGCGGGCGCGATCGAAGGCTTGCGGCGCAACGGACTTGCCAGCGTGCCCGTGATCGCAGTCGAAACGGAGGGCGCGTCGTCGCTTGCGCAGTCGGTGCGCGCGGGCAAGCGGATCGAACTGCCGGGCATCACGAGCGTCGCGACGTCGCTGGGCGCGAAGCAGGTCTGCGAGCAGGCATTCAGGCTCACGCAGACGCATCCTGTCGAATGCGTCGTCGTATCGGATGCGCAAGCCGTGGACGCGTCGCGGCGTTTCGTCGACGATCATCGCGTGCTGGTCGAGCCTGCGTGCGGCGCGAGCCTTGCGCTCGTGTATGCGCCGACGCAAGCACTGCAGCGCTTCGAGTCCGTGCTTGTGATCGTGTGCGGCGGCGCGGGCACCACCGTCGAACAGCTGGAGCGCTGGCACCGCGACATGGCGTGAGCGTCGAGCGCTCACGCTTTGCGCTAGAACATCACATCACCATGCGGCGATCAGCGATTCGACGCCGCGCAGATTGTTCCGCTTGTGCCATTGCAACGTGTCGAGATTCGTGAGCCGCAATTCGGGCAAGCGCGTCAGCAGCTTGTGCAGCGCGATCTCCAGTTCCATCATCGCGAGACGCGCGCCGAGGCAGTAGTGAATCCCCGCGCCGAACGTCAGCAGGTGGCCTGATGGGTCGCGTTCGATATCCAGCCGGTCGGGATCATCGAAGCGCGCCGGGTCGCGATTGGCCGAGCCGAGCAGCATGAAGACGATGGTGCCGCGCGCCAGCGTCTGACCGTCCACCTCGACATCGTCGAACGCGGTGCGCACGACCATCTGCACGGCCGTGTCGTAACGCGCACATTCGGCAATCGCCTTCGGCACCAGCGAAGGATCGCCGCGCAGTTTCGCCAGTTGATCGGGATGCCGGTGCAGCGCGATCAGCGCGTTGCCGAGCATGTTCGACGTGGTCTCGTGTCCCGCCACGAACAGCAGGATCACGTTCGACACGATCTCATCCTCCGACAGCCGCTCGCCGCCCTCTTCCGCCTGAATCAGCGACGACACGATGTCGTTGCCGGGCGTCGCACGCCGTTGCGCAATCACGGCGCGGAAGTACGCTTCGAGATCGAGCGCGGCCTGATTCGCGCGCGCCAGCGCTTGCGGCGGCATCGGCGCGAGATCGAACGCGGACACCAGCAGGCTCGCTGCTTCGCCGAAACGCACGCCGTCTTCGACGGGCACGTCGAGCAGACGGCAGATGATCTGCAGCGGCAACGGCATCGCGAACTCGCTGACGAGATCCGCCTCGCGCTTGCCTGCTATCGCGTCGATCAGGCTGTCGGTGGTGTCTTCCGCGATCGCGCGCAGCGTCTCGATCTGCCGCGCGTTGAACGCATTCATCAGCAACGCGCGCAGCCGCGTGTGCGCGGGCGGGTTCATCATCAGGAAGGTGCGTTCGAGTGCCTGAAACACGGGTTGCTGACGCGCGCTTTCGCCATAGCGCGCAACCACGCTCGGCATATAGGTTTTGCCCATGCGGCGATCGGGCAGCAGCGCGGCGATCACGGCGTGACGGCCCGTCAGCACGACGTTCGGCGCGAGCGGCACGAAGGCGCCCGCGCTGCGGATGCCGTCGTAGAACGGATAAGGGTTTTCGAAGTACGCAGGTGACGATAGATCGGTGAATTTCATGCTTCTTTGGGCTGGGCTGTCATTGAGGAAACAAAAGTCAGCCGAGAGGATACAGCCCACGTGCTCGGGCGTGCAGACGCGCGAGCCCGAACAGCGCATTCGCATACGGCGTCTCGACGCCCGTCAGCGCGCCCAGTTCGCACACGGCGCCCACCAGCGCGTCCAGTTCGACGGCCTTGCCCGCCTCCACGTCCTGCAGCATCGACGTGCGCATCGCGCCGAGCTTCAGCGTCACGGCATGGCGATCCTCGGGCGCCTGCTCGATGGGAATGCCAAAGCGCGCGCCGATTTCCTTCGCTTCCCGCATCACGCGGGTGACGAAGTCGCGCGCGAGCGGATCATTCAGAATCTTGTCGGTGGTCGCGCCCGTGATCGCGCTGACAGGGTTCATCGTCATGTTGCCCCACAGCTTGTACCAGACATCGCGCTGGATCTGCGCCGACGCGCTCGCATCGAAGCCCGCCTTGCGCAGTAGCTCGACGAGCGACGCGACGCGCTCGCTCGCGTGCCCTGTCGCCTCGCCGACGATCAGCCCGCGTCCCTGATGGTGCGCGATGACGCCCGGCGCATCGACGCGGCAGCTCGCATGCACGACACAGCCGAGCGTGCGCGCTGCCGGAATGGCGGCGGCAATCGAGCCGTCGGGATCGATGGATGAAAGACGCGCGCCCGCCAATTCGCCTTGCAAGCCGTCGCAGAACCACCACGGCACGCCGTTCATCGCCGTCAGCACGAGCGTGTTCGCGCCGATGAGCGGTGCGATACGCTGCGCGACGACGGCCATGCCCGGCGCCTTCACCGCGACGATCACGAGATCCTGCACGCCGAGTGCGGCAGGCTGCTCGCTTGCCTTGACCTCGACCGTGTGCGTCTCACCGTTCTCGATCAGGCGCAACCCGTGTTCGCGCAATGCCTCGAGCGTCGCGCCGCGCGCGACCACGCTGACCTCGCAGCCCGCCTGCGCGAGCTTCACGCCCATCCAGCCGCCGATCGCGCCCGCGCCGTAAATGCCTACCTTCATCTTCGTCGTTCCTCGCTGTTCCCTTCAGTCTTTATAGCTGGCGTCGATCCTGTCGACCTTGCGCACCAGCGCATCGAACACGTCCTGGCCTGCGCCGTAGCGTGCATCGAACTGCAGCGCGTCGCGCGAGCATTGCGCGGCGATCGCTTCCGGCACGGCACGCGCGCGGCCCATTGCGAACGTCGCGACCTGGATTTCGCACGCGCGGTTCAACGTCCACAGGATCGCGAACGCTTGCGGCAAGGTCTCGCCCCACGCGAGCAGCCCGTGGTTGCGCAGAATCACCGCCTGCCGGTCGCCGATATGCTCGACGAGGCGCGGCCCTTCTTCGGCGTGAATCGTGATGCCTTCGAAGTCGTGATACGCAATGCGCTCGTGCAGTTGCGCGCTGTAGAAGTTGGTCTGCTGCAACCCTTCCTCCGAGCACGCGACGGCGACCCCCGCTGTCGTGTGCGTATGCATCACGCAATGCGCGTCGGGGATGCCTTCGTGCAGCGCGGCGTGCACGGTGAAGCCGGCCGGGTTCACCGGGTACGCGGAGCCGTCGAGAATGCGCCCTTGCGCATCGATCTTCACCAGATTGCGCGCCGTCACTTCACTGTAATGCAGGCCGAACGGGTTGATGAGGAACTGCTTCGCTCCCGCTGTCACGCTTTCGGGCAGGCGCACCGTGATGTGGTTGTAGATCAGTTCAGTCCAACCCAGCATATCGAAGACGCGATAGCACGCGGCCAATTGAACGCGCGCGTGCCATTCGTCGGGATGCATTGCGGGTGTGTGCTGCGTGTCTCGCTCCAGCGTCTCCATCGTGTGTCTCCTTACGCGCGCGAACCGGAACCGGCCACAGCCGCGATCGCCGACGCCACGTAGCCGACGTTGGCGCGATTCAGGCCCGCGACGCACATGCGCCCCGAACGCAGCAGATAGATGCCGTGCTCGACGCGCAGCGTTTCCACCTGTTCGGCGGACAGGCCCGTGTACGTGAACATGCCGACCTGCGCGATATACCGCGCGCGCATCACTTCGTCGACGCGGCCTGCGAGGCCTTCGTGAA
>BBSL01000521.1 GCA_001319865.1 Burkholderia sp. E7m39 | reverse complement strand
CCGATGCGCGCGCGAATCGCGGCGGCATCGCTTGCCTGCGTGCTCGCAGGCTTGCTCGCCGCAACCGATGCGCGCGCCGCTGCACCCGCTGCCGCGGCCACGCCCGCTGCCGTCTTTCAGTCGCAACTGCAACCGCTGGACGGCAAGCTCGAATCACTCGAGCGCTATCGCGGACATGCGCTCGTCATCAATTTCTGGGCACCGTGGTGCGCGCCATGCCGCACGGAAGTGCCCGCGTTCATCGCGTTGCAGAACGCGTATCGCGGCAAGGCGCAGTTCATCGGCATTGCGCTCGACGAGGCGGCCGCCGTGCGGTCCTTCGCGCACGACTATGGGATCAACTACCCGCTCTATCTCGCCGGCATGGGCGGCATCGCGATGATGCTGCGCGAAGGCGACACGCGCGGCGCGGTGCCGTTCACCGTCGTCTACGACGCCAACGGACGCAAGGTCGGCACGATCACGGGGCTGGCGGACCCGCATCGGCTGGAGGCACTGCTGGACGCTGCCACGGGAGCCAGTCCGGACGATCACTGAACGCGTGGCGTGAGCGCCACGACCGCTCACACGGGATCGCGCGCCGCCGACATCTCGATCAGCGCCTTCGCCTTTGCGAGCGGCTCGACGAGCGACGCAGCAAGCCCGTAGCCGTCAACGAGCGCGCCCGTCACGTCGTCGATGGCGAGCCATGTCACGCGCGCTTCGTCTTCCCAGACCAGCGCCTTCAGCGGCAACAGCAGGCCTGCGCAAGGGTTGGCCTGCATCACGGGCGTGCCGCCCTTCGGGTTGCCGAACACGATGAGCCGCGTCGGGCGCAGTGTCATGCCGACCTGGGCGGCCGCGTCGGCCTGATCGATATCGACGAAGATCGTCATGCCTTTATCGACCAGCAGGCCGCGCAGCCGCGCGACCGTGATCGAAAAGCCATGCTCGCTCCTGAACGTTGCAACCGACGCGGGACAGTTTGCAGCGGCAGTCATCGGGTACTCCCGTCAATGGCATTCACCGCAGTGTAGTCATTGCGCCGCGACAACAGAAGGCGCGGGACCGGCGGCAGCCTGCTGCGCGAGCGCGCGAAAGTTCTCCGGTGTCGCGAAGCCGAGATACTGCGCCTGCATCTCGGGCGTCAGCACTTCGATCAGCGTGCTGTTTTCGACCCACAATTCGATCACGTCGAAGAAATTGTTGCCGCGCGTGCAACGCACGGCGCGCCACCCTTCGCGCTCGCCGATCGCGATCACCTGCTCGACGGACAGCGGCGACGCAACGGCCATATGAAAGCCGCTGTATTGCGGACGGCCCGCTGTCATCGACGCGACGGGCTCTCGCGTATCGCCGGGCGTGAGCGTCATGTTGCTCGGATAGGTCTCGATGATCGTGCCGCGATCGTCGCCCGCCACGGCCATCCAGGCGCCTTCGAAAGGCGAAAACGGCGCGGCGAAACCGCCCCACAGTTCGGCCAGCGTGCGCGCGACGCGTTCGGGGTTTTGCGTGGGAATGGACGCATGAAAGATCATCGATACTCTCCAGTGACTCGTGACGGAAATGCCCGATGCGCAACGACGCGTTCGAATGGCGCGCGTCGGACCCACGCCGGGACATCGGCGCGGGTTTGCCGCGGCAGTTGGCCGTGCGTTCTCTTTGTTCTTGTCACGGGCGCGTCGCGGCGCACTTCGAGCGTGACTGCGCGCGCGAGGCGCACAGTGAGTAGTAGGACGGGGCCGTCCGGCCGCATTTGAAAACGCGGCAACGGTATGAGCAATGCGCGAGCAACACGGCGCGCTGACGCGCTTTGCCCGCCCGTCGACACGGCGCGCCAGCGCGACATGTCGATCGCCATGCTAGGAGCGCGTGGCGATGCCACCAATCGGGAGTTTTACTGACAGCTTTCGA
This sequence comes from Burkholderia sp. E7m39, assembly GCA_001319865.1. Taxonomy (GTDB): domain Bacteria; phylum Pseudomonadota; class Gammaproteobacteria; order Burkholderiales; family Burkholderiaceae; genus Paraburkholderia; species Paraburkholderia bengalensis. The sequence goes on along the minus strand of BBSL01000521.1, from coordinate 9,605 downwards.
CTCGTCCGACGAACGTTCGCCGTCGATCGGCATCGTTCGATGCCAACCGCCCGCCATTGCAGCGGGCGGCGAGTTCAACCGCGCGAACGCGGGGCCGAACTCAGACAGCCATCACCGTGACGGCCTTCGTCACGAGATAGGCTTCCATCGCTTCCGGGCCGCCTTCCGAGCCATAGCCGGAATCCTTCACGCCGCCGAACGGCATTTCGGGCGTCGGCGTGGCGGGCTGGTTGATCCACAGCATGCCGACTTCGAGGTTCTGCGACAGCAGATGCACGTTGCGGAACGACTTCGTGAACGCATAGCCCGCGAGGCCGTACGGCAAGCGGTTCGCTTCGGCGATCGCGTCTTCCAGGCTGTCGAAGCCGCGAATCGCGGCGACGGGGCCGAACGGCTCGTTGTTGAAGATGTCGGCTTCCAGCGACACGTCCGTTAGCACTGTCGGCGCAAAGAAGTTGCCTTCCGAACCGATGCGCTCACCGCCCGTAGCGACCTTGGCGCCCGTGGCGCGCGCGTCGTCGACCACCTTCGCCATCGCAGTCAGACGGCGTGCGTTGGCGAGCGGCCCGAGCTGCGTGCCGTCAGCCAGACCGTCGCCGACCTTCAGGCTTTCCGCGTGCTTGACGAGCGCCGCCGCGAATTCTTCCTTGATGCTGTTGTGCACGAGAAAGCGCGTCGGCGAAATGCACACCTGGCCTGCGTTGCGGAACTTCGCGCCGCCCGCTGCCTTCACGGCGAGCGCGACGTCGGCGCCTTCCGCGACGATCACGGGCGCGTGGCCGCCGAGTTCCATCGTCGCGCGCTTCATGTGCTGGCCGGCGAGCGCGGCGAGCTGCTTGCCGACGGGCGTCGAGCCCGTGAACGTGACCTTGCGGATGACGGGATGCGGAATCAGGTAGCTCGAAATCTCAGCAGGATCGCCGAACACGAGGCCGACCGTGCCCGCGGGCACACCCGCTTCGACGAACGCGTTCAGCAGCGCTGCCGGCGATGCGGGCGTTTCTTCCGGCGCCTTCACGAGGAACGAGCAGCCGCTCGCGAGCGCGGCGCTCAGCTTGCGCACCACCTGGTTGACGGGGAAATTCCATGGCGTGAACGCGGCGACAGGGCCAATCGGCTCCTTCAGCACGAGCGACTGCGCACTCAGGTTGCGCGACGGCACGACGCGGCCATAGACGCGGCGGCCTTCGTCGGCGAACCATTCGATGATGTCGGCGGCGGAGAGCATTTCGATGCGCGCTTCCGCGAACGGCTTGCCCTGCTCCTGCGTCATCAGACGCGCGATGCTGTCGGCGCGCTCGCGAACCAGCGCGGCTGCCTTGCGCATCGTGGTTGCGCGCTCATTGGCGGGAATCTTGCGCCACGCTTCGAAGCCCTTCTGCGCAGCTTCCAGCGCGCGGTCCAGATCGGCCTTGCCGGCGTGCGCGACCTTGCCGATCGGCTTGCCCGTCGCGGGATTGATGACGTCGAGCGTCTTGCCGCTGGCGGCGTCGCACCACTCGTTGTTGATCAACAGGCGGGTGTCGGTGTAGCTGCTGGATGTGACCATGCTGTGTTCCTGATAGTGGGAAGACGGCGGGCCGCGAGCGTTGCGCGGTCCGCACTGGGCTGACGAACCATCGATCTTAGCCGATTGTGCAAAACCTTTCCCGCGTTGCGGCCTAATTCAGACCGCGCAAGCGCGACGAAATGTTACCGATCACATTCTACCTGACATCGGCGCAGCGATCGATCGCCGCGCTATCGACCTGGATCGGCGCAACTTCACTGCACGGCCGTGGTACAGCGGTCCGGTTCGACTACGCGTACTTGAAGACGCCCTGCGCACTGGCGATCAGAACCTTGTGATCGACCCACGCCTCGGCGCGCGCGAAATACACGGAGCGGCCCTTGCGTTCGAGAAAGCCCTTGCTGATGACCTTTTCGCCGAGCCCTTTGTCGAGATAGCTGATGGTCAGCGACAACGTAAATGCGTGAATGGGATCGCCTTCGCTATAGAGGCCCGCGTAGCCCGCCGCTGCATCGAGCAGCGTGGCGATCGCGCCCCCTTGCAGCACGCGCTGGCGGTTGAGCGTCGCGGGACGGATCGGCATCGTGAATTCGGCGTAGCCGCTTTTCCACTCGGTCAGTTCGACAGCGAGCGATTCGAGGAAGGGATTGTCGAGAGGGGGTGGCTGCATGAGGACTCCTGGGTGAGCCTTCATGCTAATGCAGTTTGATGGGGCGCTGCGGGGCGGCACGCAAAGGCACGCGCCCGCGTCTTTCACGCCGCTTTCGCGCGACCTACCGACGCGCGCATCGTCACCGTCACGGGGAATTCGCGAAAGATCTCCCAGTTCGTCCCGTAGCACTGGTTGATGAGCCAGCGCACGGCGTTCTGGGTAAGTTCGGCCGTCGGAATATGCACGGAGGTCAACGTGGGCGCTGCGTACGCCGCCGAATAGTCGTCGTCGTAGCCGATCACGGAGACGTCGCCCGGCACCGACACGCCCACTTGCTGGAAACGCGCGAGCGCGCTGACGGCCATCGTGTCGTTCGCGCAGAAGAGCCCGGTGAACGGCACGTTCGAATCGAGCAGCTGGCAGGTTGCCGCGTAGCCACCTTCGGGCGAGAAGTCCGATTCGATCAACGGCACCGTGTCGCGCGCGATGCCGTGACGCGCAAGTTCGTCGAAAAAGCCATCGAGCCGCTCGACGTTGTCCGATGCCGCGAACGGCCCGGAAATCACCGCGATCTGCCGATGCCCGTGTTCGAGCAGCGTCGCGGCCGCGAGTTCACCGCCTCGCCGGTGATCCGCGCAGAACGACGCGTCGGGCAACTGTTCGAACGCGCGGTTGAGGAACACCATCTTGGGATGCATCCGGTGCAACTCATCGAGGTCTTCATCGTGCAGATCGTGGCTGATGACAACCACGCCGTCGCAGTCGCGGCCGATCAGAAACCGCACGGCTTCGAGCGCCTGCTCGCGCGGTGTCGACTCGCCGCATCCCGTCGCGACCACCACGTGACGATGCACGGCACGCAGTTCGAGATCCGTCTGCTTGAGAATCGTGCCGTAGTACGAGCCGAAAAACGTCGGCACGAACAGGCCAATGATGCCGAGTTGCTGCGTGGCCATCGCGCGGCCGATCGACGAGGGCCGGAAGTTCAGCTCGGCGATCGCGGCCTTCACGCGCGCGGCCGCTTCCGCCGATACGGGCCCTTTGCCCGAAATGGCGCGCGAGGCTGTCGAGAGCCCCACGCCCGCCAGCTCCGCCACATCCTTGAGGGTCGCCACGATGTCTCCGTCCGCTTGTGTGTCTGCTTGTGTTTCTGCGCTTGCCGTTAGAGGCGCGCCCCGCCCGCCTCGTCGAACAGCGAAATGTGCGCGCCGTCGATCCCGAACGCCACCGAATCGCCCACGGCGACGGGCGTTTTCTCCTGATCGATCGACGCTATCTGGGTGCCATGATAATCGAGCCAGATAACCCGATGGTTGCCCATTGGTTCGATAAGCGACACTTGCGCGCGTTGATTCGAGTCCGCGCCGATACGCACGCGCACATCTTCGGGCCGCACGCCGAGCACGCACGGCTTGCCCGTCTCGGGCTGCCCGGCGAATGCGTAGCGCGACGCGTCGAGATCGAGCTGCGCGCCCGTGAAGCGCACCCCGTCGCGTTGTGCAAGCAGCGTGCCGTTGAGCAGGTTCATCGCGGGCGAGCCGAGGAACGTTGCGACAAACAGGTTCGCGGGCCGCGCATAGACTTCGGCGGGCGTGCCGAACTGCTGGATCACGCCGTTCTTCATCACGGCCATGCGCGTGGCGAGCGTCATCGCTTCCACCTGATCGTGTGTCACGTAGATCATCGTCGCGCCCAGACGCTGATGCAGTTGCTTCAGCTCACGGCGCAACTCGGTGCGCAGCTTGGCGTCGAGATTCGACAGCGGTTCGTCGAACAGAAATACGTCCGCTTCGCGCACGATCGCGCGGCCAATCGCGACGCGCTGCCGCTGCCCGCCCGACAGCTGCGCGGGCTTGCGCTTGAGCAACGGGCCGAGCTGCAGCATGTCGGACGCGCGCGCGACGCGCCGTTCGATCTCGGCCTTCGGCGTGCCGTTGAGGCGCAGCGCGAAGGACAGGTTGCGCTCGACGCTCATCGTCGGATAGAGCGCATACGACTGGAACACTAGCGCTACGCGCCGGTCTTTCGGATCGGCCCACGTCATGTCCTCGCCGCCGATCTCGATGCTGCCTTCCGTCACGTCGATCAGGCCCGCGATGCTGTGCAGCAACGTCGACTTGCCGCAGCCCGACGGGCCGAGCAAGACGACGAATTCGCCTGCGCGCACGTCGAGATCGAGCGCGTCGATCACCGTATTCGCGCCAAGCTGGATTTTCAGGTCGCGGACCGCGACGTTTGCCATGTTCGGTACGGTTGCCATATCAGCCCAGATTCTCGATTAGCCCTGTTTGCAGGCCGTTTTCCGCGATTGCGCCGTTTCAGCCCTTCACCGCGCCCGACGCGATGCCGCGTACGAACCAGCGACCCGAAATGAAATACACGGCAAGCGGCACGACGGAAGTGAGGATCGTCGCCGCCATGTTGACGTTGTAGATCTTTTCGCCCGTCGTCGTGTTGATGATGTTGTTCAGCTGCACCGTCATCGGCAGGTTCTTCGTGCCTGCGAACACGAGGCCGAGCAGGTAGTCGTTCCAGATGTTCGTGACCTGCAGGATCATCGCTACGACGATGATGGGCAGCGACATCGGCAGCATCAGCTGGAAGAAGATGCGCCAGAAACCGCCGCCGTCGATGCGCGCCGCCTTGAACAGTTCCAGCGGAATGCCCGCGTAGTAGTTGCGGAACAGCAGCGTCATCACGGGCATGCCGAAGATCGTATGAATGATCACGATGCCGGGCAGCGAGCTGAACAGATGCACGCTCGCGAGCACGCGCACCATCGGATAGATCATCACCTGATACGGAATGAACGCGCCGAGCAAGAGAACGCCGAAGAACACGCCCGCGCCGCGCGGCCGCCAGAAGGACAGCGCATAGCCGTTGATCGCGCCCACCACGATCGAAAACACTGTGCTCGGCACGACGATGCGCACCGAGTTCCAGAACCCGACGCGAATGCCGTTGCAGTCGAGCCCCGTGCAGGCCGACTGCCACGCGTCGCTCCATGGCTGCAAGGTGAAGTGCACGGGGAGCGCAACCAGGTTGCCCAAGCGGATTTCGTCTATCGGTTTCACCGACGTCACCAGCATCACGTACAGCGGCAACAGAAAGAACAGCGCGGCGATGATCAGAAAGCCATATACACCGAGACGTGCCGGAGAAAAACGCTTCTTGCGCGCATGTTGCCGGCGCGGCGAACGGCGCATGGATTGCAGCGGCGTGCTCATCACACCTCCTTGCGCGACGCGGCGCGACTGCGTGCATAGAGGAACGGCGCGAGTATCGCGAGCACGGTGGCGAGCAGCACGATCGACGCCGCCGATGCCAGCCCGATGTTCGCGCGCCCGAACAGATAGTCCATGATGAACTTCGCGGGCACTTCGCTCGCGGTGCCGGGACCGCCCTGCGTCATCGCGACGACGGCGTCGAACAGCTTCACGACGGCGACGAACAGCAGAACGAAGGCCGTCGAAATAGACGGACCGAGCATGGGTATGACGATGCTCGCATACACGCGCCAGCGCGGCACGCCGTCGATGCGCGCGGCTTTCCACAACTCGTCGTCGATGCCGCGCAGGCCCGCGAGCATCACGGCCATCACGAGCCCCGAGGCCTGCCAGACCGTGGCGATCACGATCGTGTAGATCACCCAGTCCTGATCGACGATCCAGTCGAAGCGCGCATGCGTGAAGCCCAGCTTGTGCAGCAGCGACTGCGCGCCGAGTTCGGGATTCAGTATCCATTGCCACACGAGGCCCGTCGCGACGAACGACATCGCATACGGATACAGAAACACCGTGCGCAGCACGCCTTCCGCCATCACGCGCTGATCGATGAAGATCGCGAGCAGCATGCCGATCACGAGACACGCGACGATGAAGCACACGCCGTATATGGCGATGTGCTGCAGCGACACGAGCCAGCGGTCGTTATGAAAGAGCCGCCCATATTGCGTGAAGCCGACGAAGTCATTCGACGGGAACGTGCGCGAGTTGCTGAGCGACACGCGCGCCGTCCACAGCATCGTGCCGAGGTACGCGAAGATCACCGTCAGCATCATCGGGATCAGCGCGATCCACGCGGCGAGCGACCAGCGCTTGCGCAACGGCCGCCCGCGCGACCCGGCCACGGGCCGCGGCTTCGCCGTCATGTCCGGCAGCGCGTGCGACTTGAGCGTCCCCATCGTGCGTCAGCCCTTCAACGCGCTGGCAAACGCCTTTTGCGCATCGTCGGCCGACTGGTTCTTGTTCCAGAAATTCGTGATGACATCCGTCAGCGCGCCCTGTGTATCGGGCGACACCAGCATTTCCGGATTTGGCAGCTGGCGCGACTTGTCCTTCATGATCGCAATGCCCTCCTTCGCGCAGATGTCGAGCTGGTTCACGTCCACATCGGGACGAATAGGAATCGAGCCTTTTTTGGCGCTGAACGCGACCTGCGCCTGCGGAGACGTCATCACCGTCGCGAGCAGATTTTGCGCCTTGATCGCGTTCGCGTTGTCCGTCTTCGGAAACACGAACACGTCGCCCGCGACCAGATACGGCGAATGCGGTCCGAAGCCCGGGAAGCAGCCGAAGTCCTTGCCGGGTGTCTGCTTCGCCGCCGAGAACTCGCCCTTCGCCCAGTCGCCCATGATCTGCACGCCCGCCTTGCCGGAAATCACGAGCGCCGTTGCGTCGTTCCAGTTGCGGCCGGGCGAACCGGGATCGACAAAATCATGCAGTTTCTTGAACGCCACGAGCACCTTCTTGAATGCGTCCGAGTTGACGGCCTTCTGGTCTCGATCGCGGTATACCTTCAGGTACAGATCGGGTCCGCCCACATCCGCGAACACGGCATCGAACGTGATCTTTTCCTGCCACGGCTGGCCGCCGAGCGCGAGCGGTATCACGTCCGCCTTCTTCAGCTTGTCCAGATCGGCGAGGAAGTCGTCATAGCTCTTCGGCTCGTCCGCGATGCCCGCCTTCGCGAACACCGGCTTCGAATAGAAGAACCACGCGGGCATGTGGATGTCGACGGGCGCCGCGTAGTAGTGGCCGTTGACCTTGATGCTGTCGAGGATCGATTGCGGGAAGATAGCCGGCCAGTTTTCCTTCGTGGCGACGGCATCGACATTGTTGAGCAGGCCCTGATCGATCAGGTCATGAAACTGCTTGGACGTGTTGAACTGCGCAGCCGTGGGCGGATCGCCGCCGACAATGCGGTTGATCGCGGTCGCGCGCGCCTGGTCCGCGCCCGCCACGGCATTGTCGACCCACTGGCCGCCCGCCTGGTTGTACGCGTCGGCGAACTGGCGGATGGCGGCCGACTCGCCGCCCGAGGTCCACCAGTGAATCACGTTTGCCTTCAACGGCTCGGCGTGCGCGATCACGCCCGTGATGGCCAATGCCACTGCAATACCGCTTTTCAACGCCCACTGTTTTCTGCTGTTCATTCCGTCTCCTTCGGGCCCGATGCCCGATTTATCAGGTCGACTGCTTACCAGCTTGTGTCGTGACTGCGCTTGACTGCGTGTCTTCTCTTTAGCTTCGTTTGCTGCGCGCCTCGATGAACTTCGCGATCAGCTCGCCGCTATGTTTGACGGTGCGCTGCTGCGTGTCGTAATCGACATGCACGACGCCGAAGCGCCGCTCGTAGCCGAACGCCCACTCGAAGTTGTCGAGCAGCGACCAGACGAAGTACCCGCGCACATCGACGCCCTGCTTGACGGCCTGATCGACGGCGGCGAGATGGCGCCTGAGAAACGCGATGCGCTGCGGGTCCTCGACGCGGCCGTCGTGTACTTGATCGTCCGATGCCATGCCGTTCTCGGTGATGTAGATGGGCGGCAGGTTCGGGTACTTCCGATCGAAGCCCGTCAGCAGATCGCGCAGGCCGTCCGGATACACCTCCCAGCCCATCTGCGTGCGTTCGACATCGGGCAGCGGCACCTCGACGAAACCGTGCGCGCCGTCGCTCTTCACATTGGTGCGGAAATAATAGTTGATGCCGAGAAAGTCGAGCGGCACGGCGATGGTCTGCAGGTCACCTCCGAGCACGAGCGGCTCGGCGCCGGGCCACAGCGTCCACAGATCCTGCGGGTATTCGCCCTTGAGCAGCGGATCGAGAATCCACGCGTTGTGCTGCACTTCGAACAGATGCGCAGCGTGTTGATCCGCTTCGCTCGCCGAGTTCGCCGTGCCGCGCCCCACGTTCGCGACGATCCCCTTCATCGACGACGGATCGTTCGCGCGCAGCGCCTGCGTCGCGTGGCCGTGTGCGAGCAGCAGATGATGCATCGCCTGCGTCGCGTAGCGCACGTTCGCGAGCCCCGGCGCATGATGGCCGTTGCCGTAGCCGAGAAACGCCGAGCACCATGGTTCGTTCAGCGTCATCCACGCATCGACGTAGCCCGACAGTTCGCGGCTCATCAGGTCCGCGTAATCGGCGAAACGATAGACGGTCTCGCGATTGAGCCAGCCGCCGCGGTCTTCGAGATGCTGCGGCAAGTCCCAGTGATAGAGCGTGACGAAGGTCTGCAGCCCCTTGTCCTTCAGCCTGCCGACGAGGCGCTTGTAGAAATCGAGACCCTTGCGGTTCGGCCGCCCGGCTTCGTCCATCACGCGCGGCCACGCGACGGAAAGCCTGTAGGCCTCGAAGTTCAGCCCCGACAGCAATTCGATGTCGCTTTCCCAGCGGTGATAGTGATCGCACGCCACGGCACCCGTATCGCCCGCGAGCACCTTGCCGGGCGTCGCCGAGAAGGTGTCCCAGATCGACGGCAGGCGGCCGTCTTCGTCGACGGCGCCTTCGATCTGATACGACGCCGTCGCCGCGCCGAGCAGAAAGTCCTTGCGCCACAACACGGAATCGACGGACGGGGTGAAGGGGTCGCTCTGCCCGGTGCTGCCGGGCGCCACTGCATCGTATGCCACGGAACCTCCTTTCGTTGATTGCGTTAGATGCGCTGGATTCGTCATGCGGATCGACCGCAGGAATCGGATGGAAGCTGAAAGTGACAGCCGAAGTGGAAGCGCTTCCACATGTCCTGCGCACGATATCAGCGGCGCTTTTGGCGCAGCAATCAGGGTTTGTCTGGATCGTTCGCCGGCTGACGGAAAGCGCGATGCAACGGGCATCGCGAGGGTTGGCGAACGCTGGGCAGCGGGAGCGGATTCAGGGTTGTCGCGGGCGTCGGCGGTCCGGCGAGACGTGCGTCAACGGGATGCCGTTGCGCCGGCCCTACGGCATGCAACGCACCAAAGGCGAACGGCGCTTCACGCGCCGTTCTATAAGGCCCGTTTCGCGAAACGGGCGCGCCGACTGTGCTGATCTGCTCAGGCCCAGTGCGCGGGAACGTACACGCGACCGACCCAGTGCCCCGGAACCCAGATCACGGGACGCGGCTTCGGCGCGACATACACGACATGCGGCGGCGGCGGCGGCGCGACGACCACGACATGA
>BBSL01000520.1 GCA_001319865.1 Burkholderia sp. E7m39 | reverse complement strand
GTTGCCGTGCGTGCCCGTTGCGCTGCCCGATGTGACGACGACGCCCGGTGCGACGCTCGTCGCGCTGCCCGAATGCGTGACCGTCCCGCCATTGCTGCCCGTCACCGTGCCCGAGCGCGAGCAGGTATAGCCTGCGCAATTCGTCGATGCCGAATGGTTGTATGTGTTGCCGTTGCCGCCCGTCACCGTGCCCGACGACGAATACTGGCCGGCGCCCGTGCGCGTCACTTCGCCGGAGGTCGACGCGGTGCGGCCGTCGGAGCCCGTCATCGAGCCCGTTTGCGAGCACGTGCCGCCCGCGCAGCTGGTGTCGCCCGAGTGCTGGACCGAGCGGCCGTTCGGACCGTACGCGGTGCCCGAGTTCGAGAACTGGCCGGGCGCCGTGCGCGTGACGCTGCCCGAGTTCGTCGCGATGCCGCCGTACGGGCCCGCCACGCCGCCTGCATGGTTGCAGGTGCCGCCGCTGCAGTAGCCGCCGTGCGCGCCGCTATAGGTGCCGTGCGACGTGTACGCGGTGCCGTGGCCGTAGTAGCCGGCCCATGCGGGCACGCTGACGAGCGACGCACCGGCGCCGATCACGGCTGCTGCCGCCGTCATCGCGATCCGGCGCGAGACGCCGTTCGACGAACGATTCAGCAGACCAGAAAACGAGGAGAAAAATGACGAGCGGATCTTCACGGCGGTGTCCTTCACGGTTCGGGCCACTTCGCAGATGCAGCGTGGCGACGGATCAAATCGTAGAAGAACGGGCTCGCGAAGTCAGTTCAAAAACTATGTCTGAAAATGTCACGGCAGCGCCGCCAGGCTGCAGACTGCCGTGACCTGTCTGGCGCGCAGTGCGCTCAGGACGACCGGTCGCGGCCCCGCGCGCGCGTCGCACCCGTGACGACGCCGATGCCGAGCAGAATGACGGCGACGATCGCGACGTAGTGCTGCGCGACGTGCATGCTGACGAGAGCCCACGACACGCCGCCAATGAAAATCAGCCAGCCGATCAGATAAATGGCCAAGGTCATCGCGGTTCTCCTTTTTGCTTTGGATGCAGGCTTTTTGCAAAAACCATGCCGCAGGGAGAGCAACGGTCGTACGTTTGTGCGTGCCCGCGAGCGCGACCGCGAGGCGGCGTGTCCGGCGATCACGTCAGGCGATGACGTCGGCGCCGTCGTCGGCGGGCTCGACCTTGTCGGATTCGCTATCGGCGCGCCCGCTGTCGTGCCGCTCCTGGTCATGCCGCCCGCTGTCGCGCCGCTCTTTTTCGCGCCCAGCACGCGCGCGCTGCATGTCGATGAGTTCGCGATACGACAGCCACGCCCCCGCGCCGCCCGACTTCGCCGCGTACATCGCGGCGTCCGCGTTGAGCAGCAGCGCTTCGGCGGAATCGCCGTCGGCGGGGAACTGGCTGATGCCGATGCTCGCGCCGACGGCCATCGGCTGATCGCCGATCGTCACATCGTCATCGAGCGTGCGCACGATGCGCGCGGCGATGGAAGGCGCCGCTTCTGCGGAGCGCTCGCCCTTGACGAGCACGATGAACTCGTCACCGCCCAGACGCGCGACGATATCGCCGCCGTACAGCACATGCTGCAAGCGCCGCGCCACGATCGCGAGCACGTCGTCGCCGACGGAATGGCCGTAGCGGTCGTTGATCTGCTTGAAGCGGTTCAGGTCGATGAACAGCACCGCGAGCCGCTCGCCGCTCGCGCGCGCCGCGTCGATCGCTTCCTGCAGCTTCTGCATGAAGAGCATGCGGTTTGGCAGGCCCGTCAGCGCGTCGTGACTCGCCAGATGCGTGAGCTCGTGCTGCTTGCTGTGCAGCTCGTCCATCTGTACGCGGATCTCGCGGCGCATGCGATCGAAGCATCGCGCGAGCACGCCGATTTCGTCGTTGCGTTTGACGGGGAGCGCGTTCACCGTGTGATCGGCGAAGAAATGCGTGGCCGCGTGCGCGAGCTGATGCAGCGGACGCGTGAGCGCGCGGGCGAACAGGATGGCGAGCAGGATCGCGAACGCGCTGAAGGTCAGCACCATCCGCACGATGCTGTTGCCGAGCATGTTCGCGCCGACGAGCACGTCGTGCAGCGGCTTCGCGAGCCCGATCACGAGGAAGCGGTTGCCCTGCGACTGGCCGAACGGCCTGCGCACGAACGCGTAGACGTGGCCGTCCGCCTCGTCCGGCTGCATCAGTCCGTTCAGCAGCACGGGCTGCGTCGAGTGTTCGAAAAGCGGCTTTGTCGCCGCGAAGCTCTCCTGCATGAACACGCGCCGGCCCTTGTCAAAGCCGAACGTCTGCGACGGGTCCGGATGCACGAGGAAGTCGCCCCACTCGTTGGCGAGATAGACCTGATAGTCGGCGGGCAGATCGGCTTGCGAGAGCCGCAGCAGGCTCGCCAGATCGACGTCGACGACGATCACGCCGACGACTGCGCCGCGCGCGTCGGCAATGGGCGTGCCGACCCGCAGCGTGGGCTTGCCTTCGGCCGCATGCGCGCCGTGCTCGTGATTCACGGTGATCGGCGAGATGTAGACGCGCCCCGGCGCGAGCCCGAGCGTATCGAACACGTACGCGAACTGGCCTTTCTCCTGTAGCGCGCGTTCCTGCACACGCACCGCGCCGCCTGCGCTACCCGATGCGCGGTCGAGACGGATCAGTTCGAGCCCGTAGTGAGCGCGCGAGATGAGTCGCAGCTGCAGATACTCGGGATGGTGCCTGATGAAGCTCGCGAACACCTGCGCGAGCCGGTCGCGCTCGGGGTTGTCGGCCGACGTGCCGTCGTCGTGCAGCGCGACGCTCGCCGACGACGGCATGGTTGAGAGCACCTGCGCATCGGCGGCGATGTCGTTGATTGCGACGGTAAAGCGCTGGCCGAGCAGTTCGGTTGACGTGAGCAGGCTGCGCTGCGCTTCGCGCACCAGCATGGCCCGGTTCGCGCGATAGGCGTAGTAGCCCGTCGTACCCGACGCGAGCACGCCGATCAGCGCGAGCAGCACCGAGAGCTTGAACGTGAGGCCGGGGCGCATCATCAGAAACGCTCCGGACGGTCGCCCGACACGATGCGGCTCCACAGCGCCTCGCGCCCGCCGATGTCCTCGACGGGCTCGATCCACAGGATGTGGCTCTTGCCCGTGCTTTCGGGCGGCTCGGCGAGCGTGTTCGCGAGGCCCTGACGCTCGGTCAGCAGACGGCTGACGTCGGGCTCCAGCATGTAGTTGATCCACGCGAGCGCGAGCGTGCGGTTCGCGGCGGCGCTCGTCATCGACCAGCAATCGAGCCACGCGAGCACGCCTTCGTCCGGAATCACGTAGCCGACGTCGGCGCCCGCGCGGCGCAGCAGTTCGACCTGCTGCGTGCCGTAGTTACCGAACATCAGCGCGACCTTGTGCTGCACGAAAAACGCCGCCGCCTCTTCCGGCAGGTTGTAGTAGGTCAGCAGGTTGCGGCGAAGGTCGATCAGCTTGCGCGTGATGGTCTGGATCTGCTCGCCGTTCAGCCGGAACGGGTCCGGGTAGCCGAGCGCCAGCGCCGTGAACGAGAAATTGTGCTGCGCGCTGTTGTAGTCGAGCACCTTGCCGCGATAGCGCGGATTCCACAATTCGTTCATCGAATGCGGCGCGACGCTCACCTGCTTGCGGTCGTAGATGAGGCCCATCGTCGAGTATGTGAACGGAATCGCATAGACGGAACCATGATCCGTCAGCCCGTCGATTGCCGACAGCGCGCGAAAGCGCGGCAACTGGCGACGCGTGTTCGGCAGGCTGGCCAGATCGAGCGGCGCCAGCAGATGGGCCTGCGCATAGCGCTGGATTTCGGCCGTATTGGCAGCGAGCACGTCGAACGGCGGCTGCGCGCCCTCGTGCATCTTGTCCCACAGCGCCTCGTCCGAATCGACCAGCGTCACTTCCACTTTCGCGTGATAACGCGCTTCGAACGCCTTGACGACATCGGCATCGGCGTAGCCAGGCCATGCGAGCACGCGCAGCACGTTGTCGGCGGCGTGCGCATTGACAGCGAGAAGACAGCCGCACAGCAACAGGAGCACAGCGTCGAGCCAACGCCGTGAACGGGCGGCCGCGCGCGCGACGCGGGCGAGCATGTCCCGCCGCCGGGCCCATGCATGAAAGAGGCACCACCGCATTTGATTTGTCCTTATTGCGATCGTGAGTCGCGTGCTTGTGACGCGCGACGTTTTGCTTCTGAGGAATGCGCCCAGTCTAGCTGAATCATGCGCGCCAAAATATAGACGGTTATGGTCTACGCGCTGATAACGGCCGCAATAGCCGCTTCTTTAACGATTGAACAACGCGCTGTTTTGAAGCAGTGTTTCAGAAAATTTCGCTGCGGCTCGATACAGATTCGGCGTGTCAATCGGGCAGGTGTTTTAAACCAGCGTTTGCGACGACGCGGGCAGTCAGCGCGATGCCGTAACACCATATAACGCGCAGCGGGCAAACGTTTTGCGCCGCCATTCACAGCCGCGACGTGTCACAGCGTGAGGAGCGTGGATGACATGCGTTCGGCGTGTATTGGATTTTTCAGAGCGCTGGATCTGTCGCGCTGCGACTGCGACTCACTCGCAACTCACTGCACCGGCACTGCCGCGCGCCCGCCCTTCTGCGCACTGCCGGCAGGATGCAACTCGAAGCAGAACGTGGTCCCCGCACCTTCGCGATCGACGAGCCGGATCTGGCTGTCGTGCAACTGCAGCATCCGCTGCACGATCAGCAGGCCGAGTCCGCCGCGATGCGCGCCGCCCGATGTGAACGCGCGCTGGAACAGCCCCGCGCGCACTTCGGCGGACATGCCCGGCCCGGTATCGCTGACCGTCACCGACACCTTGCCGTCGCGTACGGCCAGATCGACTTCGACCGCGCCGCCGTCGGGCGTATGGCGGATCGCGTTGTCGAGCAGATTGGTCAGCACGCGCTCGATCATGCCGAGATCCGCCGTCACGTTCGGCAGGCGCGGCGGGATGTTCGCGCGCAACTCGATGCGCCGCGCTTCCGCCGACAGCTCGAACTTCTGGAACACGTCCTGCACCAGATCGACCAGCGAGAAATCTTCCCACGCGAGCTGCACGTTGCCATGTTCTAGCCGCGCGAGTTCGAACAGCGACTGCGCGAGCCGGCCCACCTTCACGCTTTGCGCGAGCGCGATCGCGAGATAGCGCTTGCGCTCCGCGTCGCTCAGCGAGTCGGACTTCATCGACAGCGTTTCGAGGTAGCCATGCAGCGACGTCAGCGGCGTGCGCAGATCGTGCGAGATGTTCGCGACGAGTTCGCGCCGCTCCTGGTCCTGCCGAGTCAACGCGCGCCATTGCCGGCCGATGCGCTCGGCCATCTGCGCGAAGGTCGATTCGAGCGTCGCGATTTCGTCGCGCGAGCGCGATGGCGCAGCGCGCATCGCGTTCGGCATGGCGGGTTGGATGGCAGGTTGAATGACAGGTTGAGAATCGGGTTCGCCGTTCGCGTCGAACTGGCGCATCGCATCGGTGAGACGGCGCAGCGGGCGCGTGATCAGGCCGAACGCCATCAGCCCCGCGACGAGCCCGAGCAGCGCGACGAGCGCCATCGACCACAACGTGGTGCGCAGCACCGAACTCGCCGCGACGCGCGCAGCCAGTTCGTCGTGCGCTTCGCCCTGCAACACGACGTACAGATACTCGGGCGGCCGGTTGCCCACGCGCGGCAGCAACGCGGCGCTGAACACCTTGCGGCCGTCGATGCTGCGCGGGTCGTCGCCGAGTATCGGCAGCGGATCGCCGGCGATGAAATGCTGCACCGGGCGAACGTCGACCTGCATTCGCCTCAGATGGCCTTGCGGCGCATCGTCGCCTTCGATATGGCCGTCCTGATCGAGCAGATACACCTCGACGCTCGGATTGACCACCATCAGCTGCCCGAAAATCTGCCGCAGCGCGTCCTTGCGCGAGCCGTCGCTGTCGCTCCCGGAAAGCGCCGGGTTGTGCGCGATATTCGACGCGAGATCGCGCGACAGGCTCTGGATCACCTCCTTCTCGTGCAGATCGCTGGAGCGGATCTGCAGCCACGCCGACGCCCCGCAGCACGCAAGCAGCAGCACCGAGAACACCAGCGAGAGCCGCTGTGTCAGCGACAGGTTCACGGCGCGTCTCCATCGTGCGCGGCGGGATCGGCAACGAACTTGTAGCCGCGTCCCCACACGGTCAGGATGCGTGCGGGCTGCGCCGGGTCGGCCTCGATCTTCGCGCGCAGCCGGTTGATGTGCGTGTTGACGGTGTGCTCGTAGCCTTCGTGCTGATAGCCCCACACGGCATTGAGCAGATCCATGCGCGAAAACACCTTGCCTGGACGGCTTGCGAAAAAGTACAGCAGATCGAACTCGCGCGGCGTCAGTTCGATGCGCTTGCCGTTCACGCTCGCCTCGCGCGTCAGCGGATCGATGAACAGACCCGCGAGATCGAGGCTGCCCGAATCGAGCCGCGCCTCTTTCGACATCGCATCGGCGCGTCGCAGCAGCGCCTTGACGCGCGCGACCAGTTCCAGCACGGAAAACGGCTTGGCGAGATAGTCGTCGGCGCCGAGTTCGAGGCCGAGTATCCGGTGCACTTCGCTGGAACGCGCGCTGGTGATGATGATGGGTGTATAGCGCGCCATCGCGCGGGCGCGCCGGCAGATTTCGAGGCCGTCGACGCCGGGCAGCATCAGGTCGAGGATCAGCGCGTCCCAGTTGCCCTGCTCCAGCAGCCGCAGCCCTTCGTTGCCGTCGGCGCTGTGCACGACCTCGTAGCGCTCGTCCCGCAGGTGCAGGCTCAGCACATTCGCTATGTCGACATCGTCTTCGACGATCAGTACGCGCTTGGGATGGTCCATCGGCTCGCGGTCAAAACGGGAAACAGGCAGAAAACAAGCGGCGGGATTAAACGCTGCGATTCAACGTTTACCGCATTGTGCAGAATTTTCCGCCGCCGGGTTATCACAATTAATTTAAGTTTTCGTGAGGACGTGGATATCCCGCCCGCTCTACGCTACAGCCACGTTCAATCGCGCCGCACGAAGGAGCACACGATGAAAAGCCGCAGGCAGTTTCTGTTATCGGGTGGCAGCGCGCTCGCTGCGCTGGCCGCGCTCACGCAGTGGCGCGCGTTCGCGGCGGGCGGCACGGATGCATCGGGAGCGTCCGGCACATCTGCAACCGCCGGACACTTCGAAGTGATGCATCCGGATGCGCAATGGCATCAGCTGCTCACGCCCGCGCAATATCACGTGCTGCGCGAGGAAGGCACCGAGCGTCCGTTCAGCAGCCCGCTGAACGACGAGCACCGCAGCGGCATGTTCGCGTGCGCCGGCTGCAGCCTCGAGCTGTTTTCGTCGCGTACGAAGTTCGATAGCCACACCGGCTGGCCGAGCTTCTGGGCGCCGCTCGATCACGCCGTCGCGACGCGCGAGGACGGCTCGTGGGGCATGGTGCGCACGGAGGTGCACTGCCGCCGCTGCGGCGGGCATCTGGGACACGTATTCGACGACGGCCCCAAGCCCACGGGCCTGCGCTACTGCATGAACGGACTCGCGATGACATTCACGCCGCGCGCCGTCTGACGACCGTCCTTCAAGAACAACCCAATTTTCAACCGATCATGTTACTCATCGTCCTCGCTTATCTCGGCGGCGCGCTCACCATCCTCAGTCCGTGCATCCTGCCCGTGCTGCCGTTCGTGTTCGCGCGCGCCGATCAGCCGTTCGTGCGCACGGGCCTGCCGCTGCTCGGCGGCATGGCGCTGACGTTCGCGCTGGTCGCGACGCTGGCGGCCGTCGGCGGCGGCTGGGTCACGCAGGCCAACCAGTACGGCCGCTGGCTCGCTGTCGTGCTGCTCGCCGTGTTCGGCCTGACGCTGCTGATGCCGCGCCTAGCCGACCGGCTGATGCACCCGCTCGTCAGCGCCGGCAACCGGCTGTCCGCGCTCGCGCAATCGGGCGACGCGCAGGAAAGCCCGTTGCGCCGCGCCGGCTCGTCGTTCGTGCTCGGCATCGCGACGGGCCTGCTGTGGGCGCCGTGCGCGGGCCCCATCCTGGGTCTGGTGCTGACGGGCGCCGCGTTGCGCGGCGCGAGCGTGGGCACGACGCTGCTGCTGCTCGCCTACGCGGCGGGCGCGGCGACCTCGCTGGCCGTCGCGCTGCTGATCGGCGGACGCGTGTTCACCGCGATGAAGCGCTCGCTCGGCGCGGGCGAATGGGTGCGCCGCGGTATCGGCGTGGCGATGCTGGCGGGCGTCGCGGCCATCGCGCTCGGCTTCGATACGGGCGTGCTCGCGAAGGTATCGACGGTCGCGACAGGCGGCATCGAACAGCGCCTCGTCGACTCGCTGTCGTCGCCAAAGCCCGCCGCCGACGCGACCATGTCCGCCAATGCCGCGAATGCCGATGGTCCCGCCATGCGGGCCGCCGACACGCAGCATGATGCGTCGAACACGCCGCGCGCCGATGCGCTGCGCGCCGATGCGCTGCGCGCCGGTGCGTCGGGCGCGATGATGCGCGCCTCGACGGCGGCGGCGCCGCTGCCCGTCGAAGGCACGCTGCCTGCGCTCGCAGGCGCGGTGCAGTGGCTGAACTCGCCGCCGCTGACGGCGCAGCAACTGCGCGGCAAGGTCGTGCTGGTCGACTTCTGGACGTACTCGTGCATCAACTGCCTGCGCACGCTGCCGTACGTGAAGGCGTGGGCGCAGAAGTACCGCGATCAGGGGCTCGTCGTGATCGGCGTGCACGCGCCCGAGTTTGCGTTCGAGCGCAACGTCGACAACGTGAAGAAGGCCACGCACGATCTCGGCGTCGATTACCCCGTCGCGATCGACAACAACTACGCGATCTGGCGCGCGTTCGGCAACCAGTATTGGCCCGCGCACTATTTCGTCGATGCGCAGGGCCGCATCCGTCATCACCACTTCGGCGAGGGCGAGTACGAGCAATCGGAGAAGGTGATCCAGCAGCTGCTCGCCGAAGCGGGCCATCCCGAAGCGGTCAACATGGCGACGGGCATCACGCAGCACGCGAACGGCGTCGAGGCGGCCGCCGACGGCAACGACATGCAATCGCCCGAAACGTACATCGGCTATTCGCGCGCCGAGAACTTCGCGTCGCCGGGCGGCGAGGCCGAGAATCGTGCGCGCAACTACGCCGCGCCGTCGAACCCCGACGTCAACGACTGGGGACTCGCGGGCACGTGGAAGGTCGGCGCCGAACACGCGACGCTCGCCGCGCCGAACGGACGCATCGTCTATCGCTTTCATGCGCGCGACCTGCATCTGGTGCTCGGGCCGGGCGCGAACGGCAGGCCAGTGCATTTCCGCGTGACGATCGACGGCGCCGCGCCCGGCAATGCACACGGCACGGATATCGATGCCGACGGCGCCGGTGTCGTCACGGGGCAGCGGCTCTATCAGCTCGTGCGGCAAACGGGCGACGTGGCGGATCACACCTTTTCGATCGAATTTCTCGACCCGGGTGTCGAGGCCTACGCGTTCACGTTCGGCTGACCGCATGCCGTATTCACACTTCACACCGTTATTCGAGGACTACATCGTGAACAGGAACATCATCGCAGGCGCATTGGGCTGGAGCCGGACATCGGCCGTCAGGATCGCGGCGCTCGTCGCGATCGGCGCGGGTGCGATCGCGTGGCAGCACGTCGCGTCGGCGGAACAGGCGGTCAGGATCCCGGCGCCCGTCCAGGACGAAAAGGCGGGCAGCGTCCACACGGAAACGGCCGTGTTCGCGGGCGGCTGCTTCTGGGGCGTGCAAGGCGTGTACGAGCACGTGAAGGGCGTGCGCCAGGTCGCCTCCGGCTATACGGGCGGCGCGGCCAACACCGCGCAATACGAGACCGTCAGCGACGGCGACACGGGGCATGCCGAGTCGGTGCAGATCACCTACGACCCGACGCAGATCACCTACGGGCGCCTCCTGCAGATTTTCTTTTCGGTCGCGCACAATCCGACGCAGCTGAACTACCAGGGCCCTGATCACGGCACGCAATATCGCTCGGCTGTGTTCCCGCAAAACGCCGAGCAGCGCGACATCGCACAGGCCTATATCGCGCAGCTGAACAAGGCGAAGGTGTTCTCCGCGCCGATCGTCACGAAGGTCGAGGACTTCAAGGGCTTCTATCGCGCGGAGCAGTATCACCAGAACTATCTGGTGCTGCATCCCGATTCGCCGTACATCGCGATCAACGATCTGCCCAAGATCGACTACCTGAAGCAGATGTTCCCGGACGTCTATCGCAGTGATCCTGTGCTGCTGAAGGCGTCGGCGTCCTGATGCTGCGGGCCCGGCTGGCGCGGGAGAATTCGCGCACAGGCCGGGCTATCGTTGCACGGCGGCTCGCTCAGCGGCACGCGCGAGGCGCTCAGCCGCTCACGGCATCGATGATGCGTTTGCACATCGCCTGGTCGGGATACGGCCCGACGCCCGCGCGCACGTTGTCGGCCATGTATTCGGGGCGCCCCGTGCCCGGTATCACGACGGTGACAGCGGGTTGCGCCAGCACGAACTTCAGCAGCAATTGCGCCCACGTCGCGCAGCCGATGTCGGCGGCCCACGCGGGCACGGGCGTCTTGCCGATTCGCGCAAGCAACCCGCCGCCGCCGAACGGCTGGTTGACGACGACGCCGATGCCGAGATCATGCGCGAGCGGCAGGATACGTTGCTCGGCGTCGCGATCGTCGGCGGCGTAGTTGATCTGCACGAAATCCGGCTTTTCGCTGCGCATCACGCTGGCCACGTCGTCGAACGCGCTCGACGTGTAGTGCGTAATGCCGATATAGCGAATCCGCCCGCGCGCTTTCCAGTCGCGCAGCGTCGCCAGCTGCGTGCGCCAGTCGACGAGGTTGTGCACCTGCATCAGATCGACGCGCGGCTGCTGCAGCCGGCGCATCGACTCCTCCATCTGCGCGATGCCCGCTTCGCGTCCCTGCGTCCACACCTTGGTCGCGACGAAGGTTTTGCCGTGCGCGTCGAGCCGCGTGAGCAGCGTGCCCGCGACGGCTTCCGACGAGCCGTACATCGGCGATGAATCGATCACCGAGCCGCCCGCGGCGAACAGCGTGTTGAGCACCTCGGCAAGGCGCGCCTGGCCGTTCGGATCATCGCCGACATCGAACGTGCGCCAGGTGCCGCAGCCGACCACGGGCAACGGTTCGCCCGTCGACGGAATCGCGCGGCGTTCCATCTTCGGCAAGGGCTTCTGATCGGCGGAGTGCGCCAACGACGGTATCGACATGGCAAGCGGCAGCATCAGCGCGCGCTGCAGAAAATCGCGGCGCGCGCAACGTTCGATGGAACGGCGCATGGGAATGGCGCGCCTACGGGCGTCGCGCGATGAAGTCGATCTCGACGAGCGCATCGCGCGCGAGCCCCGTGACGCCGACGCAGGTGCGCGCGGGCAGACGGCCATGCGGAAAGTGCGCGGCGTAGACGGCGTTCATCGTCGCGTAGTCGCGCTTGAATTCGGTGAGGAAAATGCGCGCCGACACCACGTGCTCGAGCCCGAGCCCCATGCCCTTGAGCACCAGCACGAGGTTGTCCATCACGCGTTTGGTCTGCGCGGCGACGCCTTCGGGCAA
>BBSL01000519.1 GCA_001319865.1 Burkholderia sp. E7m39 | reverse complement strand
AGGCGATAATGGCTTTTTTGCGACATGCGGCGACGGCCGCGTCATCGTGATCCACGAATTGCGGCATCAGCGCGACGATCAGCACCAGACAAGCGAGCGCGTCGTCACCCCCGCCGAATTCACCCAGCTCATTCAATCTTCCCGTAACACATGAAAAAAGTCCTGATTCTGGGTGTGAACGGCTTCATCGGCCATCACCTGTCCAAGCGCATTCTCGAAACGACCGACTGGGAAGTGTTCGGCATGGACATGCAGACCGAACGCCTCGGCGACCTCGTGAATCACGAGCGGATGCATTTCTTCGAGGGTGACATCACGATCAACAAGGAGTGGGTCGAGTATCACGTGAAGAAGTGCGACGTGATCCTGCCGCTCGTTGCCATCGCCACGCCCGCCACCTATGTGCAGCAGCCGCTGCGCGTGTTCGAGCTGGACTTCGAGGCGAACCTGCCCATCGTGCGGTCGGCCGTGAAGTACGGCAAGCACCTCGTGTTTCCGTCCACTTCCGAAGTCTATGGCATGTGTTCGGACGAGCAGTTCGACCCGGACGCGTCTGCCCTCACCTACGGCCCGATCAACAAGCCGCGCTGGATCTACGCGTGCTCGAAGCAGCTGATGGACCGCGTGATCTGGGGCTACGGCATGGAAGGCCTGAACTTCACGCTGTTCCGCCCGTTCAACTGGATCGGCCCGGGCCTCGACTCGATCTACACGCCGAAGGAAGGTTCGTCGCGCGTGGTCACACAATTCCTCGGCCATATCGTGCGCGGCGAGAACATCAGCTTGGTCGACGGCGGCGCGCAGAAGCGCGCGTTCACGGATATCGACGACGGCATCAGCGCGCTGATGAAGATCATCGAGAACAAGAACGGCGTCGCGACGGGCAAGATCTACAACATCGGCAACCCGACGAACAACTTCTCGGTGCGCGAACTGGCGCACAAGATGCTCGCGCTGGCCGCCGAATTCCCGGAATACGCAGAAACGGCGAAACAGGTGCAACTGGTCGAGACCTCGTCGGGCGCGTACTACGGCGCGGGCTATCAGGACGTGCAGAATCGCGTGCCGAAGATCGACAACACGATGCAGGAACTCGCGTGGGCGCCGCAATCGACCTTCGACGAAGCGCTGCGCAAGATTTTCGAAGCGTACCGCGGCCATGTCGCCGAGGCTCGCGCCCTCGTCGAGCAACAGTAAGGGCTGCCGCTTGGCTCTGATCGTCCTGAAAATCGACGTCGATACGTTGCGCGGCACGCGTGAAGGCGTGCCGAATCTCGCGCGTATCTTCGACCGCTACAAGGCGCGCGCCACGTTCCTCTTCAGTCTTGGCCCCGACCACACCGGCTGGGCGATGCGGCGTGTGCTGCGGCCGGGCTTTCTGAAAAAGGTGTCGCGCACGTCGGTGGTCGAGCATTACGGTCTCAGGCAGCTGATGTACGGCGTTCTGCTGCCCGGACCGGACATCGGCGCGCGCGCCCGCTCGGAGATGCGCGCAATCCACGAGGCGGGCTTCGAGTGTGGCATCCATACGTGGGATCACGTCTACTGGCAGGACAACGTGCGTTCGCGTCCGCGCGACTGGACCGTCGCGCAGATGCAGAAGAGCCATGACCGCTTCGTCGAGATTTTCGGCATGCCGCCCGTCACGCACGGCGCGGCCGGCTGGCAGATGAACGGCCACGCATTCGAGCAGATCGACACGTGGGGCATGCAGTACGCCTCCGACGGGCGCGGGCATACGCCGTATTTCCCCGTCGTCGGCGGACGCACGTTGTCGCATGTACAGATGCCGACCACGCTGCCCACGCTGGACGAAGTGCTGGGCGTCGACGGCATCGACGCGGACAACGTCGCCGCGTGGATGTTGAAGCGCACCGAAAACAATCCGCACGATCAGGTGTTCACGCTGCATGCGGAACTCGAAGGCCAGAAGCTCGCGCCCATCTTCGAGCAGCTGCTCGCCGGCTGGCGCGCGCAAGGCCACACGTTCGCGACGATGGGCGACTACCACACCGCGCTAGACCACGACACACTGCCGTCGTACCCTGTGACGTGGGGGGAAATTCCGGGCCGTTCCGGCGAACTGATCGTTCAGCCCGATTAGCCGCAGCGACAACATCGTGCACGGGTGGCAGGCTGTCGGGCGTGCAGCGTGGCGAACCAAACAATGCGGCGCGCCTGTCCTGAGCGCCATACGTTCGGCGCCGGCAATGCTTTCAATCCGGCAACACGTTCCGCGATCTGCGGCAGCCCCAAGCACCCCCCCAGGAAAACGTTCAGGCGCGCGGCCCACGCCGCCGCCGACACCGATAAGAATCGATAACAAACCGGAGGACCTCGTGCCCATCGCAGTCGATCAACCCGTTCCCGACTTCACCGCTCCCGCCACCGGTGGCGACTTCACGCTGTCCAGCCTGCGCGGCAAAAAGGTCGTCGTGTATTTCTACCCGAAGGACAACACGCCCGGCTGCACGACGGAGGGCCTGCAATTCCGCGACCTCTACCCGAAGTTCAGGAAGGCGGGCGCGGAGATCATCGGCGTGTCGCGCGACAGCGTGCGTTCGCACGATAACTTCAAGGCCAAGCTGGAACTGCCGTTTACCTTGGTATCGGACCCCGACGAAACGCTGTGCACGCTCTTCGGCGTCATGAAAATGAAGAAAATGTATGGCAAAGAAGTACGGGGAATCGAGCGCTCCACGTTTGTCATCGATGCTCAAGGCGTGCTGCGCCGCGAGTGGCGTGGCGTGAAGGTGCCAGGCCACGTCGACGAGATTCTGGAGGCTGTACAAGCGCTTTGAGGCGCGTTATATTGGGCCGCAATGAGTGCCTGTTCATACTATTTTTTCCGCAGTTGCGCACAGAGCCGCGTCCTCGTCGCCGGTGACACATCAGCCATCAGGCGTGCAACCATGAGGCGAGTCGCGAGGCGCAATGCGACGACCGAAGTCAAGCCGCCTGCCCCGTTTGCCGGGGCGGCGGCTTTTTTCATTGCGCGCAGCCGTTTGCGTCGTTCGCAGCGCACTTTCGTCAAGGAGCCGATCGAAAACCAGGCGAACCGGCATTACTAATCCGACACGCGCCACCGGACGCAAATTGCGAGCGCACGACGCACGGCAGTTTGCGGCAGGCGGCGAAGAATTGTGACCCGCTTTACTCGAGGGAAACCATGCCTTTGCCTACCCCACCCAGCAAGCTCGGCAATCTGTTGCCGCCTGATGAATACAAGGCGAAAGCCACGCCTGCCAAGCCTGTCCGAAAACAGGCGAACGAAGGGGAGCAAGCCGCATCGGCCGAATATGGCCGCGCCAATGTCGCCGCACCGATGTCGAACGCCGCCAACGCGGCAACGACGCTGCGTTCCGTCCCGCCCGCTGCATTGTCCGCAGCCGACGCCGCGCCCTCGCGCAGCCGCAAGGCGAAGCAGACAGCCGCGTTGCTACAGCCGATTTCGCCCATGCCCGCCGAAGACGCCGAAGCCGCGCCCGTCGTCGCACGCCACGGCAAGGGCTCCGCCGACGCCGACGCGCCCGCCGCCACGGGCGCGACGACCGCACGCACCGGCACGAAAAAGCGTTCGACCAAGGGCGCGCAAGTCGAGATTCGCAAGCTCTTCGTGCTCGACACCAACGTGCTGATGCACGATCCGACCTGCCTGTTCCGCTTCGAGGAGCACGACGTCTATCTGCCCATGATGACGTTGGAAGAACTCGACAATCACAAGAAAGGCATGTCGGAAGTTGCGCGCAACGCGCGTCAGGTAAGCCGCACGCTGGATTCGCTCGTCGCCAATGCGGGCGAGATGTCGGAGGGTATTTCGCTGTCGCGCCTCGGCAGCCGCGAGGCGCTCGGGCGCCTGTACTTCCAGACCAAGCTCACGCATATCGAGCCCGTCGAAGGTCTGCCGCAAGGCAAGGCCGACAACCAGATTCTCGGCGTCGTGCGCGCGCTGCAGCGCGACCGGCAGGATCGTCAGGTCGTGCTGGTGTCGAAAGACATCAACATGCGCATCAAGGCGCACGCGCTCGGCCTGCCCGCTGAAGACTACTTCAACGACCAGGTTCTCGAAGACAAAGACCTGCTGTACTCCGGCATCCGTCAACTGCCGCCCGATTTCTGGACGAAGCATGCGAAGGACATGGAGAGCTGGCAGGACACCAAGACGGGTACCACGTATTACCGCGTGACGGGTCCGCTGTGCGCGTCGATGCTGGTCAACGAGTTCGTCTATCTCGAGCCGCAGAACGGCGAGCCGGCGTTCCACGCGATC
Organism: Burkholderia sp. E7m39; assembly: GCA_001319865.1. Lineage (GTDB taxonomy): Bacteria > Pseudomonadota > Gammaproteobacteria > Burkholderiales > Burkholderiaceae > Paraburkholderia > Paraburkholderia bengalensis. The sequence continues at coordinate 3,003 of BBSL01000519.1, read as the reverse complement.
GTGCGGGAACTGAACGGCAAGACGGCGCTGCTGCAAACGCTGCGCGACTACGGCCATCACAAGAACAACGTGTGGGGCATCACGGCGCGCAACCGCGAGCAGAACTTCGCGCTGAACCTGCTGATGAATCCGGAAATCGACTTCGTCACGCTACTCGGCCAGGCGGGCACGGGCAAGACGCTGGTCGCGCTGGCCGCGGGCCTCGCGCAGGTACTCGACGACAAGCGCTACAACGAGATCATCGTGACGCGCGCGACGGTGCCGGTCGGCGAGGACATCGGCTTTCTGCCCGGCACAGAAGAGGAAAAGATGCAGCCGTGGATGGGCGCGTTCGACGACAACCTCGAAGTACTACAGAAAACGGATGACGCCGCGGGTGAATGGGGCCGCGCCGCCACTCAGGAACTGATCCGCTCGCGCCTGAAGATCAAGAGCATGAACTTCATGCGCGGCCGCACGTTCGTCGACAAGTATCTGATCATCGACGAGGCACAAAACCTCACGCCGAAGCAGATGAAGACGCTCGTCACGCGCGCGGGTCCCGGCACGAAGATCATCTGCCTGGGCAATATCGCGCAGATCGATACGCCGTATCTGACGGAAGGCAGCTCCGGTCTCACGTATGTGGTGGACCGCTTCAAGGGCTGGGCGCACAGCGGTCACGTGACGCTCGCGCGCGGCGAGCGTTCACGGCTTGCCGATTACGCGTCGGATATTCTTTGACGCGCTGACACGCCTCCTCTGTTGTTCAAAGCCGCTTCCGGTTCGTGCCGGAAGCGGCTTTTTTATGCGCGCCGCGTTTGAAGTCGACATCCCATCCGGCTACGCGCAGTCGCAGAAAATTGACATTTAGCGCGCAAACTTCAAGTAATCCATCAAGATTTCTTGCGAGAGGCCCGTCTGACGGGCTACCATCGGGCATCACCCGCTTCCCGTGGGCGTTTTGGCTCGCCTCTTTTCATGCTTCGCCTCGCGCTGTCACTGCTCGTCGTCGCCCTGCTCGCTGCCTGCTCCGGCACGCCGCAAAAGACCGTGCGCGGCTCGGGCGGAACGTACGCGTCGTCTGGCGGCGCCTATCGCACCACGCCGCCCGGCTTCCCGAACTTCGTCGATCACAGCATCGGCCGCGAAGAAATTTCGATTCAGGCGATGAGTCTCGTCGGCGTGCCGTATCGCTGGGGCGGCAATACGCCGGACAGCGGTTTCGATTGCAGCGGCCTCGTGCATTACGTCGTGCAGCGCGCCGCGTCCGTCAACCTGCCGCGCACGACGGCCGATATAAGCGGGCGCGGCGAATCGGTCGAACCCGACGAAATCGCGCCTGGTGACCTGATTTTCTTCAATACGACGGGACGTCCGCATTCGCACGTCGGGATCTACGTGGGCAAGCTGCGCTTCGTGAACGCGCCATCGACAGGCGGCACCGTGCGGCTCGACTATTTGACCAATCCGTACTGGGCGAAACGGTTCGACGGCATTCGCCGCGTCGCGCCCGCGCTCGGCGCGCCGACGACCACCCCGTTCGATGCGCCCAGCTATCAAGCGTCGGCACCCGCATCGCCCGCGCCGGCAGTGGCCGCTGCTGCAGCGCCAAGGCCGGCGCCCGTCGTTCGCATGCAACCGCAGCCCGCCGGCAGTCCCCACACGGCCGCACCCACCGCTGCGGCGGCCGCTCCCGCCGACCCCAGTTCGAACCGCCTCCGCCTGTCCTGAGCACCGCACAAATGCAGGCGCGCGCCGCGGGCGCCGTGTCGCCGGTGGTGACGGCGTCACCTGCCCTGGGGGCGCCCGATGCTGCCGTTCCCGTCGCGGTCGCGCCTGCGCAACGCGTATATGGCGCGACGCCGTCGCCTGCGCCTGACGCGATCGACGCCGCCGCCGACGCCTACGAGCCGCCACCGCCCGCCTCCATCGCAGCGCGCCAGGCACGGGCGGCGCAGTCGCCGGAAGAAACGGGGGGCGTGCAGATCATGCGCGCATCGACGGCTTCGCGCCCCATTCCCGCCCCGACGCAAACCAACGACGATCCCATCGCCGGCTTCGCCAGCAGCAGTTACTGAGCGCACAGTGGGCTGCTCCGGAGGCGCCCCCGACGCGCGCTCGCGAAGCGCGGCACGCCGAGGGTCAACCCCGATTCGCCGCACCTCTGCTATCTTTTGACGATATCTCATAAATCTCTAACGGCGGGTGACGACGATGGATCTCGGACTCAAAGACAAGGTGGTCCTGATAACGGGCGGCAGCAAGGGCATCGGGCTTGCGTGCGCGCGGGCGTTCGCGATGGAAGGCGCCAAGGTCGCGATCGTGTCGCGGGACCCCGCGAATCTTGCTCGCGCCCGCGAGCAGCTTTCCAGCGAGGGCCTGCACGTCCATCTGACGCGCGCCGATCTTCACGAGCCCCACAGCGCCGCTGACGTCGTCGAGGAAGTGACGGGCGCCCTCGGCCCGATCGACGTTCTGATCAACAGCGCGGGCGCCGCGCGCCGCTATGATCCCGAAACGCTGGACGCCGCCGCATTCAAGGCGACGATGGAAGCCAAGTACTTCCCGTATATCTACCCGCAGCAGGAAGTGCTCAAACGCATGGCCGAGCGCGTGAAAACCGGCGGCGCGAAGGAGCCGGGCACGATCGTCAACATCATCGGCATGGGCGGCAAGATCGCGAGCGACATTCATATCGCGGGCGGCGCGGCCAACGCGGCGCTGATGTTGGCCACCGTCGGCCTCGCGCACTACTACGCACGCTACGGCATCCGCATCAACGCGATCAATCCTGGCGCAACGATGACGGAGCGCGTCGAGGAAGCGTTGAAGCTGGAAGCCTCGCGCGAAGGCATCGAGCCCGCCGAGGCGCTGTCGCGCGGCGAAGCGCGCGTCCCGCTCGGGCGTTTCGCGAAGCCGGAGGAAATCGCGGACGTCGCGCTGTTTCTGGCGAGTCGCCGCGCGAGTTATGTGACGGGTGCGATCGTCCCGATGGATGGAGGCAGCGCGCCGCTGATCTGA
>BBSL01000518.1 GCA_001319865.1 Burkholderia sp. E7m39 | reverse complement strand
GCCGGCGGCCGCGAGCAGCGCGGAAGCGGGAATCGTCAGTATCCATGCCCACATGATGTTGCCCGCGACGCCCCAGCGCACGGCCGACAGCTTCTGGGTCGCGCCAACGCCGACAATCGCGCCCGTGATCGTATGCGTGGTGGATACGGGAATGCCCAGAAACGACGCGACGAACAGCGTAATCGCGCCACCCGCCTCCGCGCAGAAACCGCCGACGGGCTTGAGCTTGGTGATCTTCTGGCCCATCGTGCGGACGATGCGCCAGCCGCCGAACAGCGTGCCGAGCCCCATCGACAGATAGCAAGCGCCGATCACCCACAGCGGCGGCGCGTCCGCCGTCGAAGACGCGTAGCCCGTCGCGATCAGCAGCATCCAGATGATGCCGATGGTCTTTTGCGCGTCGTTGCCGCCGTGACCGAGGCTATACATTCCCGCCGAAAGCAGCTGCAGCCGGCGAAAGCGCCGGTCGACCTTGCTTGGCGGCGTGCGGAAATAGATCCACGACACCAGCAGCATGAAAAACGAGCCGAGCACGAAGCCCAGCAGCGGCGACACGAAAATGAACGCGACCGTCTTCAGCAGACCGTCCCAGTTGAGCGACGCCCAGCCGGATTTGGCCAGCGCCGAGCCCACCAGCCCGCCGATCAGCGCGTGCGACGAGCTCGACGGAATGCCGTAGTACCACGTGATCACGTTCCAGCCGATGGCGCCGACCAGCGCGCCGAACACCACGTAGTGGTCGACGATACCGGGGTCGATCGTGCCCTTGCCGACCGTCTGCGCGACTTTCAGGTGGAAGATGAAATACGCAATGACGTTGAACGCGGCCGCGAACGCGACGGCCTGCTGCGGCTTCAGCACGCCTGTGGAGACGACGGTGGCGATCGAGTTCGCCGCGTCGTGAAACCCGTTCATGAAGTCGAAGACGAGCGCGACGACGACGAGCGTCGCGACCACCCAGATGGCGAGTTGTATCGAATGCATCACGCGTTTTCCAGCACGATGCCTTCGATGATGTTCGCCACGTCCTCGCACTTGTCCGTGATCGACTCGAGCAGTTCGTAAATCGCCTTGAGCTTGATCAGGGTCTTGACGTTGTCTTCTTCGCGGAAGAGCTTCGACATTGCCGAGCGCAGCACGCGATCCGCATCCGATTCCAGACGATCGATGTCTTCGCAGGCTTTCAGAATGTCGCGCGCCTGCTTCATGTCCGACAGCATGCCGACGGCCGCCTGCACCCGTTCGCAGCAAGCCGTCGAAATATGCGCCAGCTGGCTCGCCTCCGACGTGACGGCCTGCACGTCGTACAGCGAAATGGCCGTGGCGACGTCCTCCATCAGATCGAGGATGTCGTCCATCGTGGTGATCAGCTTGTGGATCTCGTCGCGATCGAGCGGCGTAATGAACGTTTTGTGCAGCAGATCGATGGTTTCGTGCGTGAGCTTGTCGGCGGCTTTTTCCGCCGTCTGCACGTTCTGCTTGTGGATCTCGGCATCGCCGAGGTTATCGATCAGGAGTTCGAGTTCGTGGCTACCCGCGACGATGTGCTTCGCGTGTGCGTTGAAAATTTCAAAAAATTTGCCCTCGGTGGGCATGAATCGACCAAACATTGGGTTCCCGGAAAATGGTCACGGTGAGGCTGTCATCAAACCGCAACATTGTACCGTTAGGGACCATTTCGAGGGTTGCGCGTGACCAGCTTTTCGGCGCGCGCGCAACGGCAGGCGCAACCCGGTTGACGGGATTGCACCCAACTGTGCTACTCGCCGCCGTAAAAATTCTGCGGACCGGCAAAATTGTCGAACTTCGTAAATTGACCGTGGAACGTGAGCCGAACGGGTCCGATTGGACCGTTACGCTGCTTACCGATGATGATTTCCGCGGTGCCTTTGTCGGGGCTGTCCGGGTTGTAGACTTCGTCGCGATAGATGAACAGGATCACGTCCGCATCCTGTTCGATTGCACCCGATTCGCGCAGGTCCGACATCACCGGGCGCTTGTTCGGGCGCTGTTCCAGACCGCGGTTCAGCTGTGAGAGCGCGATCACGGGCACATCTAGCTCTTTCGCGAGACTCTTCAGCGAACGCGAGATTTCCGAGATTTCCGTCGCGCGGTTTTCGCCCGACGACGAGCCGCTCATCAGCTGCAAATAGTCGATGATGATGAGCCCGAGCTTGCCGCACTGGCGCGACAGACGGCGTGCGCGCGAGCGCAGTTCCATCGGATTCAGGCCGCCCGTTTCGTCGATGAAAATCTGCGCTTCGCTCATTTTCTGGACGGCATGCGTGAGCTTCGGCCAGTCTTCGTCGGTGAGGCGCCCGGTACGCATGCGGTGCTGGTCCAGCCGGCCGACGGAGCCGAGCATACGCATGATCAGCTGCGTGCCCGGCATTTCCATCGAGAACACCGCGACGGGCAGCCCATACTCGACGGCCACGTACTCACCGATGTTCATCGAAAACGCCGTCTTACCCATCGACGGGCGCCCTGCGACGATGATCAGCTCGCCGCCGTGCATGCCCGACGTCATCCGGTCGAGATCGACGAAGCCGGTCGGCGTGCCCGTCACGTCGCTCGGGTTGGCCGTGTGGTACAGGGTGTCGATGCGCTCGACGACTTGCGTCAGCAGCGGACCGATTTCGAGAAAGCCTTGCGTGCCGCGCGCGCCGTCTTCGGCAATCGAAAACACCTTCGATTCAGCCTCGTCGAGCAGTTGGCGGACTTCCTTGCCTTGCGGGTTGAACGCGTCGGCCGAAATTTCATCGGCCACCGACACGAGACGCCGCAACACGGCGCGATCGCGCACGATTTCCGCGTAACGCCGGATGTTCGCGGCGCTCGGCGTGTTCTGCGCGAGCGCGTTCAGGTACGCCAGCCCGCCGACCTCTTCCGCCTTGCCCGAGGTGGTCAGCGCTTCATAGACGGTCACGACGTCGGCGGGACGCGTCGCCGCGATCAGCCTACCGATATGCTCGAAAATGATGCGGTGGTCGTAACGGTAGAAGTCACTTTGCGCGAGGAAGTCGGCGATGCGGTCCCACGCGCCGTTGTCGAGCAGCAGGCCGCCCAGTACCGATTGCTCGGCCTCGATGGAATGGGGCGGGACCTTCAGCGACTCGATTTGAGGATCTTTCGACGGTGCGTTCATGGGGTGGAATTATCAAGCAAATGATGGCGCGGGCAAAGCATCGCAACGCGCGACGCCCTATCGTCGTTAACGGCGATTGCGCAGAATGAAAAAGGCAGAGGCCGGTTTCCCGGCCCCTGCCCTTCATCGCCAGAGCTTACCTGGCGATCTCACTTCTTGTCTCGGCGGCAGCTTAGACGTGCTCGCCCAGCACCGACACCGTGACGTCAACCGTGACGTCCGTGTGCAGCGAAACGTGCACGGGATGGTCGCCGACCATCTTCAGCGGGCCTTCCGGCAGACGCACTTGCGCCTTTTCCACTGCGAAGCCTTGCTTGGTCAGTGCGTCAGCGATGTCCGCGTTCGTCACCGAGCCGAACAGACGGCCGTCGACACCCGCCTTCTGTGCGATCTGAACCGTCAGACCTGCCAGCTTTTCGCCTTGAGCCTGGGCAGCCGCCAGCTTTTCAGCAGCGACCTTTTCCAGTTCCGCGCGGCGAACTTCGAATTCGGCGATTGCTTCCTTCGTGGCACGACGTGCCTTCTTGTTCGGGATCAGGAAGTTACGTGCGTAGCCGTCCTTGACCTTGACGATGTCGCCCAGGTTGCCGACGTTCACGACTTTTTCGAGAAGAATGATTTGCATTCGGATGCTCCTTGTGACGTCGACGGATTAGGCCTTGTGCTGATCGGTGTACGGCATCAGCGCGAGGAAACGCGCGCGCTTGATCGCCGTGTCGAGCTGGCGCTGATAGTGGGCCTTGGTACCCGTCAGACGTGCCGGCGTGATCTTGCCGTTTTCGCCGATGAAGTCCTTCAGCGTATCGATGTCCTTGTAGTCGATCTGTTCGACGCCTGCAGCCGTGAAGCGGCAGAACTTCTTGCGCTTGAAGAGCGGGTTTTGTTGCTGACGACGCTTGTCGAATTTCTTACCAGTCGGGCGGGGCATGATTAGTCCTTTCCAATGTCCTGCAATTCTGTGATGTGAAACACCAGAGTTCTCGCGTTGCGGCTTTTCTTTGCCAGGAAGCCGGTGAAGAGCGTTTCGACGCCCATCTCAACCCGCTCCAGCCTGCCGCTCGCTTCGCCGGCCGCGACCGCCTGCATGGTCAGCTCGACAGTTCGGGCGATGCCCGCTTCGACGACCTGCGTGCGGTGTTGCAACGTACAGCCTGCAATCGGAACGCCGGCGGGGGTGTACCGCACCGGTTCGCGTTCTACGACGCTTGCCGTGAGCTGCAGCCGATTCATCGATTCCTTTTACGAACCATGTTGGCGAAAACGGCACGTAACCCTGATGGCTTAACGGTGATGCTTTAAGCCTGCGCTTCGGTCGACTGCGCTGCAGCCGCCTTCTTGGCTTCTTCGCGCTGCACTTCCTTCATCATCGGCGACGGGCCGGTTTCGGCCTTCTTCATCTTGACGATGAGGTGACGCAGCACGGCGTCGTTGAACTTGAACGCGTGTTCCAGCTCGTCGAGCGTAGCCTGGTCGCATTCGATGTTCATGCAGACGTAGTGAGCCTTCGCGAGTTTCTCGATCATGTAGGCCAGTTGGCGACGGCCCCAGTCTTCGATACGGTGGATCTGGCCACCGTGCGACGTGATCGTGGACTTGTAACGCTCGATCATCGCGGGCACTTGCTCGCTCTGATCGGGGTGCACGATGAAGACGATTTCGTAATGACGCATGTATCACTCCTTGTGGATTAGAGCCACCCGGGCGTCGGAACCGGTGCGGCAAGTGAGAAGCCGGAAACTATAACCTGAATCGGCACTGTTTGCAAGATAAAGCATGCAGCGAACGCGCGATTCGGGCATGTTTTCAAAGACTTAGCGGCGTGGCGGGGGTGTTATCGCGAGAAATCCCGGCGTCGCGGGGTTGATTCGCGATCAATCCGGGCCGGTGAAGCGAGACCAACGACGGAGAAATGACGGAGACGAACAACGCGCGGCGAACCAGCAGACGTGCGTGCGGGCGGCGCGTCCGGCGCCGCCCAACCCTGCACAACCGTCCTTCAACCGCCCGATCAACCGCCCGATCAACTACCCGATCAACTACCCGAATACGGCGCGCCGGGCTCAGCGCCATGCAGCCTCGCCGTCAGCGCCGCCTGCAGCGCCGTCAGCGAGTCGGGCGCGGCGTCCGTGACGGCCCACCACATCATGCCGTCGTCGCGCCAGCGGGCGACGGCGTACCCGTCGCGCACCATTGCCGGCCCCGGCTTGCCCGCCGCCGGGTCGTCCGCGGGAAACACGTACACGTCGATCACGTGCTTCGCGTGCCGGTACGTCAGCACGCCGACCCGCCGATGCCCGACATAGTCGAGCCGTCCGCCCGCGAGCGGAAAGCCGCTGGCGGCAAGATCCTCGACGGGCGGCGCGTAGTCGAGCTTGCCGTTGAACCACGGCTTCACCGTGTGCTGGTCCGACGAAATCACATCGATATCGTGCCCGACATCTGCGCCCGGACATGG
>BBSL01000517.1 GCA_001319865.1 Burkholderia sp. E7m39 | reverse complement strand
GGCAGCGGTTCGCCCGTACGATGCAGCGTCACCGCGACACCCGCCGCGATGAGCGCGCAGAACGCCAGCGCGAGCCCGCCGCGCCACGCCGCGCCCATGTGCGAGCCGCCGCTCGTCGCGCCGCCTGCGCCCTCGCCCGCCAGCGACCCGAAGCCGCCACCCGAACCCTGCGGCAGCCGCAGCCAGTCGAACCAGCCTTTGCGCTGCCTCGCACGCGGCTCGGTACGCTGTTCCATTGGCGGCTGCGTCCGGTCCGCCTGCGTCCAGTCCGCGTTGGCAACCTCCGCGGTTGGCGGCAACGAAGCCATGATTCTCGCGCGCAACTCGTCCGGCGCGCGATGATAGGTAGCCGAACGCACTGCGCCCTTCATCGCCCGCACCATCTCGCTTTCCCTCCTGCAGGCATCGCAGCCTTCGATATGACGCTGCACGTCGCGCGATTGCGGCGGCGTGAGTTCGTGGTCCGCATTCGCATCGAGAAGCGGCCTTGCTTCGTTACAGTCCATCTGGCGCCTCCTGTGCGAGTCCGCCCGGCAACGCGCCGGGAGCGTGCGGCATCCAGCCGCCCTGGGTTCTGCCTTTGCCGTCCTGCATTGCGCCGCCCGATGGCGGATCGCCCGACGCGGTGCCGCCGTGCGACGGACGCCCCGGACACTGCCGCGCCACCGTGCGCGTGGCGGGACGCGCCCCCGGCATCTCGTCGGTTCCGTCGGCCCCGTCGGCCGGATCGCGCGCACGGTGCGCGGCGCCCGCCTCGCGCGCGCCGCCCGGCTTGCGCACGCTCCCCTTCGATTGCAGCGACGTCAGCACCGTCGCCAGCTTTCGACGCCCCCGCGCGAGCCGCGACATCACGGTGCCCACGGGCAGATCGGCGATCTGCGCGATCTCGCGGTAGCTCAGCTCTTCCAGCTCGCGCAAGATCAGGACCTCGCGATACTCGACGGCCAACTGTTCGAGCGCCTCGTGCACGAGCCGCGTGTCCTCGTCGCGGATCATCAGCGCTTCGGGGTCGGGCGAGCTCGAATTCCAGCCTTCGAACGACTCGTCGTCGAGGTTCTCGTCGAACTCGATCGTCGCGTTCACGCCGCCCGAGCGCCTGCGCCATTCCGTGTACCACGTGCGCCGCACGATCGCGAGCAGCCAGGGCCGCGCCGTCTCGCCGTGGAACGTGTCGAAAAAACGGAATGCGCGCATGTACGCATCCTGCACGACGTCGTCGGCGTCGTGCCCGTTGCCGCATAGCCAGCGCGCCAGGTTGTACGCCGCGTCGAGATGCGGCAGCGCCATCTGCTGAAAGCGCAGACTGCGTGCCGCCTCAGCGCGCGCATCGCCAGATCCAGCATGTTTTCCGGTCTCATTCACCGATTGCCTCCAGGCTTGGCCAGACTCACAGCTGCAATACCGATCTGAAATCCAGTTTATTCCCGCATTTCATTCATGCCGCGAAAAAAGCGGGAATAGGAAGCATGGCCGCGCAGTAATACAGATAAGTCTTTCACTCGAGAGGAGAACCATGCAAAGCGCTCTCAAAAGTCTCAGGCGGCGTGACTTTCTGCGGCTCGCAGCCGTCGGCGGAGCGGCCTTCGCGTCGGCGCTGCCCGGTTTCACGTACGGACGCGACGACGATTTCTACTTCGTCCAGCTTTCCGATGCGCACTGGGGTTTCGAAGGCCCCGGCGTCAACCCCGATCCAAAGGGCACGCTGCCGAAGGCAATTGCCGCCGTCAACGCGCTGCCCTCGCCGCCCGATTTCGTGATCTTCACGGGCGACCTCACGCACACCACCGACGACAGCGCGCTGCGCCATGAACGCATGCGGCAGTTCCAGCAGATCGTCGCAGACCTGAAGGTGAAGCCGCTGTATGTGATGCCGGGCGAGCACGACGCGAGCCTCGACGCGGGCACCGCGTACAAGGAGCACTTCGGCCAGACGCACTACACGTTCGATCACAAGGGCGTGCACTTCATCACGATCGACAACGTGTCGGACCCGGCAGGCCGCGTGGGCGAGCAGCAGATCGCGTGGCTTGCCGCCGATATCGACAGGCAGCCGCAGGATGCGCGCATCGTCGTTTTCACGCACCGGCCGCTGTTCGATCTCGCGCCGCAATGGGACTGGGCGACACGCGACGGCGCGCAGGTGATCGACGTGCTGAGCCGGCGCAAGAACGTGACCGTGTTCTACGGGCATATCCATCAGGAGCACCACATGGTGACGGGCAACATCGCGCATCATGCGGCGCGGTCGCTGATGTTCCCGCTGCCGCCCGCGATGTCGCAGGCGAAGAAGCTGCCTGTGCCGTGGGATGCATCGGCGCCCTACCGCGGGCTTGGCTGGCGGCAGGTCGAAGTGTCGAGGCCCTCGGGCGCGCTCGCGCTCAACGAGATGCCCATCAAGACGTCATGACGGGGAGACCAGCATGCAGACCTTTACCGTCGACAGGACGCGACGCCGCTTCTTCACGCTTGCCGCGATGAGCGCCTTGCTCGTCGTCGCGGGCCGCTTCGAGGCGCGCGCCGCCGAGCCGCGCGTGATCAAGGTGAGTGCCCGCAAGTTCGTGTTCACGCCGAATCAGATCAAGCTCGCGCCGCATGAGAACGTCGTGTTCGAGCTGACCGCGCAGGACACGGTCATGGGTTTCGCGATTCCGCAGTACAACGTGCGCGCCGATGTGCCGCCGGGCGCCGTCGTGCGCGTGCCCGCCCAAGCGGGCGCGGCCGGCACCGTCGATTTTCTGTGCGACATCTTCTGCGGATCGGGGCACGAGACGATGAACGGGACGATTGTGGTGGGGTGAGGGATTTGACCCGACGGTATGGTTTTTGGGGGTGCTTTTGGTCCGGTGGCGTCAGGGTTGCGCCTTCGCGGCGCCAAAAACCAAACCCAAACCACAAAAAGCCGCGCAGCCAACTCCTTCATTCGACACTCGCCCAATAATCCGCCCGCGCGTACACCTCTTTCAGATAATCGATGAAATACCGCACTTTCGCGGGCACATAGC
>BBSL01000516.1 GCA_001319865.1 Burkholderia sp. E7m39 | reverse complement strand
ACCGCTTCATCGTGCCGGAGGCGCTTCGCAAGAAACGCCTCCGACGCACGCCACGCTGTTCAATTTGACCGACCAGAGAGAAAAGCAACATGCCGAAATTTGCCGCGAATCTGACGATGCTGTTCAACGAAGTGCCTTTCCTCGATCGCTTCGCAGCGGCCGCCGATGCGGGCTTCGACGCCGTCGAATTCCTGTTTCCGTATCCGTATCAGATCAACGAACTGTCGGAGCGCCTGCAGCAAAACAAGCTCAAGCTCGTGCTGCACAACCTGCCCGCCGGCAACTGGGAAGCAGGCGAACGCGGTATCGCTTCGCTGCCGGATCGCGTCGGCGAGTTTCAGGAAGGCGTGGACCGCGCCATCGAATACGCGAAAGCGCTGAAGGTGCCGCAACTGAACTGTCTGGTCGGCATTCCGAAGAACGTCGATGCCGACAAGGCGCGCGCGACGATCGTCGACAACCTGCGCTTCGCCGCCGCCGCGCTGAAGAAGGAAGGCATCAGGCTGCTCGTCGAGCCGTGCAACGCGTACGACATTCCGGGCTTCGCGCTGAACCGTTCGGCCGAAGGTCTCGACGTGATCCAGGCCGTGGGTTCCGACAACCTGTTCCTGCAGTACGACATCTATCACATGCAACGGATGGAAGGCGAGCTCGCCGCGACGATCAAGAAGCACTTCGCGCAGATCGCTCACATCCAGCTCGCCGACAACCCGGGCCGCAACGAACCGGGCACGGGCGAAATCAACTATTCGTTCCTGTTCGATCTGCTCGATTCGCTCGGCTATCAGGGCTACGTCGGCTGCGAGTACAAGCCGCGCACGACGACCACGGAAGGCCTCGGCTGGCTGCAAAGCGTCGCGGGCGTGAAGCGCGCGCATGCCCCGGCCTGAACAACGCCACGCCCCTCACGAACACCCGAGCACACATTTCGAACCTCATTATCTGGAGACTCATTCAATGGCAAAGATCGGTTTCATCGGCCTCGGCATCATGGGCGCGCACATGGCGCGCAACCTCATCAAGGGCGGCCATTCGCTCGTCGTCAACGGCAAGTTCCCGGTGCCCGAAGATCTCGCCAAAACGACCACGGTCGTCGCCGATTCGACGGCTGTAGCGCAAGCGTCGGACATCGTCGTCGTGATGGTGCCGGACACGCCCGATGTCGCGAACGTGCTGTTTGCCGACGATGGCGTTGCGAAGGGTTTGTCGAAGGGCAAGCTCGTGATCGACATGAGCTCGATCTCGCCGCTCGACACGCAGAACTTCGCGAAGCAGATCAACGAACTCGGCTGCGACTATCTCGACGCGCCCGTCTCCGGCGGCGAAATTGGCGCACGCGACGCGACGCTGACGATCATGGTCGGCGGCCCGGAGAAGGCTTTCGACCTCGCCAAGCCGCTGTTCGAGCTGATGGGCAAGAACATTTCGCTGATCGGCGAGAACGGCGCGGGCCAGACCTGCAAGGTCGCTAACCAGATCATCGTCGCGCTGAACATTGAAGCCGTTGCGGAGGCACTGCTGTTCGCCGCGCGTTCGGGCGCCGATCCCGAACGTGTGCGCAAGGCGCTGATGGGCGGCTTTGCATCGTCGCGCATTCTCGAAGTACACGGCGAGCGCATGACGAAGCGCACCTTCAATCCCGGCTTCCGGATCGAGTTGCACCAGAAGGATCTGAACCTCGCGCTCGACGGCGCTCGCAAGCTGGGCATCGCGTTGCCGCATACGGCGAGCGCCCAGCAGCTCTTCAGCGTGTGCGCAGCGAATGGCGGCAAGGCATGGGATCACTCGGCGATGGTCCGCGCGCTCGAGATCATGGCGAACTTCGAAGTCGCACAGGCGCCCGCCGCCGAGCAAAAAGCGGCCTGATCGAAGCAACGAACGATGCCGCGTGTCCGCACGCGGCGCAGGTGGGGCGCCTGGTCCGGCGCGCGGCACGCATCGGATCGGGCAAATCATGTCGCTCTGGGCTGAGAGCGGCAAGTGGGGTCCGCAGCGGCACCCGGCGATGCCGGGGAAGCCTTGGTCGGTCAGACGTCATCGTCGGGTGTCCTGCTGTGGTTTTGTTTTTTTGTCTGCGACGCTGTTTTGTGGTGCGATTTGGCGCCTTGGCTGCGCGGGCGTTTCTAATGCGCGTTCGACCTCTTCGCTGGCATCCGCGATAGCGCCTACGCGGCGCGGGCATTGCCGGTGTGCGTTAGCCCTCTTTGCGGGCAACTGCTGCGCAGGCCTTTCCGATGCGCGCTCGCCCTCTTCGTTGGCATCCGCGATAGCGCCTCGCGGCGCGAGCGTTGCCCCTGTGCGGGGCGGCA
>BBSL01000515.1 GCA_001319865.1 Burkholderia sp. E7m39 | reverse complement strand
GCCGCCCCGCACAGGGGGCAACGCTTGCGCCGCGAGGCGCTATCGCGGATGCCCGCGCACACCACACAAACGCAAACGCCCATGCCGCGAGGCACTTCACTTCGAGTACGAAATCCGGTAAACCGCGCCCGCGTAATCGTCGGAAACGAGCAGCGACCCATCCTGCAACTGCTGCACGTCGACGGGACGCCCCATGTACTCGCCGTTCGGCGTCAGCCAGCCTTCGGCGAACACCTCCGTCTGGCCGACCGTGCCGTCATCCTTCACAGCCGTGAACATGATCCGCGCGCCGATCGGCTTGGTGCGATTCCACGAGCCGTGTTCTGCATCGAAGATGCCGCCCCGGTACTTCTCCGGAAACATCTTGCCCGTGTAGAACGACATGCCGAGATCGGCTGCATGCGCCGCATATTCCACGGCCGGGAACACGACGCCCGCAGGCGGCGTGTCGTTCCGGTACTCGTCCGTGCGCACGTGTCCGCCGCCGTACCATGGAAAGCCGTAGTTCGCGCCCATTTTCACCGCGTGATTCAGCTCGCCCGGCGGAATGTCGTCGCCCATGCCGTCCACCTGGTTGTCGGTGAACCACAGCGACTTGTCCTTCGGATTGAAGTCGAGCCCCACCGAATTGCGCACGCCATGCGCATAGATCTCGCGGTTCTTGCCGTTCTGGTCCATACGGATGATGCCCGCGAGCCCGTTCTTGTCGAGCTCCGCGAGCTTGCTCTTCGGCGGCACGTTCCAGGGCTGGCCGAGCGCGATGTACAGCTTCTTGTCGGGCCCGACGCGGCAGTAACGCGCACCGTGATTGGCGCTCTCCAACTGCGTCGGAACCAGCTTGCCCTGCGGCACGACCACCGCGGCGGCCACATCCGGGCCGCCTGTGCCGACGACCTGCGCAGCGGGAAACGCCAACACCCGGTTCTGCTCCGCGACGTACAGCACGCCCTCGGGCGAGAAGCACACGCCATTGGGGTCCTTGAACGTCACGGAACTCGCGAACTGCACGACGTCGTCGGCGACGCGCCGCTTGCTGCCGTCGCTCACCTGCCACACGCGATCCCCGCGCGTGCCCACGAACACGACGCCCGTTGACGGCTCGACCGCCATCGCGCGCGCCTCGGGCACGATCGCATAAAGCTCGATCCTGAAGCCGGGCGGCAGCTTGATCGCCTTCAGGTTCTCGCGCAGCGCGTCGGCGCGCGCGCCCGTTTGCGGCACCGTTTCGGCGGGCTTCGTGTTGCCCGCGGTCCTGGAGTTCGACGGCGTCTGCACGCTGTCCTGAGCCGCCCGCGCGACGGGCAAGACAGCCAGCGCCGCGCCGACGGCGAGCGGCCAAAGCCTCAGAGTTGCGTTCATCGGATGTCTCCTGTCGGGCAAGGTCGCGGAGCTACGCCTCACGCTGCCCATGCAAGCGGGTTGCCGTCGTCGTGATGCCGCTGGTTGGATCTGCAACTACTGGAAACACATGAATGCGCACATTGCGAATGGCCGCTGCGACAGGCGGTTGCGAAAGCAACGTAACCGCCCAGGCGATGTCATTTGAAAGCTGGCCCGACGCGGCGCGCATGAGGGCATGCTTCAATCG
The DNA here is from genome assembly GCA_001319865.1 of Burkholderia sp. E7m39. Taxonomy (GTDB): domain Bacteria; phylum Pseudomonadota; class Gammaproteobacteria; order Burkholderiales; family Burkholderiaceae; genus Paraburkholderia; species Paraburkholderia bengalensis. The sequence goes on along the minus strand of BBSL01000515.1, from coordinate 10,049 downwards.
TCCGGCTATCAATTGTTATAGACGATGCAGCGTCAAACGTAGTGACAGAAGGCGGGGCGAAGCGGGTCCGACATCGAAGCGCAAGAGAAGTCGCGTGATATCCGAAAGGAACGTTCGCACCGTCCTTTCGGATGCAAGAAAATCAGTAGGTATCGAATACCTGCTGCAATGCGACGGGCGTCGTGTGTCCCGCCGCGAGCGCGAGCATCAGCAGCACGCGCGCCTTGTACGGGTTGAGCGCGCCCGCCGTGACGAAGCCGAGGGCGTCGTCGGAAGCCGCGCCGTTGCGCATCACATGCCCGGAACCGACGCGCGACGAGCGCACGATCGCCACGCCTTTCGCCGCTGCGTCGGCGAGCGCCGTTTGCACGCTCGCGTGAATCGAGCCGTTGCCCGTGCCCGCCACAACGATGCCCCGCACGCCTGCCGCGACGAGGGCATCGACGGCGATGCGCGACGCGCCCGCGTAGCTCGCGATGATGTCGACGGCGGGCCATCCGGCGCCGATCGAATCGATCGAAAACGGCGTGGCCGTCGTGTGCGGCCGCACGACACGCCGCTGAAACTCGACGCGTCCATCCTGCACCCAGCCGAGCGCACCCATCTCCGGAGACTGGAACGCATCGACGGCATAGGTGCTCGTCTTCACCACGTCACGCGCGCTGTGAATGCGGTTGTTGAACGCGACCAGCACGCCCTGCCCTTTGGCTTGCGCGTTGCCCGCCACCGTCACCGCGTTGAGCAGATTGAGCGGTCCATCCGCGGACAGCGCCGACGACGGCCGCATCGCCGCCGTCAGCACGACGGGCTTGTCGCTCTTGACGCTCAGATGCAGCAGATACGCGGTTTCTTCGAGCGTGTCGGTGCCATGCGTGATGACGATGCCATCAACGGTATCGGACGCCAGCAGTTCGTTGACGCGTTGCGCAAGCGTGGCCCACAGCGCGTGCGTCATGTCCTTGCTGTCGACGCTCGCAACCTGCTCGGCCTGCACGTTCGCGACCGTCGCCAGCGACGGCACGGCGGCCAGCAGCTGTCCGACGCCGACGACGCCCGCCTGGTATCCTGCCGTGTTGGTGGCATCGGGCGCGGCACCCGCGATCGTGCCGCCCGTAGCGAGCACGGCGACGCGCGGCAGCGTCGATGCAGATGATGAAGTGAGAGTATTCATGGCGGCGATTGTAAGCGATGTGCCCGGCGCCGCCATCGATGAAAACGCGAGCCGGATAGCGAACCGGTTCGCGAGCCCGTTCGCGAGCCGGATAGTGCGCCGCTCACGCAGCGCGCCACTCGCTGTCGCTCGTTCAGGCTGCTTCGCGCAGCTGGCTCGCGATCTCCGCTTCGTGCAGCTGCGGCGCGAACATTTCGATCAGCCGGTACGCGTACGCGCGCAGGAACGCGCCCTTGCGCAAACCCACGCGCGTGGTGCTTGCTTCGAACAGATGCTGCGTGTCGAGCGCGACCAGTTCGCTGTCGCGCTTCGGATCGAACGCCATGGCGGCGACGATGCCGATGCCCATGCCGAGTTCGACATAGGTCTTGATCACGTCGGCATCGATGGCCGTCAACACCACGTCGGGCATCGCACCCACTTTCGCGAACGCCTGATCGATGTGCGAGCGCCCCGTGAAATCCTGGTCGTACGTGACGATCGGATACTCGGCGATCTCTTCCAGCGTGAGGTTTTCGCGGCCCACGAGCGGATGCCCCTTCGGCACGACCACGACGTGATGCCACGAATAGCACGGGAACGTGACGATGTCGGGATAACGGTCGAGCGCTTCCGTCGAAATGCCGATATCGGCCTCGCCGTTGATGATCATCTGCGCGATCTGCTGCGGGTTGCCCTGGCGCAGCGCGAGATGCACCTTCGGATAGACCTCGGTGAACTGGCGCACCACCTTGGGCAACGCATAGCGGGCCTGTGTGTGCGTCGTCGCGACGACGAGATGGCCGTTGTCCTGGTCCGCATACTGACGCGCGACGCGCCGCAGATTTTCCGCATCCAGCAGCATCCGCTCGATCAGTTGATGCACCGCTTTGCCCGGTTCCGTGAGACCTGTCAGGCGCTTGCCGCGGCGGATGAAAATATCCACGCCGAGTTCGTCCTCGAGATCCTTGATCTGCTTCGAGACGCCCGACTGCGACGTGTACAGCACGTTCGCGACTTCCGTCAGGTTCATGTTCTGCCGCACGGCTTCGCGCACGAAGCGCAACTGCTGAAAATTCATATCGATGTCTCCGGTTCGTCCAGAGTAAGTTTGTTGTTCACTGCCTGCGTTGAAATCGGATCAATGCGCTGGAAACACACGCAACGCGCGCGGCACGGCCGTCACGCCGTCGCCGACTGAAAGCCGCAGTTCGCGCCAGGCCTCGCGATCCAGTTCCGCTTCGAGCACATGTCCTTCACGCGCTTCGAGTTCGACGCGCACCGAACCGCCCAGCGGCACCACGCGCCGCACGCCGACGACGATGCCGTCGCGATGACCCGCCGCCTGCGGGTACAGCACGAGATCGTGCGGACGCACATATGCGAACGCCGGACCTGCAAAGTTCGCTTCGATCGCGATCGGTTGTGCCGCGCCGTCGACCACGAAACCCTCGCCGTCGACGCTGCCATGCAGGCGGTTCGCCGCGCCGAGAAACTCGTAGACGAACGACGTCTGCGGATGGTCGTACACGTCCTGCGGACTGCCCACCTGCTCGACGCGTCCGTGATTGAGCACGACGATGCGATCGGCCACTTCGAGCGCCTCTTCCTGATCATGCGTGACGAAGATCGTCGAGATGTGCAGGTCGTCGTGCAGACGGCGCAGCCAGCTGCGCAGTTCCTTGCGCACTTTCGCATCGAGCGCACCGAACGGTTCGTCGAGCAGCAGCACTTTCGGCTCGACGGCGAGCGCGCGCGCAAGCGCGATACGCTGCCGCTGCCCGCCCGAGAGCTCCGACGGATAGCGTTGCGCCAGCCAATCCAGTTGCACGAGCTTCAGCAGTTCGTGCACTTTTTCGCGGATCACGGCTTCGGACGGTCGCTCCTTGCGCGGCTTCACGCGCAAACCGAACGCGACGTTCTCGAACACCGTCATATGACGGAACAGCGCGTAATGCTGGAACACGAAGCCGACGTTGCGCTCGCGCGCGCCCACTTCGGCGACATCCTGGCCTTGCAGCACGACCTGTCCCGCGTCGGCGTATTCGAGGCCCGCGATCACGCGCAACAGCGTGGTCTTGCCACAACCCGAGGGTCCGAGCAGCGCGACGAGTTCCCCGGCGGGAAATCGAGTGAGACGTTGTCGAGCGCGGTGAAATCGCCAAAGCGTTTTTGCAGATTGCGTACGGTAATGCCCATCTTTGACAACTCTCCTTACTGGACCGATTGTGCGGCGGGTTGATTCGACGAAGCCGCCGGCTTCGCGACGGGACCGGCATGGGCGGGCACGTCGTGCGCGCTTGCGAGTTCCGCCGACATATGCCGCTCGGCGAGCAGCTTCAGACCGAGCGTGACGAGCGCGAGCAATGCCAGCACCGACGCCACGGCGAACGCCGCCGAAAAGTTGTATTCGTTGTAGAGAATCTCGACATGCAGAGGCATCGTGTCCGTCTGTCCGCGAATGTGGCCCGACACCACCGACACCGCGCCGAACTCGCCCATCGCGCGCGCATTGCAGAGAATCACGCCGTACAGCAGGCCCCATTTCACATTGGGCAGCGTGACGCGCCTGAAGATCTGCCAGCCGGACGCGCCGAGCACATGCGCCGCTTCTTCTTCGTCGTTGCCTTGCGCCTGCATCAACGGGATCAGTTCACGCGCGACGAACGGGAACGTGACGAAGATCGTCGCGAGCACGATGCCCGGCACCGCGAAGATGATCTGCACGTTGTGATCGGCGAGCCACGGGCCGAACCAGCCCTGTGCGCCGAACATCAGCACGTAGATCAAACCGGAAATCACGGGCGATACCGAGAACGGCAAATCGATCAGCGTCGTCAGCAGCGCCTTGCCGCGAAACTCGAACTTCGCGATACACCACGACGCCGCCAGACCGAATACAAGATTCAGCGGCACGGCGATGGCAGCCGTCAGCAAGGTCAGCTTGATCGCGGAGACGGCATCGGGATCGGCGAGCGATTCGAAATAGAACGCGACACCCTTGCTCAACGCCTGATAGAACACGGAGACGAGCGGCAGCACGAGAAACAGTGCGAGAAACAGCAGCGCGATGCCCGTCAGCACCCAGCGCACGAGGCGCGGCTCGGTGACGGGATCGGGACGGCGCGCGGCATTCGCATTGCCCGCTGATGAACGCGACAGCATGACGGAATCCTGGCTCATTGCGCACCTCCCGTGAGCGTCGCCGCTTGCGCCGAGACAGGCGTGACCGTCGGCGCCGTGCGTCCGCGACTCGTGCGCCGCTGCAAATACCACTGCAGCGTGTTGATCAGCAGCAGCATCACGAACGACACCACCAGCATCACGACGGCCAGCGCTGTCGCGCCCGCGTAATCGTATTGCTCCAGCTTCGTGATGATCAGCAGCGACGTGATCTCCGACTTCATCGGCACGTTGCCCGCAATGAAGATCACCGAGCCGTATTCGCCGAGCGCGCGCGCGAACGCGAGCGCGAAACCCGTCAGCAGCGCGGGAAAGACAGCGGGAAACACGACGCGCCGGAACGTCAGCCAGCGCGACGCGCCGAGGCACGCGGCCGCTTCTTCCTGCTCCCGCTCGAACTCCTCGAGCACGGGCTGCACGGTGCGCACGACGAACGGCAAGCCGATGAACGTCAGCGCGACGAGCACGCCCGCCGGCGTGAACGCGATCTTGATGCCGAGCGGTTCGAGAAACTGGCCGATCCAGCCGTTGCCCGAATAAATGGCCGCGAGCGAGATGCCCGCCACCGACGTCGGCAGCGCGAACGGCAGATCGACGACGGCATCGACGATGCGCTTGAACGGAAACCTGTAGCGCACCAGCACCCACGCCACGAGAAAGCCGAACACGGCGTTGATCAGCGCGCCGCCGAGCGCCGCGAAAAACGTCAGCCGGTATGACGCGAGCACGCGCGGCGACGTGACGGCGCGCACGAACTGGCTCCAGTCGAGCGTGGCCGTCTTCAGAAAAGTGGCCGCGAGCGGAATCAGCACCACGAGGCTCAGATACGCCACCGTGATGCCGAGCGTCACGCCGAAGCCGGGTATGGCGCTCGGTTTGCGAAAGGTCAACGTCGTCATGCGAAAAGCTCTTTCAGGTAAATGCGTTGCAATGCCCGTGCTGCCGCGTCCGGCCAGACGCACATTGCCGAAAGCGCGCCCGAGGGCGCGCCTTGCTCAAACTTCACTGCCGCGCTGCTTCACTGCGGCTGGTAAATCGAATCGAACACGCCGCCGTCGGCAAAGTGCGTCTTCTGCGCGTTCGCCCAGCCGCCGAACGAGTCGTCGACGGTGTACAGCTTCAGCTTCGGAAACTTCTCGGTAAGGGCAGCCGGCACCTTGTTCGAACGCGGACGGTAGAAGTTCTTCGCCGCGATCTCCTGGCCTTCCTCGCTGTACAGGAAGTTCAGATACGCTTCGGCGAGCTTGCGCGTGCCGTGCTTGTCGACCACCTTGTCGACCACGGCGACGGGCGGCTCGGCCAGAATGCTCGCCGACGGCACCACGATCTCGAACTTGTCCGTGCCGAATTCCTTCACCGACAGGAACGCCTCGTTTTCCCACGCGATCAGCACGTCGCCGATGCCGCGCTGCACGAAGCTCGTCGTCGCGCCGCGCGCGCCGGAGTCGAGCACGCCCGCGTTCTTGTACAGCTTGCTCACGAATTCCTTCGCCTTCTGGTCGTTGCCGCCCGGCTGATGCGCGGCATACGCCCACGCGGCCAGATAGTTCCAGCGCGCGCCGCCCGAAGTCTTCGGATTCGGCGTCACGATCGACACGCCCGGCTTGACGAGGTCGTCCCAATCCTTGATGTGCTTCGGGTTGCCCTTGCGCACGAGAAACACGATCGTCGACGTGTACGGCGACGCGTTGTCAGGCAAGCGCTTCTGCCAGCCTTTGTCGACGAGACCCTTGTTCGCGATGGCATCGATGTCGTAAGCGAGCGCGAGCGTGACGACGTCGGCCTGCAGGCCGTCGAGCACGGAGCGCGCCTGCGCACCGGAGCCGCCGTGCGACTGCTTGAACGTGACGGATTCGCCCGTCTTCGCCTTCCACTCCTTGCCGAACGCCTGATTGACGTCCTGATACAGCTCGCGGGTCGGATCGTAGGACACGTTCAGAAGTGTGGTGTCCGCGTGAGCGGTCGTGATCATGCCGAGCGCAGAGGCCATGCCCAGCGCGAGCGCCACGACCAGACGCCTTGTCCGACCGCGCGGCGCGGCTTTTGCGTTCCGTGCTCCTGCCAACCCCGTTTTCCGATTGCCCATCGACCTTCTCCGTCTTGTTGGTGTGACTGCCTGTTTTCCGCTGATTAATGCACGTCAGGTGCACGCGAGGGTGCCGATGAAGGCGCCCGTAACCCTGTGCCGCTATCTGCCGCATTTGGCCGCTGCACAATCGGCAAGCGGCTCTGGCGCTGCGCGCGTGTTGCTGTTGCATCAGTGGAGGCCAGTCTATCCAACGGGCTTCATCATTAAAAATAATGTTTCTTCATTTTTTAATACGCAATAGTGGTAAAGAAAGATTCGACGTCTGTTGAGACATCGGAAACGCCATATCAACGCCGTCTTTCGACGCTCGCGCGACACCTCGCGCGACGAACTTAAAGTAAAGCTTGAAATGCGCCGAATACTGTATAAAAATACAGTCACCTGTCTATCCATACAGTGGCGCCATGACCAAACTCACCGCACGACAGCAGCAGGTTTTCGATCTGATCCGCCGCGCCATCGAGCGCACGGGCTTTCCTCCCACCCGCGCCGAAATCGCCGCGGAACTCGGCTTCAGCTCGGCCAATTCGGCGGAAGAACATCTGCGGGCGCTGGCGCGCAAAGGCGTGATCGAACTGGCAGCGGGCGCGTCGCGCGGCATCCGCCTGATCACCAGTTCGGACGACTCCCCGCATCAGTTCACGTTGCCGCACGCGAGCATCATGCAGCTGTCGCTACCGCTCGTCGGCCGCGTGGCAGCCGGTAGCCCGATCCTCGCGCAAGAACACATCTCGCAGACCTACACCTGCGATCCTTCGCTGTTCTCGAGCAAACCCGACTACCTGCTGAAAGTGCGCGGCCTGTCAATGCGTGACGCAGGCATCTTCGACGGCGATCTGCTTGCCGTGCAGAAAAAAAGCGAAGCAAAAGACGGCCAGATCATCGTGGCGCGTCTGGGCGACGACGTAACCGTGAAGCGCCTGAAGCGGCGGCCGAACGGCATCGAACTGATCGCCGAGAACCCCGATTACGAAAACATTTTTGTTCAGGCCGGCAGCGCGGAGTTTGCGCTCGAAGGCATCGCGGTCGGACTGATCCGGCCGACGGAATTCTAATTAGCTGAACACTGTCTGGAGAGACTCATGGAACGCCTTGCCCGCTTGCTGCCTTTTCGCCAGTTCGGCCGTCTGCGCCATCTGCGCAATCTCGTCCCGTGTGCGCCGCTCGACGCGCTCGCGGCCGTCGCGAAGGGTCATACGGCATCGCTGTTCGATGACGAGCCTCAACCGCTGCCGTCCGCGCAGCCGGCGTTCGCGCGCGTATCGCTGAACTCGGCGCTCAATGCCGAGCCGGCGCGGCGCGCGCCTGTGCGCGTCTATCACGGTCCGTCGCGCCTCATCATGGTCGGCACCGTCGACGCCGTCTGCAACATGATCGATCGCGCCATCGCGGAAGAAGGCGACCGACTGACGAAACAGGCGGCCTGACACGCTGAACGTTGCGCTGCGCGTTGTATCGTGTGTTGTGGTGCGTTTTCTGCCCTCTCACGCGCACGCTCTCATACGCGCCGGCACGCCGCAAACTCGCGGGATCATTTTGGCGCCGCTCCGGTCCACATCAGATCGAAGCTGAAACGGAGAGTCCCGCACAATGGCAGGTCTGGTAAGAATGCGAGGCCGGGTTGGCCGGCCGCTGCTGATCGCGCTGACCGTTATCGTCATCGTTGGCGTGTTGGGCTATGCGTATGCGTCGCCTTACGTCGCGCTTGAACGGCTCAAACGCGCCGCCGATTCTCGCGATGTGCAAACGGTCAACGAGTATGTCGACTACCCGGCGCTGCGGGAAAGTCTCAAGTTACAGGTCACGGGGCTTTTGACGCGCCGGCTCGATGTGCAGCACAACGGCAATCCGCTCGCCGCCATTGGCGCGATGATCGGTGTCGCGTTGATTGGACCGCTTGTCGACGCGTATGCGACGCCAGACGGCGTGGCCGCATTGTTAAACGGTATGCCGCCGCGCGGCGAGCCGGGTGAACGCCCGCCTGCGCCGCCCGCTGCGCCAGCAGACGGCGCAACCGCCCCCCCGCCCGCGCCGGGCTCGGGTTCAGGTTCAGGTTCGGGCGCGGCCAACGGCCAGACTCCGCCACAGCCGCCGCAAACCACAGCGGGCTACCGAGGCGTCAACGAGTTTGTGGTGAGCTACCAGCACGGTGTCGGCGACACGCGTTATTCAGCGATTTTTCGTCGCAACGGGCTGTTCATGTGGAAGCTGTCAGCCGTCGATCTGAACGGCTGACGGACATGCAAACACAGGTCCACGAGTACGCGCGCAGCGCTACCTTTGTCTCAGGCCGCCGCTTGCGCCTCTTCAGCGGCCGACGAGCACGCAACCAGGATGCTGCACGACACGCGGTCGAGCAGCGGCGTGTTGCCCGCGCCCATCCACCAGCGCGACAGCCCTGTGCGGCAACGGTGGCCGACCACGACGAGGTCGACGTGCAGTTCGTTTGCAAGCGACGCGATCTCGTCGATAGGATGACCGAACGCGAAGTGCCCCGTCGCCTTCACGCCGCGCTCAGTGAGCCATTCGACGCCTTCCTGCAGGATCTCGCGCGCCGTCTTCTCGAAGCTGCCGCACGCGACGTCCGTCAGCAGGCCCGCGCTTTGCGCGATGCTCGACCGCATGTCGACCACCGACAGCAGATGCGTTTCCGCCTTCAGATCGAGCGCGAGATCCGCGCCGCAGCGCAGCGCCTTGCGGCCTTCGCGCGAGCCGTCATAGCACAGCAGAATCTTGTTGTAGCTCGCCATTTTGCTTCCCCCTCCGCGACTATCGCGGTCTCGCTTGAATCATGGTGCGCCGCAATTCGACATGCAAGGGATGGAAAACGCTAAGTGCGGCGAAGCGTCCAGTCGGGCATGACGCACTGCAAGATAGCCCGTCCGATCGGCCGGTCGTGCATGTCGATGTGCCGAACGCCCTCCAAACGCGCGAGGTCCGATGCCCTAGAATAAGCAGCCGCCGCGCGCGTTGCACCACGCTTTGCACGCGTCGCGCAAACAGGTCGCGCACATAGTCATGGGAGCATCTGCCGTCGTATGTCTGAAGCTGCAATTGAATTCGATGGGGTCGAAAAGCGCTACGGCGGCAAAGTGGTCGTCGACGGCTTGTCCTTCCACGTGCGCGCGGGCGAATGTTTCGGACTGCTCGGTCCGAACGGCGCCGGCAAGACGACCACGCTGCGCATGCTGCTGGGCATTGCTGCCCCCGACGCGGGCAGAATTCGTCTGTGCGGCGAGCCGATTCCCGGACGCTCGCGCTTTGCGCGGGCGCGCGTCGGCGTCGTGCCCCAGTTCGACAATCTCGATCCCGATTTCACCGTCCGCGAAAACCTGCTCGTATTCGGCCGCTATTTCGGGCTGTCCGCCGCGAAGTGCCGCGCGATGGTGCCGTCGCTGCTCGAATTCGCGCGGCTGGAAAGCAAGGCCGATGCGCGCGTCGGCGAGCTGTCGGGCGGCATGAAGCGGCGCCTGACGCTGGCGCGCGCGCTCATCAACGATCCCGACGTGCTGATCATGGACGAGCCGACCACAGGCCTCGATCCGCAGGCGCGGCATCTGATCTGGGAGCGGCTGCGCTCGCTGCTTGCGCGCGGCAAGCGATTCTGCTGACCACGCACTTCATGGA
>BBSL01000514.1 GCA_001319865.1 Burkholderia sp. E7m39 | reverse complement strand
ACTTCATGGAGGAAGCCGAGCGTCTGTGTCATCGGCTGTGCGTGATCGAGGAAGGACGCAAGATCGCCGAGGGCGCGCCGAATGAATTGATCGCTTCGGAAATTGGCTGCGATGTGATCGAAGTGTACGGGCCCGATCCCGTGGCAATGCGCGACGAACTCGCGCCGCTGTCCGTGCGCACGGAGATCAGCGGCGAGACGCTCTTTTGTTACGTCGACGATCCGCAGCCCGTTCATGCGCGCCTGAAACAGCGCGCGGGGCTGCGCTATCTGCATAGGCCGGCCAATCTCGAAGATGTGTTCCTGCGGCTCACCGGCCGCGAGATGCAGGACTGATCGCTTCGCCTGACGCCAAGAAAACCACTGCCATCACACTGGACGCAATGGACGCACGCACCTACGACCGCCCCGAACGACCCGAACGACCGGAACGCTCCGAGCCGACGCGCGAGCGCTACGCCGCGCTGCCCGCGAACGCCGTCAACTGGATCGCCGTGTGGCGGCGCAACTATCTGGTGTGGCGCAAGCTCGCGCTGGCATCGATGTTCGGCAATCTCGCCGATCCGATGATCTATCTGTTCGGGCTCGGCTTCGGGCTCGGGCTGATGGTCGGACATGTCGACGGCGTGTCGTACATTTCGTTTCTCGCGGCGGGCACGGTGGCGTCGAGCGTGATGATGTCGGCGAGCTTCGAGTCGATGTATTCGGGCTTTTCCCGGATGCACGTGCAGCGCACGTGGGAAGCCATCATGCACACGCCGCTCACGCTCGGCGACATCGTGCTCGGCGAGATCGTCTGGGCAGCCAGCAAGTCCGTGCTGTCGGGCGTGGCGATCATGCTGGTGGCGGGCGCGCTCGGCTACGCGAGCTTTCCGTCGATGCTGATCGCGCTGCCCGTGATCGTACTGGCGGGGCTCGCATTCGCCAGCGCCGCCATGATCGTGACCGCGCTCGCACCGTCATACGATTTCTTCATGTTCTACCAGACGCTGGTGCTCACGCCGATGCTGCTGCTCTCCGGCGTATTTTTCCCGCTCGCGCAGTTGCCGGCTGCCGCGCAGATCGCGGCGCAATGTCTGCCGCTCGTGCATGCCGTGGACCTGATCCGGCCCGCGATGCTCGATCGCCCGATCGACGATGCCGCGCTGCATGTGGCCGTGCTGGCCGCGTATGTGCTGGTGCCCTTTTGCGTGTCGGCCGTGCTGTTTCGCCGGCGGATGATGCGCTGAGAGACACGCCGCGCGTCGTACGTCGCGCGGCGGTGCCTCAGGCGAGAACGATCAGATCATTCCTCGTCGTCCGACCACGGTACGTCGACGTCCGAAATGAACTCGACCGTCGCGAACGGGCCGCCTTCCTGTCGTCCGATCTTGCCGTCCGCGCGATGCCATTCGACGCGGAACAACGTACCCGGATCATCGGAGCGCAGGCGGATCGTGCGCAGCTCTTCGGGATCGGCCTCTTCGACGGGGCCGTCGAGCGAGACCAGCAGCGCCTGCGGCCACAATCCCTCGACGGGATCATAGATGCGGTCGCCGTCGGGAATCGACGTATGCGCCTCGACGCCGATCGTCGCCGATGCATCGACGATCATCTTGCCCAACGCGCGCAGCACGGCTGTCGCGCGCGCCGAGTTGGCCTGACGGATCGCGAGGTCGCCGCGCGTCAGCGCCTGCTCGAGTTTCGGGTTGGTTTTTTGTTGGGCCATGCGATGTCCTGTGTGACTGATGGGCGGTTACCCGCCCTTGCGAATATTTTCCGACGCCGCGCCGCGGTGCTTCCGCCGTCCTCCCCAGTTTAGGACGAGATTGCCCGCGGCGATGCCGGGTTTTACGACTACAGCGTGTTCGGTCGTACCGTCGTCGCTCAAAGACCGAGCGACACGGCCAGCAATCCGCCGACGACGCCGAACGCCACCACCGCTACGGCGACGATCGTCAGCACGCGCGGCCGGAACGAGCGCGCGAGCATCGCGAGCGACGGCACGCTGACGGGCGGCAGCGTCATCAGCAGCGCGCCCGCCGGACCGACGCCCATGCCGAGCGAAAGCATCGCCTGAATGATGGGCACCTCGCCCGCCGTCGGGATCACGAACAGCATGCCCGCGACGGCCAGCGCGACGATCCAGAACAGATCGTTGCCGATTTCGGGGCCGACCTGCGGGAAAATCCAGGCGCGCGCGGCGCCCAGCAGCAGAATCAGCACGATGTATTCCGGCACGAGACGCACGGCCATCCGCACGAAAATCGACAGCCAGCGCGCGAACGGGTTGCCCGCGCGCTGCGCATCGGCGAGTTCGATGAGTCGCGCGTCCGCAGCCTGTGCTTCGTCCGGCGTGACAAGCCGGTTCACCAGATAGCCGAGGCCGAACACCATCGCGACGCCGAGCACGAGCCGCAGGCCCGTCCACTGCCAGCCGAGCACGAAGCCCATGAAGACGAGCGTCGCCGGGTTCAGCACCGAGTTGCCGAGCCAGAACGCGATTGCGCCGCCAGGGGAAGCCTGCCGCTCGCGCAGCCCCGCGACAACAGGCGCCGCGCAGCACGTGCACATCATCCCCGGCAGCGCCAGCAGACCGCCCGCCGCGACGCTGCCGAAGCCTGTCTTGCCCAGCAGGCGCGCGACCCAGTGCGCGGGCAGCAGCGCCTGCACGGCCGACCCGAGCAGCAGGCCGAGCACCATCGCCTGCCAGATCGCTTTGCCGTATGCGAGCGCGTAAGCGAGCGCCGCGTTCCACGACGGCGCGGGCGGACTGGACGCCTGGCCCATCAATATCGATGCACCGATGGAGTGTGTGGATGCCGCCGTGAATGCGCGGTTGTAGTACGGAAACCATTTGACGTAGAACAGCCCCGCAATGGCGAGCAGCACGAAAATGGGCCACGTCGAGGCGGCGGGTGAAGGAGTGGAACGCGTGGTGGTCATCGTTGTGCGTGGGTCGTTATCCTGGGCGCGGCCCCGTGGCACGCGGGCCGCGTTCGCGCGCCCGCGTGCCGGGCATCCGCGCGCGTCAGTGCGCACTGTACAGGAATGGACGGTCAGCCGTAAAAAGGGGGCGCATCGCACGCAGAAGCAGTGCAGCGCAGAAGCGCCGTCTGCCGCGAGCGCGCCATCGTACGCGAGTTGCGACGTGCCGTGGGGCTTGGCGGTGTTCGCCAGCGCCCGTCGGCTTGCAGAGATGTGCCCAGGCGTCGCTCCGCTGCGTGACGTACGGGTGCTGAGCGACGGACGCCTGCCGGCAACCCGCTCAGGGCGCGGGGTTCGGCTGCTGTTCGTGCATCGCGTCGATGTCGGCGAGCGCTTCGGGCGACAGCTTCACGTCGACGCTGGCGATGTTTTCCTTCAGTTGATCGAGCGATGTCGCGCCGATCAGATTGCTCGTCAGGAACGGCCGGCTGTTGACGAACGCCAGCGCGAACTGCGCGGGCGAGAGGCCGTGGCGCTTAGCGAGTTCGACATAGCGCGTCGTGGCCTGCACAGTGTGCGGCTTGCTGTAGCGCTGAAAACGCTCGAACAGCGTGATGCGCGCGCCCGCTGGCCGCGCACCGCCCTCGTATTTGCCCGACAGCCAGCCGAACGCAAGCGGCGAGTACGCGAGCAGACCGACATGGTCGCGATGCGTGAACTCCGAAAGCCCGGCTTCGAAGGTACGGTTCAGGAGGCTATACGGATTCTGGATCGACACGATGCGCGGCAAGCCCAGTTTTTCCGACGCGCGCAGAAACTGCGCGACGCCCCACGGCGTTTCGTTCGACACGCCGACATGACGCACCTTGCCCTCCTTCACGAAACCGGCGAGCACGCTGAGCGTTTCCTCGATGGGCACCGTGTACGCGTCGTCGATCCACGGATAGGCCGAACGGCCGAACGTCATCGTGCTGCGGTCGGGCCAGTGCAGCTGGTACAGATCGACGTAATCCGTCTGCAGACGCTTGAGGCTGTCGTTGAGCGCCTCCGTGAGATTCTTGCGGTCGAACTGGTTGCCTTCGCCCCGAATGTGGCGCGGGTTGTGCGGCTGACGCGCGGGCCCGGCGATCTTGGTCGCGAGCACGATCTTCTCGCGCTGGCTGCGATGCTGCGCAAGCCACGTGCCGATGTAGCGCTCCGTCGAGCCTTGGGTTTCCGGGCGCGGCGGCACCGGGTACATTTCAGCGGTGTCGATCAGCGTGACGCCGTGGTCGAGCGCGTAGTCGATCTGCTCGTGCGCTTCGCGCTCGGTGTTCTGCTCGCCCCATGTCATCGTGCCGAGACCGATCACGCTGACCTGCACGTCCGTATCGCCGAGTCTGCGGTATTCCATCGTCAGTTCCTGTTCGCTCTTGTTTGTCCGGTGCCGGGTGGCAAATCGCCAAACGGCGAAATTACCACGTCCGCGCGCCGCGCGTGCGTGGCTAGAATGTCGGCTGGTGCGCAAGGCTTGCGGCCGGTTTTCGATGCGCTTACAACCTTTCGATCTGGAGTCTGATGTCGATGCGAGAAACGCCGCCTGCACCAGCGAGCCACGCGGCGCCTGCGAACGGGCGCCCGTCGCTGATCGTGACGCTGGTGGCGGCGGCGTTTTTCATGGAGAACCTCGACGGCACGATCATCGCGACGGCATTGCCGCAAATGGCGCGTTCGTTCGACGTGCATGCCGTCGATCTGTCGATCGGCATCACGTCGTATCTGCTGACACTCGCCGTCTTCATTCCGATCAGCGGCTGGGCCGCCGACCGCTTCGGGGTGCGCAACGTGTTCACGGCGGCGCTTGCCGTGTTCACGGCATCGTCGGTGGCATGCGGGATGACCGACGGGCTCGTCGAGTTCACTGCGGCGCGTGTCGTGCAAGGCATCGGCGGCGCGATGATGGTGCCCGTCGGTCGTCTCGCCGTCCTGCGCGCCACGCCGAAAGACGGTCTGATGCGCGCCATTTCGATCATCACGTGGCCGGGGCTCGTTGCGCCCGTCATCGGTCCGCCTCTCGGCGGCTTCATCACGACGTATTCGTCGTGGCGCTGGATCTTCTATCTGAACGTGCCGCTCGGCATCATCGGCATGGTGCTCGCGTGGCGCTTCATCGGCGCGGAAACCGACAAGCAGAAGCGTCCGTTCGACGGCATCGGCTTCGCGCTATGCGGCATCGCCGGCACGGCCATCATGTATGCGATGGAGCTGCTCGGGCGCGCCGGCGCGCCTTGGCGCGAGGCGCTCGCGTTTCTTGCGGGCGGCCTTGTTGCGGGCGTGGCTGCGCTGTTCCATTTGCGCCGCAGCGCGCATCCTGTTGTCGATCTGTCGGCGTTTCGCGTGAAGACGTTTGCCGTCGCGATGGGCGGCGGGTCGCTGTTTCGCGTGTCGATCAGCGCGGTGCCGTTTCTGCTGCCGCTCATGTTCCAGCTGGGCTTCGGCATGAACGCGTTTCACTCGGGACTGCTGACGCTCGTCGTATTCGCGGGCAACCTGTCGATGAAGCTCGTGACGACGCCCGTCATGCGCCGGTTCGGTTTCAGGCCGGTGCTGCTCGCAAACGGTGTGATCGCTGCACTGAGCATCGCGGCAATGAGTTTGCTGACAGCCTCGACGCCGCTCGTGCTGGCAGCCATCGTGCTGTTCGCGAGCGGCCTGTCGCGTTCGCTGCAGTTCACGGCCGTCAACACGCTCTCCTTCGCCGATGTGCCGAAGCCGCAAATGAGCGGCGCGTCTACGCTGTCCAGCACGCTCACGCAAATGACGATGGGCATGGGCGTCGCGCTCGGCGCGATGGCGATGCGGCTCTCCGCGTGGCTGCACGGGCACGCCGCGCAGTCGGTGACGCCCGCCGACTTCAGCCTGGCATTCGTGCTGGTCGCCCTCGTCGGGCTCGTGGCGATCGTCGACGTGTTCGGGCTGGAACGCGATGCGGGCGCGCATGTGAGCGGGCATCGGCGGGAGCGGGCCTGATGGTTTCTGTCTGGCAGAATGGCCGCGTTGAACGTGTTGCGTTGGATGGCGCCTGAAAATGAACGTCGAACAGTTTGAATTGCTTGTCACGCGTACGATGCCGTTCGGCAAGTACAAAGGCCGCGTGATCGCCGACCTGCCGGGACATTATCTGAACTGGTTCGCGCGCGAAGGCTTTCCGCCCGGCGAGATCGGCCGGTTGCTCGCGCTGATGCACGAGATCGATCACAACGGCCTCAAAGGTATCCTCGACCCGCTGCGGAAAAAATAACGAACGCGTGGCCGGCACGCTTGCCGAAGATCAGCGAAGCAATCTAGCCAATCGCATCGGCGTCGGACACGTCGGCGCCGCCCTTGCTCGGCTCCACGGGCAGTAGTCCGTTGGTACGAAACGCGGAGATGATTTCTTCGACGGTCGCGTCCTCGAGCAAGCGCCGGCCAGCCGCCTTGCGCTGTGCATTGGTGACGTCGATTCCTCGTTGGAGATCGGAGGTTTGGGCCGCGATATAGACAGCCATCCCGTACCCATAGCGCTGGGCAAGATCGCTGCTGAAAAAGTTCTTCATGGTCAGATATTCGACGTCCGTCTGACGCGCTCTACCGCGCCGGACGGAACGGTCGCGCTGCGTCACTTCACGCTGTTCGGGAACGGTGCTATGGAATTGGCGTGTTCCAGGTCACGTCCGCGTTCTCGGCAATCGCGCGAGAAACTTGAGCGTGCGATGCATCGCGGCCTCTCCGGAGCCGGAGATAAGATGTGACGCCGTCAGTTACGTTTCAAATGGCGGCGATGTTCTACCGTCCAAAACATTGGCCAGTGCGTTTCCGCTTGCGGAATCCACGAACAAAAACGGCACTGTGAAATCACAGTGCCGTTTTGTTGAAAGCTTGAATTCTTTGGGGTGGCTGATGGGACTCGAACCCACGACGACAGGAATCACAATCCTGGACTCTACCAACTGAGCTACAGCCACCACTGCACTACACTTTCGCTACGGAGCGCTGCTCAGCAACGAAGAAGCGAGATTATACAAACACGTATCGTATTTGCAAAGCCCTTTATTCAAAGATTTCGCTGGGCTCGCGCAAATGCTGTCGCGCTTCGTCGAAAATCGCGAGGTCGCGCGCCGCGAGCTTCTTGTTGTCCGACAGCACGCGCCGCCAGCCGCGCGCACCCGCCACGCCGCGGTACAAGCCGAGCGCGTGGCGCACGATCGCGCCGAGATACGTGCCGCGCGCGAGCTCCGCACGGCAATACTCGATCAGCTTTGCTTCCGCTGCTTCGCGCGTCGGCGCGGCTTGCGTCGAACCGTAGAAACGCGCGTCGACATCGGCGAGCACATACGGGTTGTGATACGCCTCGCGACCGAGCATCACGCCATCGACGTGCTGCAGATGAGCATCGACTTCATCCAGCGTCTTGATCCCGCCATTGATGATGATTTCGAGCTGCGGAAAGTCGCGCTTCAAGCGGTACGCGTAGTCGTACTTCAGCGGCGGAATCTCGCGGTTCTCCTTCGGGCTCAGGCCTTTGAGTATCGCGTTGCGCGCGTGCACGATAAACACCTCGCAGCCCGCCTCCGCAATCGTGCCGACGAAGTCGCGCACGAACGCATAGTCTTCGACGGCATCGACGCCGATCCGATGCTTCACCGTCACCGGGATCGACACCGCATCGCGCATCGCCTTCACGCAATCGGCGACGAGCTGCGGCTCGTTCATCAGACACGCGCCGAACGCGCCCCGCTGCACGCGCTCCGACGGGCAGCCGCAATTGAGATTGATCTCGTCGTAACCCCACTGCTCGCCCAGTTTCGCCGAATGCGCGAGATCGTCGCGCTCGCTGCCGCCCAGTTGCAGCGCCACGGGCGCTTCGTTGGCGGCAAACGCGAGATGACGCTCGACGTCGCCGTGGATCAGTGCGCCCGTCGTCACCATCTCTGTATACAGCCAGCTGTGCCGCGTCAGCGTGCGGTGAAACGAGCGGCAGTGGCGATCGGTCCAGTCCATCATCGGCGCGACGGACACGCGGCGAGGACTGGTGGCGGGCTTCGGTTGCATGGGGCGGCGGACCAAAAGAAACAGACAGAAACGAATGAAATGAACCCGCGATTTTACCGCAAGCTGCCGCCGATATCCTCGTTTTGCGCCGCAACAACCTTGGAAGCCCATGATTTGCTTGGGGTTTTTTCAGTGCATCGGCACGGCTTATAAGGGCGCATACGCGCGGAAGCCCCGTCTGGCGGGCGTCGGCGCATTGTTCCTGATCTCAGAATAGTAATTTCAAATTATCGGCACAAAAATTCGATAGTAGGGGTATACACTGCTTTCCATCGACGTTGCGAACAGACCGCAGCAAAACGCAGCAAGCCGCAACGTCTTACTGAATCAAACATTACGGAGAGTTCACCATGAAGACCAAGCTTATCGCCGCAGTTCTGATCGCCGCTTCCGCCACGCTGGCTGCTCCCGCTTTCGCAAGCGGCTACGGTCCGGCTCCGCATTACAACCCGACGGTCGGCGCGCCCGCTTCGCAACAAGGCCAGAACACGCAGACGCTGGCAGCTGAAGCCCAGCAAGCCAACGCAGTCGCCTACGGTGGCGTGCAAAACGGTTCGTCGCAAGCCGGCAAGCATGAGCCCGTCACGGGCCCGGGCTCGGTGTTCTTCGGCCACTAATCTGGTCACGAAGCCGGACGCAGGATTCATAGCAGGCAGTAGCAGCAAGTAGTAGCAGCAGGAAGCATCACTGGCATTACCGGCAGCACAGGAAACACGCAGTTCTCGCAGTATCAGTGAGCAGTTCGAGGTTGCAGTTCCAGCAGTGGCAGTACCGCAGTTGAAGGCGTAGTCAAGCAGTGCCGTTGATGGCGTAGTAGAAGTTGCAGTATCTGGAATGACCAAGCTGTTTGAAGTTGCCGTACCCCTGTTAGTTCACGCAGTCTGTTGTTGCAGGTGTAGTCGAGCCGGATGTTCTCCACGGAGCATCCGGCTTTGTTTTTGGCGCTTGCGCCGTCTGTGTGCGCACATGCGCACTACCCGCTCAGCTACCCGCTCAGCTACCCGCCCGCAGCGAGCAGTTCGACATCGATCGCCTCGCGCGCCGCGCGAAATCCCGCTTCCGCCGCTGCGTGCTCGGTCGGCCAGAACCTGTCGATATGCACGAGCCGCCAGTCCAGCATCACGGTGTCTTGCTTCAGCACGCGAAAATGCGCCTTCACGCCCGTCAGCACCTGCTCGACGGCGACCTCCATATCAAAGTCCTTGTAGCGCTCCTGGTAGTCGCCCATGTCGATGCCTTTCGGCTCCATCGCGTGCTCCTCATGTGATGTGACGTTGGCTGGCTGTGAAACTGATGAAACGGCAGGCGCGGAATGCGCTCAATCGCAGTCGCCCGTCAGATACTTCCTGCCGTCGCAGGTAATCTCGACGCCCGCGCCCTTCCCCGATTTCGCCACCAGCCCCGCGCCCAGCAGCTCTTTTTCGACGACGGGCTCGACGGGCGGCGGCGTTTGCCCCGCGCCGATGTCGTTCAGTTGCCGCAGCGTATCGATTGCACCTGCACTCAAGGACTTTGACATCGCAGCCTCCGCAGTCGTGTGCGGCGCCCGCCCGCATGGCGATGCGCCCGTCGATGGTCAATTCATGCTAGCACTTCCAGCCAGCCTTGCCGGACGCGTTGCATCGGCGAACGGGCGATGATGCGCGCGCAGCCGCGCCAAGGGCTGGCACGCGCCTAGCGACAGCGAAGAAAAACCAACCCGGAGAAAACGCGATGATTCCGACCCTGTTCAAGCGCCGGCACGATGGAGGAGCTTTGCTGGCCGCGGTTGCCTTGCTTGCCGCTTCGGCGGGCGTTGCGTCGACGGCCTGGGGCCAGACCGTCGCACCGCAGGGAGGCGGCACGCCGATGGTCAAACCGCCGCCTGCGGCGGCCTCGGGCACGGCGAGCGCAACCAATCCCGACAACATGCCCGTCAAGAAACCGCGCAAGCCGACCAACGACGACATGACGCACAGCACGCCCGCAAGCGCGACGAATGCGAAATAGCGGGCTTGCCGACGCTTGCGGGCGAAAGCGCTCCTGCGAAGCAGCGTGAACAGTGGGCGACAGGCCGTCCCCAACGAACGCTCCCGAAGCGCTCTGAAAGGGCTCCCAAAACGCGCCTCGTGAGCCAGCGCGCCTCACAGACGCGCGATCGATACCTCCGTCGATTTGACCAGCGCGACCACTTCCGCGCCGACCTTGAGTTCGAGTTCGTCGATCGAGCGCGTCGTAATCACCGACGTGACGATGCCGAACGGCGTCTCGACATCGACTTCGGACACGACCGGTCCGCGAATGATTTCTTTCACCTTGCCTTTGAACTGGTTGCGTACGTTGATCGCGGAAATGCTCATATCGGATAGCTCCGTGGGTCGAAAAAATGTCGTGAGCGGCTCAGACCGCCCAGCGTATGTCGCGGGCATG
>BBSL01000513.1 GCA_001319865.1 Burkholderia sp. E7m39 | reverse complement strand
ACGCGATGTGCGTCGCGGCGCGCGTCGGTTTCCGGCGCATCGGCGCCCGCTGCGCGCGTCTTCATCACGCGCTGCAACACGTGTTCTTCCAGCCGCGCGAATGCCGCCGATGCGCGCACGCGCGGACGCTCGAGCGGCACCCGCTGGTCGAGCGTGATCCGCCCCGCTTCGATCAGCAGAATGCGATCGGCGAGCGCGACGGCCTCCTGCACGTCGTGCGTGACGAGCAGCGCCGTGAAGCGATGCTCGCGCCACAGCCGCTCGATCAGCGCGTGCATTTCGATCCGCGTGAGCGCGTCGAGCGCGCCGAGCGGTTCGTCGAGCAGCAGCAATTGCGGCCTGTGCACGAGCGCGCGCGCCAACGCGACGCGCTGCCGCTGGCCACCCGACAGTTGCGCGGGCCAGTCGTTCGCGCGCTCCAGCAGGCCGACTTCATCGAGCACGGCGCGCGCATCGTCGCGTGACGAGCGGCCAAGGCCGAGCATCACGTTCTGCAGCACGGATTTCCACGGCAACAGGCGCGCGTCCTGGAACATGATCCGCGTGTCGAATGGCTGCGCGCCGTCAGCGCGCTTGTCGAGCGTGCCCGAACTGGGCGCTTCGAGACCGGCGATCAGCCGCAGCAACGTCGACTTGCCGCAGCCGCTGCGTCCGACGATCGACACGAAGCTGCCCCGTTCGATCGACAGATCGACGTCCGCAAGCACGGCGCGCTCGCCATAGCGCTTGCCGACGCCGCGCAATTGCACCGAGATGTCTTTCGCGTCTTTCGCGTCGCGTGCTTCCTCGCGCACCGTGCCCGCGTGGCTCGCGTCCGACGCCGTGATCCAGTCGTGCAGCGACACGGTATCGCGTTCGATCGCGGCAGCGGCTGCTTCCGTCGATGTGCGATCGTGCGTGCGCGGCTGCTGCAGCTCCGCTTCGAGATCCGCGCCCGCGACGCCGCCAAACGACGCCGCCCCTGTGCTCGCGCTCATGTCTTCGCTCCTCGTTGATAGGCGGGGTGCCAGCGCAGCGACGCGCGTTCGAGCGCTTTCGCGAACATGTCGGCGAGTTTGCCGAGCGCCGCGTACAGCAGAATTCCGACCACGACCACATCCGTTTGCAGAAACTCGCGCGCGTTCATCGTCATGTAGCCGATGCCCGACTGCGCGGAAATCGTCTCGGCGACGATCAGCGTGACCCACATCAGCCCGAGCGCGAAACGCACGCCGACTAGAATCGACGGCAACGCACCGGGCAGGATCACGTCGCGATACAGCGCAAAGCCTTTCACGCCGTAGCTGCGCGCCATCTCGATCAGATTCGCGTCGACGGAACGGATGCCGTGATACGTGTTCACGTACACCGGAAAGAACACGCCGAGCGCGACGAGAAACACCTTCGCCTCCTCCTCGATGCCGAACCAGAGAATGACGAGGGGAATCATCGCGAGCGCGGGGATGTTGCGGATCATCTGCACAGTCGTGTCGAGCGCGACGTCGACGGGCCGAAAGAGCCCCGTCGCGAGCCCGAGCGAGAAACCGATGCCGCCGCCGATCGCAAAGCCCGACAGCGCGCGCCACGTGCTGACCTTGACGTCGGCCCACATTTCGCCCGACTGGATCAGCGACCACGCCGCCTTCACGACGGCAAACGGCTCGGGCAGCACGCGCGTCGACAGCACGCCGCTGCGCGCGGCCAGTTCCCAGCCGGCGAGGATGACAAGCGGCACGATCCACGGCGCGACCTTCCGCGCGAGCCGCGCAAGGCCGCCGTTTGCCTGGCCGCTGATGGAAACACTCGACATAAAACAGCACTCCTTCGATGACGCGTCGCTCGCGCTTCAGCTTTGCGAAGCCTTCGGCGCATAGTGGTTGCCGACGATCTCGCCGAACGGTCCCGACAGCGGACCGCTCGCGCTCGCGCGCTGACGTCCCGGCAGCAACGGGAACACGAGTTCGGCAAAGCGATACGACTCCTCCAGATGCGGATAGCCGGACAAGATGAACGTTTCGATGCCGAGATCGGCGTATTCCTTCATGCGCGCCGCGACCTGTTCCGGACTGCCGACGAGCGCCGTGCCCGCGCCGCCGCGCACGAGGCCCACGCCCGCCCACAGGTTCGGATAGATCTCGAGATCCTTGCGCGTGCCGCGCTTGCCGCCGTGCAGCGCCGCCATGCGCCGCTGGCCTTCGGAGTCCATCTTTGCGAACGCAGCCTGCGCGCGCGCAATCGTGTCGTCGTCGAGCTTGCTGATGAGCTTGTCGGCGGCCGCCCAGGCTTCGTCTTCCGTCTCGCGCACGATCACATGCAGCCGAATGCCGAAGCGGATCTTGCGGCCATGTTCGGCTGCGCGCGCGCGGATGTCCGCGATCTTCTTCGCGACGGCTTCGGGCGGCTCGCCCCACGTCAGATAGGTGTCGATGTGCTCGCCCGCCATGTCGTGCGCCGCCGGCGACGAGCCGCCGAACCACAGCGGCGGATGCGGGTTCTGCACGGGCGGATACAGCAGCTTGCCGCCCTTCGACTTCAGATGCTTGCCGATGAAATCAACGCTCTCGCCCTGATGCGCGCTCGTCAGCAGCCCGCGCCAGATGCGCAGGAATTCGTCGGTGATTTCGTAGCGCGTGTCGTGATCGACGAACAGGCCATCGCCTTCGAGTTCGGCGGCATCGCCGCCCGTCACGACGTTGATCAGCAGCCGCCCGCCCGAGAGCCGGTCGAAGGTCGCCGCCATCCGCGCCGACAGGCCCGGCGACGCGATGCCCGGCCGGATCGCGACGAGAAACTTCAGGCGCCGCGTGACGGGAATCAGGCTCGACGCGACGACCCATGCGTCCTCGCACGAACGGCCTGTGGGCAGCAGCACGCCTTCGTAGCCGAGCGTGTCGGCGGCGACGGCGATCTGCTGGAAGTAGTCGAAATCGGCTGCCCGCGCGCCTTGCGATGTGCCGAGATAACGGCTGTCACCATGAGTCGGTATGAACCAGAACACATTCATTTGCTGCTCCTGCATTGTTCGTGTGATGTCGTGGAAGGCGGAACCGGCTGCGCCGTGCGCGAACGCGCCCGACAGGCGTGAGCGCGCCCTGCCGCGCCAATCGCGCGGCGATTCGATAACGGGTAATGGGAGAAGAGCGCGTCAGCAGCGACAGCGCAACGAAGACGCCGCGAAGCAGGCGCGAATCGGCATTGGAAGAAACATCGCGACGGGTTCTCTCATGTGAATCGATCTGATGGACGCGCACGCCGCGCACATCACGCAAGCAACGCCGCTGTCTGCATGGGAAAACAGTCTATGGACCGCGCTGTTTCTTTTGAACGATTTTTTTTAGCTTAGGTTTTCCACTTTCGTGCTTTACCTGATGCTGGAACATACGCCGCCGACGGCGTTTTCCGCGCGCGGGCACACCAAACGCGCGGCACGCCGCCGATATAATGGCGCTCGTTTCCGATCAACCCGTGCGTGCGCTGCTGCCATCCGTCAGCGGCGCCCGCGACCGTCGCCGTCAAGCATGCAAAAAATCATCCTGCCGTTCGTGTCCGGCTTTCTCGCGTCGCTGTTCTTTCACGAGTCGACGCTCGCGCTCCTGCACGCCGCCGGCCTCATCGACCCGACAGGGTTTTCGACTGCGCCGTTCATGCCCATCGGCTTGCCGGAATTCATCGCGAACGCGATCTGGAGTTCGGTATGGGCCGTGCTGATGGCGTGGCTGCTGCGCGTTGCGCCCGAGCGGCCCGCGCCGTGGATTCCCGCGTTCCTGTTCGGCGGCATCGTGCTGACGGCCGCGAGCGTGTTCGTCGTCGATCCCATTCGGGGCATCTGGCCGACGGGCAACATCCTGCCGCGCCTGGCGCTCGGCTTCGCGTCGAATGCGGTGTGGGGCTGGGGCGCGCTCGTGTTCATGCGCGCCTTCATGGCGGGCGAAGAGTGAGTTCGGCCGCGCCCGGCGGGTCAAGACGTTAAGACGCTAGCCCTGCAGGTCCCGCAGCGGATGCTCGTTGGCGGGCCACGGGCTCTCGAACATCCTCTCGACGTCGGCGCGCGTCACGTCCTCGATGCGCGCGAAGCGCCACGCGGGCTTGTTGTCCTTATCGATGATGCGCGCGCGGATGCCTTCCGCCGCGTCGCCCCGCTCGAATGACGAGCGTGTCAGATCGAGGTCGCGGCGCAGCACCTCTGCCATCGTGCCTTCGGCGCGCGTCACGGCCTCGAGCGACACCGCCATTGAAAGCGGCGAACGCTCGTGCATCATGGCCCCCGTCTGCTCGGCCCAATCGGCGTGGGCGCAATCGCCTTCGCGCTCGAGCGAGCGGATGATCCGCGCGACGTCGGGCAGCGCGAAGTGCTTGTCGATCAGCATGCGCGCGTCGGCCAGCGGCGACGTGCCGGGCGTCGGCACGACCTTGTGCGCCTGCGCCGCTTCGCGCACGCACGCGACAACCTCCGAACCCAGCGCAAACGGCTGCGACTTCAACCGGTCGAGCAGCGCGGGAATCGCGTCGTCGGGCAGCCAGGCATCGGCGAGGCCCGCATAGAGGGCGTCGGCAGCACCGATCGTGTCGCCCGTCACGGCCAGATACCGGCCGATGGCACCCGGCGTGCGCGCGAGAAACCAGCCCGCGCCGACATCGGGGAACAGTCCGATGCGCGTCTCGGGCATCGCCATGCGCGTCGACGACGTGACGACGCGCAATCCGCCCGTGCGATGCGCGCCCTGCGAAATCCCCATGCCGCCGCCCATTACGACACCGTTCATCAACGCGATATAGGGCTTCGTGTACGTGAAGATCGCGTGATCGAGCCGGTATTCGTCGATGAAAAAGGTATCGACTGCGTCGCCGTCGCCGCGCCGGAAAGACTCGTACAGATAGCGGATGTCGCCGCCCGCGCAGAACGCGCGCGCGCTGGTGCTGCGCACGACGACGGCGAGCACGTCGGGATCATCCCGCCATTGGTCGAGCGCCGCGTGCATCGCGCGCATCATGCCGAGCGACAGCGCGTTGAGCGCCTTCGGCCGGTTCAGTTCGATGAAGCCAATGCGGTTGGCGACATGGACGATCAGTTCGTCGTGCGATTCAGGCGTCGACATGGCGAATAACGGAAGCGGGTGAATGAATATGCACATGCAACATGAGCGTAGGACGCAAACGGTAGCACGCTCCGTTGACTTCTTCAGGCACCCGGGCTCGCCGGCTGTCGGTGGCGGATAGCGCCTTATGCCGTCTTCGTTCTGGCGGATGGCGCGCGGCGCCGTTTCGGCGCTGCCGTGCTCGCGGTTGCGCTTGCGTTTGCGGTTGGAGTTACGGCTGCGTGTGCGATTGCAGGCGCGGCATCGGCCGCGACGGCTCCCGTCGATGCCTCCTGCGCCGCTCCGAACCACGCGACGAGCGCGGCATCCACCACGGCATCGAGCGGCGCGCGCGGGAACACAGGGCAAGTCAGATGCAGCGCGACGATGCCATGCAGCGTCGCCCAGAACGCCTCGGCGCACACGTGGCTGTCGGGCGCGCCGGGCAGCCGGCCCGCCGCCTTCAACGCGTCGATCGAATCGACGAGCAGACGGAACGCGGCATCGCCCGATTCGTCGTCGGCGGACTCGCCGGCCAGCGCCGCGCCCGTGTACGACGGATCTTCCATGAAGATCAGCCGGTACGTTTCGCGATGTGCGACGCCGAAGCCGACATACGCGCGCCCGATCGCCTTCAGCCGCTCGGCGGGATCGGCGATGGCGGCAAGCGGCTCGAAGGTGGCGAGGATCTGCGCGTAGCCTTCGGCGCATAAGGCACGCGCGATCGCGTCGCGACTGTCGAAGTGCAGGTACAGCGTGGCGGGCGAATACTCGATCGCGTCGGCGATCTTGCGCATCGACAGCGCGCCAAAGCCCTCGCGCATGACGATGCGCCGCGCGGCGTCGAGGATGCGTTCCCGCAGTTCCACTTTCTGGCGAGTCTTTCTTTCAGCGATTCCCATGCGAGCGATTTTCCGGTTGACAAACTGAAAAGTCAAATTAAACTGAACACCGTTCAATGAACAGCGTTCAGTAAATTTTCAGTAATCATCGATGCCCGCGTCAACGCGGCAGACAGGGTCGGAGGCCGCGCTTGCGGGAGACAATGATGGAAAAACGCACGGAAAACGCAGCACAGATCGGCCTGTTCGGCGCAGCAGGTGCCGCCGGGCAAAGCATTGCTCGCGCGCTCAGCGCGGCGGGCCGCTCCTATCGCGTGATCGGCCGCGGCGAGGCCGCGCTGAAGGCGTCGTTCGGTCACGACGGGCTTGCGGACATCGTCACCTGGAATCCGGATGACCCCGCCTCGATCGCGGCAGCGGCGGAGGGACTGCAGACGGCCGTGTATCTCGTCGGCGTGCCGTATCACCGTTTCGACCAGCATCCCGTGCTGATGCAAAAGACGCTCGCCGGGCTGCGTGCGGCGGGTGTGCGGCGGCTCATCCTGATCGGCACGGTTTACCCGTACAGTCGCGCGCGCAGCCAGCCCGTCACAGAATCTCACCCGCGCGAGCCGCATACATTCAAGGGCAAGATGCGGCTCGCGCAGGAAAATCTCGTCATCGACGCGCACGGGCGCGACGGCCTCGAAACGCTGGTGCTGCGTCTGCCCGACTTCTATGGTCCGGGCGTCGAGCGCAGCTTCCTGCACGGCGTGTTCGACGGCGCGGCGAAAGGCACCCGCGCGCAGATGGTCGGCCCCATCGACGTGCCGCACGAATTCGTGTTCATGCCCGATGTCGGACCGGTCGTCGAACGCTTGTCGCGCACGCCGGAAGCGTTCGGGCGCGTGCTGCATCTGGCGGGCGCGGGCACGATCACGCAGCGCGCCATCGCCGAACGCGCGTACGCGCTGGCGCGGCGCGAGCCGAAGCTGATAGTGGCAGGCAAGACGACATTGCGCATCGCGGGCCTCTTCAACCCGATGATGCGCGAACTGGTGGAAATGCATTACCTGCTGACGGACCCCGTCGTACTCGACGACTCGGCGCTGACGGGCCTGATCGGCCCCGTCACGAAGACGTCGTATGAAGCGGGCATTGCGCAATCGCTCGCAGCCGCGCAACGCGCCGCCGCGCGGCATCCGGGCGCACAGGCGGCATAGCGCGGGTTAGCCGCGCTGGCAGGAAAGCGTTGCGAGGCTCGGGCAACACGCGCATCGAGCGATGCCATGTGGAATGCGCATCGCGTCGCGGATCTCGCAAGGTGCGCGCGATCTGCGCGCTATGTGCTTGCCAGATTGCCAGGCGGAAAGTGGCCGCTCTTGAGCAGCACGGGCGTGCCGTTGCTGATCAGCAGATGCTCGCGCGCGACGGCTTCGATGCGCTCGCGGCCTGCGTCGAATGCGCGGCGCCAGCCATCCGTATCGTTCGCGTCGGCGCCGAAGTGATCTTCGAGCGCTTCGACGGAAATCGCGCACGGCACCCTTTCGCCGTCGACCAGCGCCGGAAACACCAGCGTCAGATTGAAATCGCGGTAAGCGGGCGCGTCCGCGGGAAAACGAATCTCCATAGTGACCTCATCAGGACAATCCGGCGTTGAAGGCGAGCCGCCGCGTCCATGCATGCCGCGCGACGGACGCACGGCTGGCCCGATCAGCGCGCCTATGGTACTCGTGGCGGCATACGCCGGTCCAGCACCGGTCGTGTCCGCGTCGGCGTGGCGGCCGCGCGTCGTCTGCGCCCGTTCTCCCCTCACTCTTCACCTTCGATGCGAGCCTGCCGCGAGCCGCGCCGGACAGCATCGCTATTCGCCATCCAGCAGCCGGTCGACGTACGCGCGCCCTGCCCGCTCCACGTAGACGAGCGCCTCGTCTTCCGTTGCGAAGCGATGCTCGTCGCCCACTTCGATCAGCGTCTCCATCCGGTGGGGATCGTCCGGCCCCCGCTCCGACAGACTGACCGACCCGACATACAGTCCTTCGCGCTCGCCCGCGCGGCGCGCCTGCTCGTGCGGCGGCACGAGCCGCGCCGATGCACTGATGTAAAAGCCCCGGTAAGGCCCGCTGACCCGCTCTGCCATACTCGCCTCTCGCTCGCTGTGATAGCGCTTCGTTGAATCGAAAGCACGCGGCACGCCCCGTGCAATACACGGTAAGTCTGCGCGTCGCGCGATAAGTTCTGCCCGACTGGCCATCCGCGCGCGGCGCCGCGCAAGCCGGGGAACGGGGCACGCGGCGCGCCCGGCTGCAAGCGCACTGGCGGCGCACCGCCTGCAATTTCCGGACGAGAACCGACGATATGGGAAAATATTTTCTTCGAGAGCGCGAAATCGCCGAACCGGACGCGGCCAATGCATGGTTCGCGTACGCGGAAAGTCACGGCGTCGACATTCCGAAGGCAATCAGCATCTGGGAAGACGCCGCGACGCAGGAAGGCGCCGCGAGCCGGCGCCTCGTCGAACAGGCGGGCATCCGCATCGATCCGTCGGATACGCGACACGCCGCCATCCGGCCGGAAGCCTGAGGCGCCCGGCAGCGCGCAGCCCATCGACGCAAGTGCGACGCTGCGCACTCGCGGGCGGCACGGACCGCGGCACAGGCAACCCGCGCGTCGGCTGCGCTTCGCCGCTCTCTACTACTGACTGGTTCTTGAAGGAAACACAATGAAGTCGATCGAACGGCGCGCGCGCCACCCTCTCGTTTCCCTCGCGATCCGTGCCGCGGCGCCGCCGCTCGCCGCGCTCGCGCTCGCGAGCCTCGGCGCATGCGCATCGTCGAACACGACCAAGCTGATCAACCTGCCTAACGGCGAGACGGGTTTCGCCGTCAGTTGCAGCGGCGCGGACGCGAGTTCCAGCTGGGCGTCGTGCTACGTCCAGGCGGGCAAGGCCTGCGGCGCGACGGGCTATGACATCGTGTCGAAGGACAACGACGAAGGCGGCACCGCGGGCGGCAGCATTTCGAACGTGGTATCGGCGAACGTGAAGAACCGCTCGATGGTGATTCGCTGCAAGTGAGCGCGCGGCCGCC
>BBSL01000512.1 GCA_001319865.1 Burkholderia sp. E7m39 | reverse complement strand
CAGAAGTGCGCGGTCTCGTAATTCAGGCCGCCGCCTTCGAACGGCGCGTCGAGCTCGACCACGCGGCCGTCGACATAACGCACCGTCGCGCGCGCCGGGTTCCACCAGTTCTCGTGGATCGTCACGTGGCCTTGCGTGCCCGCGATGAACGCATCGCCTTTGCCGGCCAGGTCGAGCCCGCAGAACAGCTGCGAGATACCCTTTTCGTGCCGGCTATTGAGGCTAGCGAACGTATCGACACCCGTCGGGCCGAGCCGTCCGATGGTCTGCACGTCGAGGGGCGCGCCGAGCCAGTCGACGGCGAGAAACATCTCGTAGATGCCGATGTCGAGCAACGCGCCGCCCGCCATCGCGAGCGACAGCGACGGGTGATCGTCGGGCACGCCCGGCACCGAGCAGCCCGCGCGCACGAGTCCGATCTCGCCGATGGGATCACGGGCGAGATGCGCGCGCAGCTTCTCGTAAAGCGGATAGAACGGCGGCTTCATCGCCTCCATGAACAGGCGCTGCGACGCGCGCGCCGTGCCGATCACGCGATCGAGCTGCGCGGCGTTGACCGTCGCGGGCTTTTCGCACAGCACGTGAATGCCGGCCTCGAGCGCGGCGCACGCGTAATGCGCGTGGCTGTCCTGCATCGTCGCGATATAGAGCGCATCGATGCCGCTTCGAAGCAGTGCGTCGAAGCTGTCGAGGGCTTGTGTGAGGTGCTGCTGCGCAAACGTTTCAGCGCTTTCGCGGCGGCGCGACCAGACTGCCGTCAGTCGCGTATGGGGAACATGAGCGAGGCTCTGCGCGAAACGGTGGGCGATGCGGCCAGTGCCGACGATGCCCCAGCGTACTGTCGCGTGCTGCCCGGAATGGTCGTCGTGGGTTGCTGCGTGATTCATTGGTCGCCAGAACTCCGTCTATCCAGTGAGTGACAGCCGACATTGTCGCCGATGTCGCGTATCACCTTGCCGGACAGCCGTCCCGCGGCCCGTCGTGGTTCAGTTTGCAGACTCTAAGCTGCTGCAGCGCGCTAGCCTTCCGCCGGCGCGTCGGGCATATCGACGCTCAGCCGGCTCATCGAGAAATCGATCAGTGCGATGGCAGCCGCTTCCGCTTCTCTCGCGTCGTGCCGCTCGATCGCCTCGACGACGCGCGAATGCAGGCGCACGGTCTCGTCCCACGCTTCCTTCGGCAGATCGACGAGCGGCTTGAGCGCCGACAACGCGCCGCGAATGATGGCCGCCATCTGCTGGAAGAACTGGTTGCCGCTCGCAACCACGATGCGCGTATGCAGGACTTCATCCGCAGTCTGATGACCGGCCTCGCCGGGCGGACTATTGCGGAAAGCGTCGAACGCATCGCGGATCGCGGCGATGTCGGCAGCGTTGCCGCGCGTCGCGGCCTGCGCGGCGGCGCGCGGTTCGATCAGCACGCGAAATTCGATCACGTCGCGCAGGAACGTCGGATCGGGCTTCGCGCGAAAGCGCCAGTTCACGACGTCCTCGTCGATCATGCGCCAGTCGTGCATCGGCCGGATACGCGTGCCGATCTTCGGACGCACGTCGAGCATATGCCGCGCGAGCAGCATCGACAGCGCCTCGCGCATCACTGTGCGGCTGACGTCGAACTCCTTCGACAATACGTCCTGCGGCGGCAGCACCGCGCCGTATTTCTCTTCGACGATCCCGGTCACGAGACCATCCATGACCTTGCTGACCAAGGATCGTTCTTTATTGGTTTGTTCCATCACACTTCTCCCCGATGCGGCGATTCCCGCCTGCGATGAATGTTGATCACGTGCCCTCAGTGTCAGGTTTTAATTGTGAACAGTACGTTGCGTCGCTTTACCAGGATGCGCCATGCGGGAAACCACTCGACAGGGTATTCCCTCCGATGAATTGTTTCTTTCATGTAACGCGACGTGAAGCGAAGTCGGAAAGACGACGCAACACGTCTGCACAATGGGGAAAAATTGCATCGAAAGTACTGCACGCATAGGCTCGTTCATCGCGGTGGTTACATTCGTTACGTTTGTTACCAATCGAATCAATTAGCAGTCCGCATGCTCGCCGCACAGGCAACCATTTGTTCGTTCGCTTCACTCCCTCCTGCAGTTGCGCCCAGCCGCCAGGACCAGCGCGCGTGCCGGCCGACACGACCGTTCGATAGCCCATTCAATCAGATCAGATACGCCCGCTCCGTACGCGTGCCCACACTGCGCGGCGTATGCGTACGCGCAAACGCTTCAAGTGCGTTGCTGTTCCGCTCTTCGATAGCGTCTCGCGAACATGGAAGCGTCGCCGCCCCACGTCGGTGACATGGCGGGCTTTCGGGACGCCTGAGGCCTACAGCGACTTCCGGCCTGCGCCTGGCCGTCGTTGATCGCGGCGACGCGAAGCGCTGAACGGCCTCGACGTGCATCTCATCAATGAGACACACCAGACGCTTGCCCTGCAGCTGGAGATCCGCCGCCCGCGCGGAGGCGCCGCCAATGTGACCCAGACGAGCTGCTCGCCGACGATGTCCGCACGCAACGTGCAACGCCTCTTCGGCACCGATCCGCTCGGCCAGTTCTCAGACGTCACGGACCGCTTCCGCCCGCCGCGCACGACGTCACGATCTCGCCTTTAGGCAACGTAGCGCGCGGCGCCGTACGGTCCGATGCGCCCCCACCGCCCGCGCCCGCCGCCACGACGTCACGATCTCGCCCCCCGCATCGCGACGCCCCGAGCCACGTCCGACGGCGGGCAGCGGGTACTCACAGCGCTCCGCCTGGCGCGCTTGGTCCGGGTCGCCGACGCGCATGTGCTCCCAGCGCGACGGGTTCCATCTGGCGTCCGGCCAGCCCGCGATGATGCCGCTGATGCCATTGAGCGCCGTTGATACAAACCGGACACGCGACGGCGAAGTGCGCGCCATCAATACGACGCCGGCCGTCCACTTCCGCCAAACGTTTTCGTCCCGCGCCGCCCGCGTGACCGCCATTCGGCAGACCTGATGGATGCCGCGCGCCAACACTTGCGCTGCAGGGCGTCGGCATCTGTCCGACACAATCGCGTGAGCCGCGACGCGGCCGCAACAAAATCCCTTCTCCGTGCGACACCGCACAAAGGCGATGGAACACATATGAATCAAAACGCGTTCGCCCCGAAAACGGGCATTACGTGGGGTTTCACGCCTGAGCCGCATTTGGACGCAATCGGCTCGTTATAGACGATCATCTTCAAATCAATCACTTATCGGGTGGAACTTCATATCGTTTCTCGAATACGACGAAAAATCCCATTGTGCAGATTTGAAACAAAATCAGACGTTTTGCCGCATCCGGGCAACTCGGCTACGACGCTGCGCCGCACCAGTACTCGTTTTCCAGCCGGTTGGCACAGTCCTCGCTAAATAGTCGGCGCAGTGATAGCCAGCGTGAGAGAACGTCGAGAAGCACGTTCACGACTGGTGTGACGGGGCCGGTCTGTACGCTATCCGCCGTGAGCCAGGCGGCAAGGTATCGGGAAGCGCAGCGCCGGGTTAAAAAATAAGAGGCCGTGCAGTGCACAGCTTCATGCGAGGACCGATCATGCTTACGCTTCAATCCGATCTGCACGGCAACCATTTGCTCGGCGCATTGCCTTCTCATGAGTGGCAAGCCATTGCCCCCATCTCGAACTGGTCCATCTGCGCACCGAACAGTTGCTCTGCGACTCGGGACAGCGCATCCACCACGTCTACTTCCCGACGACGGCCATCATTTCGATGCTGTCGACGATGGAAGACGGCGGCTCCGTCGAGATCGCCG
>BBSL01000511.1 GCA_001319865.1 Burkholderia sp. E7m39 | reverse complement strand
GCCGCAAGCAGATCGACGCGCTCAACGCGTCGACGCGCGCCGTCGCACGCGCGCAGCGCACGCAGCCGAACGATCCGGACGCGCTGACGGGGCCCGCGCTCGATGCCGCGCGAGCGGCCTACAAGGCCTACGACGCAAAGGACTTCAGCGCCACCGTCAGGTATGCGAACGAGGCGATCGCGCTTCGCCCCGACCTGCTGCGCCTGCGTCTGCTGCTCGTCGATGCAGCGAGCGCCGCCGGCCAGGACACCCGCGCGTGGGACGCCGATCTCGACGCCGTCAGGCGCTTCGGCGACAACGAGGACCTGCGCGTGCGCCGCAGCTTCATTGGCAGCCGGCTTGCGCCGAAGTCGTCGGGTGCGTCGTTCGCGGCGCGCTCGCGCGGCGACTACGCGCAGGCCGTGGCGCTCGCCCGCGAAGCCGTGGCGTATGCGCCCGATCAGGTCAACTATCGCGTGCAGCTGATGGACGCGCTGTTCGCCGCGAACGATCTCGCCGGCGTGCAGGCCGCCGCCACCGACGACATCGCCGCCGACGACACCGAAATCATGCCGCTCGTGCTGCGCGGCTATGTGCTCGCCGCGCAAGGCCACATGACGCAAGCCGACGCGGACTTCGCGAAGGCGCTGAAAGCGAACGATGCCACCGCGCGCAACAAGCGCGTCGCGCGCACGATCATCGCGGACGTCTGGAACGAAGCAGGCGAGCCGCAGCGCGCGCTCGATCTGCTCGCGCCGCTTGCCGCCGCCGGCGACGACACCGATCCGCCCATCGCGCTGCGCCGCGCGCAGGCGCGCGAACGGCTGGCGCGGAATCCGTCCGCGGCGTCCGCGGCGCAGCGCGCATCGTCGGGCACGACGGCGACAAACACGGCGACAAACACGGCGACAAACATGGCGATAAACACGGCGGTCGGGCTCGATCCCGCGCGCCGGCCGGTGATCGACTGCGTCGTCGACCAGTTCGGCGCGACCTGCGATGTCTACGCCGCCGACGCCGGCTTCGCGGCGGCGCGCGCGTCGGCGACGGCGGCTGCCGCCAACGACGCGAAAGGCGCCGTCGGCTACGCGCGTGAGGCCGTGAAGGCCGCGCCCGACGATCCGCAGCATCGCGTCGAACTGATCAACGCGCTCAGCACGGCAGGCGACGAGCCCGGCGCGACGCGCGAGGCGCGCTCGCTCGTGCGCGCCGGCATGCTCGACGCGATGCCCGACATGACGGCCGCCTACATCGCGCAGCGCGCGGGCGACAACCGGCTCGCGTATCAGCGTTTCGAGGCGGCCGACAAGGCCGGGATGCTGCCAGCGTCGGCGAACGCCGACGCCGGCTACGCCGCCGCCGACGCGCATCACAACCGTGAAGCCGCGCGGTACTTCGAGCGCGCGATCGACGCGAGCGCGAAGCCCACTAAAGACAACGCCAACGACAACCCCGGCGACCACCCGCCCGCCACGCCCGCACAGCTCAACGAAATGCGCAGCGCGCACGCCGAAGCGACGCGCAACTGGGGCTTCGACGTGTCGCTGAACTATCGCGGCGCGGGGCTGCAGCCGGGCTATGCGACTTCGGCGACGCCGGGCGCGTCGAACAACTGGCAGGCGGGCGCGGAAGTGTACTGGCGGCCGTTCGGCAGTCTCGGCGACCGCATGTTCGAGCTGTACGCGCGCGGCTATGAGAGCTTCGGCGTGAAGAACGGCAGCGCATCGGGCGCCTCGACGCTGCAGACGGCCGTCGGCGCGCGCGCCAAGCCGTTCTCGCAGTTCGACGCGATCGTCGCGTTCGAGCGGATCATCGCGATCGGCTCGAACGCCAATCCCGACTGGCTCGCGCGGCTTGCATATTCGGGCGGCTTCGGCACCGAGCGGCGCATCGACGTGCCGTCGTGGTGGACCTTGCAAGCGTACGCGGAAACGGGTGCCTATCTGAATGCGGGCAACGTCTACGGCACTACCAATCTCGAACTGGGCCGCACGTTCCGCATGGACCGCTACAGCCCGAAGTGGACGGTGTTTCCGTATGCCGTGATCGGCGCGGACTACGACTCGAACGTCGATCACAGCATTCCCGTCGGCGCGGGCGTCGGGATTTCAACGCGCTACTGGTTGCGCGACAGCCGTTACGACTCGCCGCGCTCGTACGTGGACGTGTCGGTGCAGTACCGCTTGAAGATCACGGGCGACGATCGCGCGCGCGGCGTGTTCTTCGGCGCGATCTACTCGTATTGAACCGGGGTCACACATGAAAAGAATCAGCATCATCGGCACGCGCACGAGGGCCGCGATGACGGCGTTATGGGTGGCCGCGACGGCGGCGACAGCAGCAACGGCGCACGCGGCGGCCGGCGACGTCGCGAGCCTGTACGGCCCGCAGCCTCCCGACGACGCGGCGTATCTGCGCGTGATCAACGTATCGGCGCAGCCCGCGCGCGTCGCGCTGCCGGGCAGCGAAGCGCCGCAGACGCTTGCGCCGGGGGCGGCCACGCGCTTTAGCGTGCTCACGCCGGACACGCCCGCGCGCGTCACCGTCGAC
>BBSL01000510.1 GCA_001319865.1 Burkholderia sp. E7m39 | reverse complement strand
CCAGCTTGCTGCGCGCGCGTAACGACGCTGGCGGCGAAAACGACGTCGCTTTGCCATCGTCTGCGCGACGCGCGGCCGACCCATCGATAACCGCTGCTGGAATGCCAAGGACCTATGCCACGGACATGACCGACGCTCGCGATTCCCTTGATCCCTTTGATTTCCTCATGCAGCCCGACGTGTCACGTGCGAGCGTCGACGGCGCCCGCCGCCGCCTGTTGCTCGTGCTCGCGGCCGCGCCGCTTGCGTCGCTCGCGCTCGCGCCGCGCGGCGCGCGTGCCGCCCACGCCGCGGGCGTGCCGTTGCGCGAGAAAAATCTCGCCTACGTGCTGTTCACGTCGGGCACGACAGGGGAGCCGAAGGGCGTGCAGATCGGCCGCGAAAGCGTCGCCGCGCTCGCCGAATGGATGGCGCTCGACTTCGCGCTCGGCGCATCGCCCGTGTTTCTGAATCAGGCGCCGTTCAGCTTCGATCTGTCGATGTATGAAGTGTTCGGCACGCTCGCGCTCGGCGGCACGGCCGTGCTCGCGTCGCGACAACTGGCTTCGCAGGGCGGCGGATTGCTCGACGTGCTGGCGCGTCATGGCGTGACGACATGGGTCTCGACGCCGTCGTTCGCGCAGCAGCAGTTGCTGGACCCGGCGTTCGCACAGGCCGGCTTGCCCGCGCTCGCGACGTTCCTGTTCTGCGGCGAGGTGCTGCCCGTCACGCTCGCGAAGCATCTGCGCCAGCGTTTTCCCGCCGCGCGCATCATCAACACGTATGGACCGACGGAGGCGACGGTCGCGACCACGTCGATCGTCGTCGACGACGCCGTGCTCGCGCGGCATCCGCGTCTGCCCGTCGGCTACGCGAAGCGCGACGCCGCCGTGTTCGTCGACGAAGGCGAGTTGTGCATCGCCGGGCCGCACGTGATGCGCGGCTATCTGAACCGCGACGACCTGAACGCTGCGCGTTTGTTCGTGCACGAAGGGCAGCGCGCGTTTCGCACGGGCGATGTCGGTTCCGCCGACAACGACGGGCTGCTGTTCTGCCATGGCCGCATCGACGATCAGGTCAAGATCGGCGGCTACCGGATCGAGCTGATGGAGATCGATGCCGCGTTGCGCGCGCTCGGCGGCGTGACGAGCGCGGCGGCCGTGCCGTTGCGTCGCCCGGATGGATCGGTGGCGCGCATCGTCGCTTTCATCGCGACCGGCCGCGACGACGGGTGTCTGCCCGACACGCTTGCCGACTGGAAGGCGCGGCTCGCCGAACGTCTGCCGCCGTATATGATTCCATCAGAGCTGCTGGCGCGCGCGGCGTTGCCGGTGTCGGTCAACTTCAAGATCGACCGCGCGCGGCTTGCCGGGGAATACCGTGACGCACACCTCCAAGCATCGCACTGAACCGACGCCTCGCCCGTCCACGCAGGCGCTGCCGCCATCCCCTCGCCGGCGCGCGCTGCTCGCCGCGGGCCTCTCCGCCGCGCTGACGGGCGGCTGTTCCGCCCCGCGTCCGGGCGACCCGTCGTGGGCGCAGGGCGTGGTCTGGCAACCCGACAACGATCACATCGATCCGCATGGCGACTGGCAGGCGCTCGGCGTCACGGACCTGCTCGTGCAATGGACGGCCGTCGACGACGTGTCGTTTCTGCCGGGCACGTCGTCGCAGCACGACGCGTCGTCGGCGCCGCTGCGTCCATCGGAACGGCTGCCCGACTGGACGCGCATCGCGGACGAACCGTGGGCGCGCAATGTGATCATCGGCCTGGCTGGGCGTTTCGATGAAACCAGCGCACGCGCGCAGGCGGCGCGGCTCGTCGAGCAATCAAAGCGTCTCGTCGCTGCGCGGCCGCCCGTTCATATCGACGGCTACTACTTTCCTGTCGAAGTCGATCCGACGTGGCAGCACGCGGCTGCACTCGCGCCGTTGCTGGATCAGCTGCCCCGGCCGCTGTGGATCAGCGTGTACGACAATACGAATATCGGCGGGGCGGCGCTCGCTGCGTGGCTCGACGGCTGGCTGCCGCGCGATGTCGGCGTGTTCTGGCAGGACGGTTGCGGCGTGTATGCGCGTGGCCCGGCTGCCGCGCGCGAGTATGCCGACGCGCTCGCCGCGCGTCTTGGCAAGACGCGCGTGCGCCTGATCGCCGAGGCGTTCCGTCCGGCCCAGGGCGGCGGCTTTCGTCCGGCGAGCGCGGCGGAGCTGGCGCCGCAACTGCGCGCGTATCGTGACTTTCGGACCTACCTGTTCGACGGTCCGCATTACGTGTCGCCGCAACTCGTGCAGGAACTGCGCAACACGCTCGGCTGAAGCGCCCGGCGCCAGCACGCGAAACGTCACAACGACACAGCGGATACGGCCATGACAGCCAGTTCTCTTAACCAGCCGGGCGTTTCGTGGATCGTCGTCGCGTGTGCGGCGGTCGTGATCCTGCTGATGTCGATCGCGTGGCTGCGTCCCGCGCTTGCCGCGTGCAAGCGGGCGTCGGCGAGCGGCATCGGCGCCGTGGCGTTCTTCTATGGCGTGCATGTCCGCGCGGAGCAGTTCGAATCGTTCGATACCGTCGTGATCGAGCCCGACAGCGGCTTCGATCCACGCGCGCACACGGCGCATTGCCCGAAGTGGTACGCGTATGTGAGCGTCGGCGAAGTGGCGCAGCAGCGCGCGTATTACGCGAAGATGCCGAAGACGTGGTTCGTGAAGAGCGACCCGTCGCATGAACGGGCGCTTGTCGATCAGGGCGCGCCGGGTTGGCCGGCGTTTTTCGTCGACGAGATCGTCACGCCGCTGTGGGAGCGCGGCTATCGCGGCTTCTTTCTCGACAAGCTGGATTCGTATCGGCAGGTCGCGAGGACGGACGCTGCGCGCGCCCACCAGCGAGCGGGGCTGGTGGCCGTGTTGCATGCGCTGAAGGCACGCTATCCGCAAGCGCAGCTGATACTGAACCGCGGCTTCGACATCCTGCCGCAGGTGCACGATCAGGTCGCGGCCGTCGCGTTCGAGTCGCTCTTCGGCAGTTGGGAGCCGTCGAACCAGCGCTACGTCGAGGTGCCGCACGACGATCGCGAATGGCTGCTCGGCCAGGCGCGCGAGATACATGAGCGCTACAGCCTGCCCGTCATTTCGATCGACTACTGCGCGCCTGACGACGATGCGTGCCGCCACGACATCGTGCGGAAAATCGGTGCGCTCGGCATCGTGCCGTATGTGACGGACGGCGGCTTGCAGACGATCGGTGTGAGCAACGCGCTGCTCACGCAAACCGAGCCGGAGCCGCTCGCCAAGGTGAGCTACAAGCGGTAGCGGGCGCTAGCGGACGATTACGCGCATCAACGCAACTGCGCGACGGCGAGCAACAACACCATGCTGCCGATCGCGCCATCCAGCACGCGCCACGCCGCGGCGCGCCGGAACAGCGGCGCGAGCGCGCGCGCACCATAACCCAACGCGACGAACCAGATCGCGCTGACGGACATCGCGCCGATCGCAAACGCGGCGCGCGTGCCTTGCGCTTCGCGCGCGCCTGCCGTGCCGATCAGCAGGAACGTATCCAGATAGACGTGCGGATTGAGCCACGTGAACGCGAGCGTCATCAGCACGATCGGCAGCGCGCGTTGCGCGGCGGGCGCGGCATCGCTTTTCGCGCGGGCGTCCGCATCCGTGTCGAGCACGGCATGACCGGGTCGCAACGCGCGCATCAGCGCGCTGATGCCGAACCAC
This sequence comes from Burkholderia sp. E7m39, assembly GCA_001319865.1. Classification (GTDB taxonomy): domain Bacteria; phylum Pseudomonadota; class Gammaproteobacteria; order Burkholderiales; family Burkholderiaceae; genus Paraburkholderia; species Paraburkholderia bengalensis. Next base: position 1,401 of record BBSL01000510.1, on the reverse strand, counting down.
GCGAGGTACGCGAGCCCCACGTACAGCAGCGCGTGAATGAAAGTGGGGTAGCGCTCGACGAGCACGGATGCGCCGCCGACGCCCGCGCCGATCAGCAGAAAATCCGACAGCGTGCACAGCAGCACGATCTTGCCGATGTGCGAGCGCATGATGCCTTGGCGCAGCACGAACGCATTCTGCGCGCCGATGGTCACGATCAGCGACGCGCACAACGCGGCGCCATGCGAAAAAGCCAGCCAGTTCATGATGTATTGAGAGTGGGAAGAATCGGATGCGTGAGTGTGAAGCGATCGATAGAATAAGAGAAGCTAATTTCCATAACGCCGCTTAAGCAACGCTAATTCAAGCGCCAATTCAAGGAACACTCATGCTCGACTATGCCCTGCTCGATGCGCTCGCAGCCGTCGTACGCCACGGCTCGTTCGACCGCGCGGCCGCTGCCCTCAACGTGACGCCGTCTGCCGTCTCGCAGCGGGTGAAATTGCTGGAGGAGCGCGTGGGCAGCGTGCTCGTCAAGCGCGGTCAGCCTTGCACGGCGACGCGCTCCGGGGCGCTGCTGTGCCGGCACACGGAACGCGTGCAATTGCTGGAGGCCGAATTGAACGGGCGCATGCCCGAGTTGCCCGGCGCGCTGCTGGAGCCGTGGCCGACGCTGCGCGTGGCCGTCAACGACGACAGTGTGGGCACATGGTTCGTCGACGCGATCGCGGACTTCTGCGCCGAGCGCGGCATGCTGCTCGATCTGGTGATCGACGATCAGGACCACACCGCGGAGCGCATTCGCGACGGCAGCGTGCAAGGCGCCGTGACGACGCAATCCGAGCCGGTGCAAGGTTGCCGCTCGACACGCCTTGGGCGCATGCGGTATCGCGCCGTGTGCACGCCCGCCTATTACGAGCGCTATTTCAGCGAAGGCGTCACGCGCGACACGCTCAAGCGCGCGCCGTGCGTCGATTTCAATCCGAAGGACCAGCTGCAGCAGCGCTTCGTGCGCAAGATCACGCGCGCCGAGTTCGACGCGCCGACGCACTGGATTCCGCATGTCTCCGGTTTCCTGCGCGCGTGCGCGACGGGGCTGGGGTGGGGCATGTGCCCGGAGCGGATGATCGCCGCGCAGCTCGAAAACGGCGAACTGATCGACATGGCGCCCGGCAAGCATCTCGATGTCGATCTGTACTGGCAGAGCTGGCGGCTGTCGATCGGCTGGCTCGACGATTTCGGCGCGGCGCTGCGCACGCGGGCCGCCGAGTTTCTCGACTGACCGCTCGCGCAGCGTTCGCGTCGCGCCTTGTCTAATGAAGCCGGATCACGGGATGCACGCGGCGCCGCAGCCAGTGGATCGCCGTATCCAGCGTCATGCGCGCGAAGCCGGTAAGCGTCATCACGTGCCGCCGGTAGATC
>BBSL01000509.1 GCA_001319865.1 Burkholderia sp. E7m39 | reverse complement strand
GGTACACGACGGTGGCGAGCCATCCGTCGACATACATGGACCGCTCGCGCAGGCCGCTCAGGCTGCCGATCGTGCCGACATCGCCGAAGCCCACCAGCGTGCCCGCGTCGCGATACGTGAACTCGGGCAACGTCTCGCCGCCGACACGGTGCTTGAGCGCACGCGCCAGAAACATCGCCTGCTGATGCGCAACCTGCGCGCGTGGCGCGAGAAATCCATCGGCATTCGCGGGACATGCTGCGCAATCGCCTAGCGCGAACACGTTCGCGTCCGATACGGTTTGCAGCGTGCGGCTCACCAGCACCTGCGCGTTGCGGTTCGTTGCAATGCCGTCGAGCACGCGCAACACGGGCGGACCGGCAATACCCGCTGTCCAGATGGCGATGTCGCTCGGCAGATGCTGACCGTCGTGCGTGAGCACGGCATCGGCGCGCACTTCAGTGACGCGCGTGCTGGTCAGCACATCGACGCCGAGTCCGCCGAGTATCCGTTGCGCGCGCGCTGAAATACGTTGCGACAACGCGGGCAGCACGCGATCGGTGCCTTCGATCAGGCGAATGCGAAAGTCGCGCTCGGGGTCGAGGGCAAAGAGGCTGTAGCGATGCATCAGTCGGATGCTGTCGCGCAGTGCCGCCGCGAGTTCGACGCCCGTCGCACCTGCACCGATGATGTTGATCGACACGGGCTGCACCTGCTGCGCGCCGCTCACGCGCCGCACGTGATTGGCGCGCGTGCAGGCATCGAGCAGCTTGCGCCGGAACGATTCGGCATGCGTGACGGATTCGAGCGGCAGCGCATGCTCCTGTGCGCCGCGCACGCCGAAGTAATTCGTCACGCTGCCGAGCGCGAGCACGAGCGTGTCGAATGCAATGTCGCGCGCGGGCAGCACTTCGCGGCCATCCGCGTCGCGCGTCGCGCTGATCGTGATGCGGCGCTCGGCGCGGTCGAGGGCTTGCAGCGAGCCCTGCTCGAATTCGAAGCCGTGGCGCCGCGCCTGCACCGCGTATTGCAGCTGATGCGTGGCGGGATCGATCTGGCCCGACGCGGCCTCGTGCAGCAGCGGCTTCCAGAAGTGCGTCGGCGAACGGTCCACGAGGACCACCTGCGCGTGGCCGCTCTTGCCGAGCGATTCGCCAAGACGCGTCGCAAGTCCCAGTCCGCCGACGCCGCCGCCCACGACGACGATGCGATGCGGCTGTAGCGTGCTGCTGCCGGCTGTGTGTCGATCGATCGAGGCCATCATGCGTTCTCTCCACTTAATCGTTTCGGATTCGATTGATGCGCGAACTTCATCAGTCAGGCCGAGTATAAAATCGGAAAAAACCGCAGCACAATTTAATGTTTGTACGCAACGTATAGGTGAACACTTATGTTAAAGGCGGCAACGTTTCGTCAGCTGAAGGCGCTGCATACGGTCGCGAAGCTCGGCAGCGTATCGGGCGCGGCGCAGGAGCTGCGTTTGACGCAGCCGGCCGTGTCGCTGCAAATCCGCCTGCTCGAAGAGGCGGCGGGCGCGCCGCTGTTGCAGCGCGTGGGCCGCGGCGTGCAACTGACGGCGGCGGGCGAAATTCTCGCGCGCTATGCGCTCGAAATCCTCGACTTGTGGAACGGCGCCGCCGACGATCTGGCCGCGCTGCACGGCGAGCAGGGCGGCACGCTGCGCATCGGCGCGATCACCACGGCCGAATATCTGATTCCGCCGTTTCTGGTGCGCTTCACGGAAGCGCGCCCGCAGGTGAAGGTGCAGTTCAAGGTCGGCAACCGCGCGGACATCATCCGCATGCTGGCCACGCATGAAATCGATCTCGCCGTCATGGGCAGCCCGCCGCGCGAACTGCGCACGGTCGCGACGGCATTCGCGAAGCACCCGATGGCGTTCGTCGCGTCGCCTGGGCATGCGCTGATGAAGCGCAAGCGTCTGACGCTCGGCGACCTCGAATCGGCGAACCTGCTGGTGCGCGAGCGCGGCTCGGGCACGCGTTCGACGGTCGAAAACCTGTTCAGGCAGGCGGGCTGCAAGATCCACATCGGCTCGGAGCTGTCGAGCAACGAGGCCATCAAGCAGCTGGTCGAAGCGGGGCTCGGCATCTCGTTCCTGTCGCTGCACGCATGCACGCTGGAGTTTCAGGCGGGTCTGCTCGCGCTGTTGCCGCTGCCCGACAACCCGATCGAGCGGGACTGGTACGTCATGCATGTGTCGGACAAGCGCCTGCCGCAGGTCGCGAGCCTGTTCCGCGATTTCCTGATCGAAGAGGGCATGACGGGCAGCGTGCCGATTCCGATGCCGTCCGTTGCGGCCGCAAGGAAGCGCCGCCGCGTGTGAAATCTGCCGAATTCTTTCGAAGTTTTGCGCCGCGCGCGCCTGCTTTGCCGCTTTCGAGTGCCGCGCGCCGGCCGCGAAACGCATTGCTGGGCAAGGCTTCTGGCTTACATCGACGGGTATCGAAGTAAAGGTTGTGCGGCCGATATTTTTGCCTGCTTTGTTTGTCTTTACAGTGGCGGCCAGACATTCGTTAGAAAACGGACGCCGCCTGCCTGCGGCGAGCCGTGGTGATTTCCCTGGCCGTCAGAGGAGTCGGAGACATGAGCAGCAGCATCGAAAGCAACAACAGCATCACGACCGTCGAGACCTTCGGTTTCGAACGCATCCCCGACCGTTCCCGCTACGCGCGGCCCATCGATCTCTTCCGGCTGCTGTTCGGCGGCTGCAATACGTTTTCAACCTCGGTGCTCGGCAGCTTTCCCGTGCTGCTGGGGCTGTCGTTCTGGGCGGGCGTCGCGTCGATCGTGGCGGGCGTGGTGATCGGCTCGTGCATTCTCGCGCCAATGAGCCTGTTCGGCATGCGCAACGGCACGAATGATCCTGTCTCGTCGGGCGCGCACTTCGGCATTCATGGGCGGATCGTCGGCTCGTTTCTCGCGCTGCTCACATCCGTCGCGTTCTTTTCGCTCGCAGTGTGGAGTTCCGGCGATGCCCTGGTTGGCGGCGCGAATCATCTGCTGGGACTGCCCGTCAATGGACTCACACTGAGTCTTGCATATGGCGTGTTCGCAGTGCTCGTGTTGACGGTCTGCATCTACGGTTTTCGCTTCATGTTGTGGGTCAACAAGATTGCCGTGTGGACGGCGAGTCTGTTGTTCATCGCGGGCATCTTCGCTTTCGCGGGTCCGTTCGACAGTCACTACGCAGGCAAGGTCGCGCTCGGCGCAGCAGGTTTCTGGCCGGCGTTCGTGAGCGCTGTGCTCGTCGCGCTGAGCAACCCGGTATCGTTCGCATCGACGATGGGCGACTGGGCGCGCTACATTCCCGAGAACACGTCCAAGCATCGCACGATGCTCGCCGTGATCGTCGCGCAGATCGCCACGTTCGTGCCGTTCTTCTTCGGTCTTGCGACGGCGACGATCATCGCGTCGAAGGCGCCTGACTACATCGCGTCGAACAACTACGTCGGCGGCCTGCTGGCAATTTCGCCGAACTGGTTCTTTCTGCCCGTGTGTCTGATCGCGATCATCGGCGGCATGTCGACGGGCACGACAGCGCTGTACGGCACGGGCCTCGACATGTCGAGCATGTTCCCGAAGCTGCTTAACCGCGTGCGCGCGACATTCCTGATCGGCTGCGCGGCAATCGGCTTCATTTTTTTGGGGCGTTTCGTGTTCAATCTCGTCGAGAGCGTGTCGACGTTCTCGGTGCTGATCAACTCGTGCAGCACGCCGTGGATGGCGATCATGATCATCGGCTATGTGACGCGACGCGGCTTCTATCTGTCCGACGATCTGCAGGTGTTCAATCGCGGCCGCCGCGGCGGCCACTACTGGTTCACGCATGGCTGGAACTGGCGCGCGATGGGTGCGTGGATTCCCAGCGCGCTGACGGGTCTCGCGTTCGTCAATCTGCCGGATCAGTTCGTCGGGCCGCTCGGTCAGCTGGCGGGCGGCATCGACATCAACCTGCCCGTTTCGCTGACGATGGCCTGCGTGCTGTACGTGACGATGCTGCAGTGCTTTCCGGAGCCCGACGGCGTGTACGGGCCGCAAGGCCGGCGCTGGCTGCGCGGCAGCCACAAGGCGACGCATGCGAAGATCAGGATGGTCGAGCCGCGTCAGGCGAAGAGCAAGCGGGTGACAGCGCCGCGCGAAGAAGTGTTCGACACGCAGGACGCGGCGTAATAAAACGGACCGTAATAAAGCGGACCGTAATAAAGCGGACCGTAATAAGCAGATGTGCCCTGGCGGCATCATTGATAAAGACTGGAATTGAGCAGGTGAGAAGATGAGCGAGTCGGTCAAACGCGCATTCGAAGGTGTCAAGCTGTTTCCTTTCTGGCTGGACAATCCGGCGGCGCCTGCCGTCGAGCGTGAGCTGATCGGACCCACGACGGCCGACCTCGTGATCGTCGGCGGCGGCTTTACGGGTTTGTGGGCCGCGATTCAGGCGAAGGAAAACGATCCGTCGCTCGACGTCGTGCTGATCGAAGCGGGCAAGATTGCATACGGCGCTTCAGGGCGTCCCGGCGGCATCATTTCGACATCGGTGATGCACGGCTTGCCGAACGCGACGCGCGTGTTTCCGAAAGACCTCGACGTGCTCGAGCGTCTGGGCCAGGAGAACCTCGACGGCTTCAAGGAATCGCTCGTGCGCTACGGCATCGAAGCGGATGCCGAATGGAACGGCGAGATGACCGTGGCCGTCGAGGAAAAGCATCTAGGCCATTTGCAGACCGACTTCGAACTGCACGTGTCGCACGGTCACGATGTTGTGCTTCTCGACACCGAAAAAGCACGCGAGCAGCTGAATTCGCCCTTGTTTGCAGGCGCGATGTGGTCGCGCAACCGCAGCGGCACGATTCATCCCGCGAAGCTCGCGTGGGGCCTGAAAGCGGCCGCGTTGAAGCTCGGCGTGCGGCTGCACGAGCATTCGCCGCTGACGCGTCTCGTCGACGCGGGCAAGAAGATGATCGTGCACACGCAGGCGGGCCGCATCGAAACGCCGCGCGTGCTGCTCGGCACGGGCACGGCGAAGGTCGGCGTGACGGATATCAACCGGCGCGTGATGCAGGTGCGCGATCACATCATCGCGACGAGTCCGCTGACGCATGAGCAGATGGCGCGCATTGGCTGGAAGAATCGCCAGGGTGTGTACGACACGCGCACGCAGCTCAACTATTTCCGGCTGACGAAAGACAACCGCATCATTTTTGGCGGACGGGTCAGCTATCACTTTGGCGGCAACAACAACCCGGCACAGGATCGCGACGAGTCCACTTATTACAAGCTGGCAGAAGCGTTCTACCGGACGTTCCCGCAACTCGACGATGTGATGTTC
>BBSL01000508.1 GCA_001319865.1 Burkholderia sp. E7m39 | reverse complement strand
GGGGCGGCACCTACTTTTCTTTGCCGCCGCAAAGAAGAGTAGGCAAAAGAAAGCGGCTCACACCGCCAATCCTTGTCGATTGTCCACGGGCTCTCCATGTCCCCGCACTTCACGCGGCACCACGCTGTTTCGATATTTGTTGCCAGCTTGCTTGCCGTGGCCTCACCCGCTTCATGCGTACGCGCAAACGCCAACCCGATCTGATCTTTATCGCCCTGTGCGGCAAACGCTGTGTAGGTCGTCTCGCCGTAGATGTCAGCGCCCGAATGGTCTGGATATCGCGAAGCGATGGTCGTGTGCAGCGTGACGGCCTACACAGCGTTTGCCGCACAGGGCGCGCGCGATTCACGGGTGTGTGTGCTGTGACGTGATTGCGCGAAGCGGGTGAGGCGCGGAGAAATGCGCGGGCAACGCGCAGTAGCCATGGCGCTAACGAATGAAGGATGGGGACGTTGAGAGCCCGTGGGTAAAAACAGGCACTAGCGGTGTGAGCCCGCTTTCTTTGCTTACTTTCTTTGCGGCGGCAAAGAAAGTAAGTGCCGCCCCGCACAGGGGCAACGCCAACAGACCGAGGACAAAACGCGGATGCCAGCGAAACAACTAAAAACCATCAAACAGAAAAACCGCGCATAAAAACCGCGCGGTTTTAAAAGCAAAGAGCGAAGCTCACCCACAATACACGATGCTGTACTTCTTGGTAGCAACAGGCATATGCCACGTCCCGGAGAAGCCCTTGTGCAGAATGAACGCCTCACCGGCCTTGTAGCTTTCGCTGCGGCCGTCGTCGCTGGTGATCACCACTTCGCCTTCGATGAGCACGCACACTTCATGGATGGGCAGGTCGGACAGCTTCAACGTGCCGGCATCGCATTGCCATACGCCCGCCGTCAGCACGTTGTCGGCATCGGAAAAAGCGGTCAGGGCATGGGGCGCCTTTGCGCCGTCGAGAATCACATCGGCGGGATCGTGCAGCGCCGGTTGCAGGCCCGAAGCGCCCGGACCCTTGGCGTCGATGCGGGTAAAGCTGATGTTGCTCATGTCGCAGTCTCCAGAATGAATCGCGTTGAAAAACAGATTGATTGGGAACCGGGAGTCTGAGCCAAAGCCGCGCAGCAATGAATTTCGATTTGAAGACATGTAGTTTGAGTGCAGTCGATGTAATGCATCGTCAGCCATCATCGTTTGGAGGAAACCTCATGCAGCACGCCACGCAGTTCTATATCGACGGCAAATGGATCGACACCGTCGACCCACAAACGCTCGACGTGATCGATCCCTCCACGGCCCGGCCGTTCGCGCAGATTTCGTTGGGCAGCGCAGCCGATGTCGATCGTGCCGTCGCCGCCGCGAAAGCCGCGTTTGCGTCGTATTCGGAAACCACTGTGCAGCAGCGCATCGATCTGCTGCAATCGATCCTCGAGGTCTACCGCAAGCGCTACGACGACATGGTCGACGCCATCAGCCGCGAAATGGGCGCGCCGAGGCAGTTCGCGCACGACGCGCAGGCGTGGACGGGCACCGCGCATCTGGAAACGATGATCCGCACGCTGCAGCGCTTCGAGTTCGAGCACATGAAGGGCAGCATCCTGATCCGCAAGGAACCCGTCGGCGTGTGCGGTCTGATCACGCCGTGGAACTGGCCCGCGCTGCAGATCACCACGAAGGTCGCGCCCGCGCTCGCAGCCGGCTGCACGGTGGTGCTCAAGCCGTCGGAACTCGCGCCGATGAGCGCAATGCTCTACGCCGAGATCCTGCATGAAGCAGGCGTGCCGCACGGCGTATTCAATCTCGTCAACGGCGAAGGGCAGGTGGTCGGCGAAGCGATGTCGCGTCACAAGGACATCGACATGATGTCGTTCACAGGTTCGACGCGCGCGGGCGTGCAGGTCGCGAAAGCGTCGGCGGATACGGTGAAGCGCGTGCATCAGGAACTGGGCGGCAAATCCGCAAACCTGATCCTCGACGATGCCGACTTGCGCGATGCCGTGACGCGCGGCGCGCGCGCGTGCTTCGACAACAGCGGCCAGTCGTGCGATGCGCCCACGCGCATGTTCGTGCCTCGCGCGCGCATGGACGAAGCACTCGGCTACGCGAAAGAAGTGGCGGAAGCGCTCGTCGTCGGTCCGGCGAGTGCGCCGTCGAGCGATATGGGCCCGGTGATCAGCCAGCAGCAGTTCGACAAGATCCAGTCGATGATCGAAACAGGCGTGCGCGAAGGCGCCGTGCTGGCGGCGGGCGGCCCGGGGCGTCCCGAAGGTCTCGCCGATGGCTACTACGTGCGCCCGACCGTCTTCGGTCACGTGACGCACGACATGACGGTGGCGCGCGAGGAAATCTTCGGGCCGGTGCTGTCGATCCTCGGCTACGACACGGAAGACGAAGCCGTCGCGATGGCCAACGACAGCATCTACGGTCTCGCGGGCTACGTGCAGTCGGCTTCGCTGGAACGCGCGCGCGCCGTCGCGAAGCGCCTGCGCACGGGCACGATCTATCTGAATTACGCCGAGTATTCGCCCGAGGCGCCGTTCGGCGGCTATCGTCAGTCGGGCAACGGACGCGAGTACGGCGAGTTCGGTCTCGAAGACTTTCTGGAGATCAAGGGCGTGGTCGGCTACGCGAAATAGCCTTAAAAAAGCAGCTCGATCGAATGAAACAGACGGCGGCGGTCGGCGTCCTGCGAGCGCGCGCCTTCGTCGATCACTTCGCGCAGGCACTCGATGAACCACGCGCCCGCGGGACTCGACGGCACGCCGCGCCGCGACGTGATGCTGACAATCGTCTCGTCGACGATCTCGCGCAGCGGCAGCGCCTGCAAGTTCTCTTTCGCGATGCTCACTTCCACCAGCGGCCACGGAAAGATGCTGAGGAAATCGGTCTGCTGAAGCAGGCCGAACACGATCGCGAACGAATGCGCGAGATGGATCGTGTGCGGCACTTTCATGCCGCGCTTGCGGAACAGGTTATCGGACATCGACTCGCGGCTCGCCGGGTCCCAGTTCAACACCCATTCGGCGTCCTGCAATTCGTGCAGCGTGCGGCATTCGGCCAACGGATGCCCGCGCCGCGCGACCACGGCCGAGTGCGTCGAAAAGAGCGGCACGTTGTGAAACTCCGATTGCGGCGACGCTGGCGGCGGACGGCCAATCGAAAAGTCCAGGCTGCCGTCGCGCAGACGCGGCTGCACGACAGCCAGCAAACCCTCGAAAAATTCCAGTTGCACGTCAGGCATCTTCTGCTTGAAGCGGTTGACGGTCTCCGGCAGAAACGTCAGCGCGAGCCACGGCGTGACACCCACTGACAGCTTGCCCGCCGCCGCGCCGCGCATCGCTTCGAGTTCGGCTTCGGCGCGCGCGAGCTGACCGAGCACGAGCCGGGCATGCACGACGAGCGCGCGTCCGTATTCCGTAAACGCGACGCCCGAGGTGCCGCGTATCACGAGCGGCGCGCGCAGGTCCGATTCCAGCTCGCGCACCGATTTGGTAACGGCGGCCGGCGACAAGCCCAATTGCCGCGCGGCGGCGCGAATGCTGCCCGTTTCGGCGATGGCGGCGAGCGTGTGGAGTTGATGAAGCTTCATCCGTTGGTAGGAACCCTGGGTGGCATCGCAGGTGGCAACTGATGGTTGCCACCGTAACCGTTTCGCGCCTGCCCGTCAAAAAAACGCGCGGCTATGCTGGTTCTACGACATCCAAGGAGACAGCAGCGTGAACACGATGGTCATCCCAGCCGGCATCGCCGATCTCGAAGACGAAATGATTGCGTTGCGCCGCCGCATTCATGCGCATCCCGAGCTTGCGTACGAAGAGCACGTGACGGGCGACCTGGTCGCCGGCAAGCTCGCCGAATGGGGCTACACCGTGACGCGCGGATTGGGCGAGACGGGTGTCGTCGGGCAACTGAAAGTAGGCAGCGGCACGCGCACGCTCGGCTTGCGCGCCGACATGGACGCACTGCCCATTCACGAGCAGACGGGTTTGCCGTATGCGAGCAAGCTGCCCGGCAAGATGCACGCATGCGGTCACGACGGCCACACGGCGATGCTGCTCGCGGCAGCGAAGCATTTTGCGCAGGAGCGCTCGTTCGACGGCACGCTGAACCTGATTTTCCAGCCCGCCGAAGAAGGTCTCGCGGGCGCGAAGAAAATGATCGACGACGGTCTGTTCGAGCGGTTTCCCTGCGACGCCGTCTTCGCGATGCACAATATGCCGGGTCATCCGACGGGCAAGTTCGGCTTTCTGCCGGGCTCGTTCATGGCGTCGTCGGATACCGTGATCATCAAGGTGACGGGGCGCGGCGGCCACGGCGCGATGCCGCACAAGGCCGTCGATGCTGTCGTCGTGTGCGCGCAGATCGTGCTCGCGTTGCAGACCATCGTGTCGCGCAACGTCGCGCCGCTCGACATGGCGATCATCACGGTCGGCGCGATCCATGCGGGCGAAGCGCCCAACGTGATTCCCGAGACGGCGGAAATGCGGCTGTCGGTGCGTGCGCTGAAGCCCGAAGTGCGCAGTTATCTGGAAATGCGCATTCAGGAAGTCGTGCATGCGCAGGCGGCCGTGTATCACGCGCACGCCGAGATCGACTATCAGCGCCGCTATCCTGTGCTGGTCAACGATGCGCAGATGACGGCCTTCGCGACGCAAGTCGCGCGCGACTGGGTTGGTGAGGAAGGCCTGATCGCGAACATGCAGCCGCTCACGGGCAGCGAGGATTTCGCGTTCATGCTCGAGCAATGCGCGGGCGCGTATCTGATCATCGGCAACGGGGACGGCGAGGGCGGCTGCATGGTCCACAACCCCGGCTACGACTTCAACGACGATTGCCTCGCGACGGGCGCCGCCTATTGGGTGCGTCTCGCGCAGGCGTTTCTCGTCTGACGCGCGGGAGACTGACATGGTCTATACAGCAGCAACTTCTGCCTCTACGTCGGATACGGGCGCTTCTGCAACAGGCGCTTCCCCAACGGCCGATGCGCAGCCGCAACGCGCGAGCCACGCGAAAGCGATTGCGGCGATCACGCTCGGCAACGGCCTCGAGTTCTTCGACTTCACGATCTACAGCTTCTTCGCGACGATCATCGGCAAGCTGTACTTCCCCGTCGAAGGGCAACTGACTCAACTGATGCTGGCCGTCGGCACGTTCGGCGTCGGCTTCATCATGCGGCCCGTGGGCGGCGTCGTGCTCGGCGCGTATGCGGACCGCGCGGGACGCAAGGCGGCCATGAGCCTGACGCTGTGGCTGATGACGCTCGGCTCGGCGATCATCGCGTTTGCGCCGACGTATGCATCGATCGGCCTTGCCGCGCCCGCGCTCGTCATTCTGGCGCGGCTGATTCAGGGCTTTGCGCTGGGCGGCGAGATCGGCGCGTCGACGTCGCTGCTGCTGGAGTACGGCAGCAATCGCACGCGCGGCTTCTACGGCAGCTGGCAGTTCGTGAGCCAGGGCCTCAACACGGTCGTCGGCTCCCTGCTCGGCGTCGCGCTAGCCGCGCTGCTGTCGACGCACGCGCTCGAAAGCTGGGGCTGGCGCGTCCCATTCGTGATCGGCATGGCGATGGGGCCGATTGGCGTGTATATCCGGCGGCATCTCGACGAAACGCTGCCGCTGCCTGCGTCGACGAACGGGTCTTCGGCACTCGAGGCCGCGAACGTCGCGCGTCCGGTGCGCGAGATCGTCGGCACGCATCTAGGCTCGATCGCGTCGGGCGTGGTGACGACGATCGGCGGCACGGCGGCGAACTACATCGTGCTGTTCTACCTTTCCACGTATGCGATCAAGATTCTGCATCTGCCGATGTCGCTGGCCTTGTGGGCATCGTGGACGGCGGCGTTCGTCACGGTGATCTGTTCGCCGTTCGCGGGTTCGCTGTCCGATCGCTACGGACGCAAACGCGTGCTGTGGATTTCGCGTGTGCTGCTGATCGCGGCCGTGTATCCCGCGTTCATGATCATCAACGCGATGCCGACGGTGCCGGTGCTGCTGGCCGTCGTCGCGGTGCTGGGCGTGCTCGTCGCGTTCACCGCCGTGCCGAACATCGTGATGCTTCCCGAGATGTTTCCACGCGAGATTCGCGCGACGGGGATGTCGATCGTGTATTGCCTTGGCGTATCGATTTTTGGCGGCTTCGCGCAGTTCTTCGCGACGTGGCTGATTCAGCTGACGGGGAGTACGCTTGCGCCGGCGTGGTATTTGATGGGATGTGGTGTCGTGTCGTTGCTGGCGTTGCCGTTTATCCGGGAGACGGCGGGGCGGGAGATAGGGTAGGGGTTCGGTTTTTGTCTGCGACGCTGTTGTGGTGTGCCCGTTTTCGCGGGGTTGTGTGCTTGCCCTCTGCGCGGGCATCCGCAATGGCGTCTTTGCTGCGCAGGCTTTTCTGATGTGTGTTCACCCTCTGCGCGGGCATCCGCGATGGCGCCTCGCGGCGCAGGCGTTGCCCCTGTGCGGGGCGGCACCTACTTTTCTTTGCCGCCGCAAAGAAAAGTAGGCAAAAGAAAGCGGGCTCACACCGCCAATCCTTGACACCTACCCACGGGCCCTCGACGT
>BBSL01000507.1 GCA_001319865.1 Burkholderia sp. E7m39 | reverse complement strand
TCATCCGCATCGGCGCGCTTCGCCTGCGCGCCCCCATTCGCATCGCGCGTTTCGGGCATCGCGGCCCACACCAGCAGCACCGCAAGCGCGCCCGCAGCCGCCAGGCCGAAGAAGCTGATCGAGCTGCCGAAGCGGTCGGCGATAAAACCGGCAACGGCCGTCGACAGCGTCGCGCCGATGCCCGCCGCAAGGCCAAAAAGCCCGATGGTCAGGTTGTAGCGGCCCTTGCCGCCCGCGACATCGGCGGCGATCAGCGGCAGCATCACGCCGAATACAGCGGCGCTCAGGCCATCGAGCATCTGCACGGGCACGAGCAGATACGGGCTGCTCACGCCCGCGAACAGCAGCGCGCGTACCGGCAGCGCGGAAAACCCGAGCAGCAGGATCGGCCGGCGTCCCCAGCGTTCGGCAGTCCGTCCGACCCACGGCGACAGCATCGCGACGATCGCCTGCGGCACGATGATGCACGCGGCAATCACCAGTTGCACGTTGTCGCCCATGCCCGCTGTCACCTCGCCCGCCGCGAGATTCAGCATCGCCGCATTCGACAGGTGAAACAGCACCACGCACGCAGCGAAGATCAGCATGCGCTTGTCGCGCAGCAATTCGAGCAACGATTCCTTTTCTTCCCTTTCGTCGCTGTCCTTGCCGCTGTCCTTGTCATCGTCCTTCCTGGCAGGCTCGTTCAAGGGCACGTGATGATGATGCGACGGCATCGTGATCATCGACAGCGCGATGAGCGCGGGCGCCGCCAGCGCCGCCGTCAGCCAGAAAACCGCGCGTGCCGAGAAGTATTCGCCGAACAGACCCATCAGAGCCGCCGCGACGGCGCTGCCGATCGATGCCCAGCGCGCGTTGCGCCCGAGCCGGTCGCCAAGATCGGCGCGGCCGACGAGCGCGAACGAGATCGCGGCCATCGCCGGCACGAGCATGCAGCTCGCAAAGCCGTGAAAGACCTCGGCGGCCATCACGGGCAGCACGGTCGGGCTCGCGGCAAGCAGCACGGCGCTCAGGATGATGGCGATGATCGCCCAGGCAGCGGCGGCTTTCTTGTTGCGCAACGCGTCGACGGCGGCGCCGCCCGGCACCTGGCTCAGCATCGCGCTGATCGTGCCGACCGAGAGCGCGAGGCCGATCTCACCCTGCGTCCATTTGTGCGACGCCAGATAGGAAGCGATGAATGGCCCGAAACCCGTCTGCACGTTGGCGACGAAGAAGTTGAGCCAGTCGAGGGCGCGGAGACTGCGTGCGTTGACCATGAGACGGCTCGTCATCGTGAAGTGCGTGCGGTTGATGCCGCCGCAGCGGACGATGAAGGGCCAGCCGTCGCCGCAGACGCAGGGGCTGGAGGAGGCGCGGGCGATACGGCGCGAATCGGCTTGTCGGGCTCGTACGATGGCGACGCCTTGATCTGCGCGTCGTTCAGATCCATCAGCGGCCGCAGCGTCTTGTCCTTCGTCACGAAGCGCAGCGCCGACCAGTTCGCGGCGATCGTGCGTCGGTCGGGACTGATGATGCCGCTCACGTCGAGCACGACGGCCTGCGGCTGCGCGTTGCCGTCGATCAGCACGTCGATCACGCGGCCGACCTTGCCGCCGTTCGGACGCTCGACGTCGGCATCGAGCAGTTCCAGCTGGCCGGGCGGCACAGCGGGCGCAGCCGTGACGCCCGCCAGCGGCGTCGCGAGCGAGGCCGACGGCTTTGGACGATTGGCGGCGGCGAGCTGGTTGGGCGGCGTCGTGATCGTGATGGGCGCGCCTTTCGCGTTCGGCGTGAAGCGGAACGCCGTCCACGGAAAACCGATCTTGCGGTCGCCGACGCCAAGAAAGCCCTGCAGGTTGACGATCATCTGGCGCGGCGTGCCGCTCGCATCGGCCGTCATGTCGACGGCGCGGCCGATCACCTTGCCGTCGAGCTTCTGCACTTCGCTGTCGAGCAGGCCGTGCATCGCGTTGCGATCGAGCGTGCGCGTCACGATGATGGGCGCGGGAGGAGGCGGCGGAGGCGGCGGCGCGGGCGCGGCGACGGGAGGCGGCGGCTCCGGCTTATGCGGGCGCACGACGGGCGGACGCGGCTTTTTCGGCTCTTTCGGCTCGACGGGTTCGGCGGGCTCCGGCTCCGAGGCGACGACGGGCGCGGGCACGTTCAGCGGCGTCACCGTCGCTTCCGTGATGGGCGCGGGCGACTGCTCGGCCGGCCCGAACAGGCTGCAGCCCGACAGCATGGAGGCAAGGGCCGCAACGACGGCCAACAGCAAAAGACGGAAGACTGGACGTAGGAAACCGCCATTCATCAAGTGGGACTCCGAGGCCAGGGCGGCAGGCCGATGCAGGTGCAGTTGCAGATATCGAACCCGGCGTATCCGGGGTGCATGCGGGCATCGAAAGCCTCGCCGGCAATGCGTTAAAGGCGTGGTTTTGCCGAGAGTTTAACCTGTGACGCCCTCACGCCCTTGATTTGCCGGCGTCCGCGGCAAGCGAAACGAATGGTCGTGCACGCGTGCCCGCCTTGTCGCCGGTTCGCAAATTTCGTCGAAAAACGGACTGGTTGCGGACTTCGAAGCGCTTTTCAACGGGCTCTTCAAAGCGCTTTTCAACCGGCTTTCAAGCGGTCATTCGCGCGATGGAAGCGCGTAGGTGTTAACACTTGGACCGGATGCCCGCATTGCCGCGTGTCAAACGATATAAGGATCGCGACATGACGGGCATGTTTTTATTGCGATAGGAGCCGGTTTTCGATTCGCCTAACCTTCGCTCAGCATAAAAAAACCGCGCACCAAGGCGCAGGCGCATCGCGGACCGGCGAACACGGCACGCGATCGGATCGATCGTCCGACGACGGATTACCCGCCGCGACGAGGACGAAACGCAGCGGAGCATGATCCGCGCGTGAGCGCCGCGAGTTGCAAAGCGCACCACATTTACGACTCTACGAGACGAACCTGATGACGGCGAGCCTGAGCAAGGCAGCCGTTTCAGCATGCTGATAAAGGAGGCACTCATCATGATGGAACCCCAGGCGCGGAGTATCGCGGAAGCCGGGAGCGAGGTGTTCGACGACACCCGCGACGCGAGCGTATCGTTCATCGACCGCTTTTTCGACATCACCGCGCGCGGCAGCACGGGACGTCAGGAAATCATCGCGGGCATCACGACCTTTCTCGCGATGGTCTATTCGGTGTTCGTCGTGCCGGGCATGTTCGGCAAGGCGGGCTTCGACACGAGCGCGGTGTTCGTCGCCGTGTGTCTGACGACGGCCTTCGGCTCGCTGCTGATGGGCGTCTGGGCGCGCCTGCCCATCGCGATCGGCTGCGCGATTTCGCTCACCGCGTTCACCGCGTTCGGCCTCGTGCTGGGCAAGGGCCTGCATCCGAACGTCGCGCTCGGCGCCGTGTTCCTGATGGGCCTCGTGTTCACGGCGATCTCAGTGACGGGCGTGCGCTCGTGGATTCTGCGCAATCTGCCTGCGGGCGTCGCGCACGGCACGGGCATCGGCATCGGGCTCTTCCTGCTGCTGATCGCGGCCAACGATGTCGGTCTCGTCGTGAAGAATCCTGGGCCGGGGCTGCCCGTGTCGCTCGGCCATATCACGTCGCTGCCCGTGCTGATGTCGGTGGGCGGGCTGGCCGCGATCTTCGGCCTCGTGCGCCGCCGCGTGCCGGGCTCGATCCTGATCGTGATCGTCGCGATCTCGGCCCTCGCGCTGCTGCTCGATCCCGCCGTCGCGTTTCATGGCGTGTTCGCGCTGCCTTCGCTGAGCGCGCCGGGACATGCATCGCTGATCGGCGCAATGGACATCAAGGGCGCGCTGTCGCTCGCCGTGCTGCCGAGCGTGCTGGCCCTCGTGATGACGGCCGTGTTCGACGCGACGGGCACGATCCGCGCCGTCGCCGGACAGGCAGGGCAACTCGACGAAAACGGCCGCATCATCAACGGCGGCCGCGCGCTGACGGCCGATTCGCTCAGCTCGATTTTCTCGGGCTTCATGGGTGGCGCCCCGGCGGCAGCGTATATCGAGTCGACCGTCGGCGTTGCAGCGGGCGCGAAGACGGGGCTGGCGGCGGCTGTCGTCGGTCTGCTGTTTCTCGTCGTGATGTTCTTCTCGCCGCTTGCCGCGCTCGTGCCTTCGTACGCGACGGCGCCCGCGCTGATGTACGTGGGCCTGCTGATGCTCTCCAGCGTGAGCAAGCTGCACATGGACGACATGGTCGACTCGATGTCGGGCCTCGTGTGCGCGGTGTTCATCGTGCTGACGGCCAACATCGTGACGGGCATCATGCTCGGCTTCTGCACGCTCGTGATCGGCCGCGTGGTCAGTGGCGAATGGCGCAAGCTGAATGTCGGCACGGTGGCGATCGCCGTCGTGCTCGCCGTGTTCTATCTCGGCGGCTGGGCGATCTGATCGCGTGAGCATGACTGCGGCGGCCGGGTAGAACCTGAAACCCATCGGAAACCCGCCCGAACCCGGACCGGAAAGACGGCCGCCGCAGAAAGCCGGTTCCCAAATCCCTCCTTGACAAAGCATCCTCGCGTCATATGCTTAACCTCATGGTTAAGTTTCAGGATGCCGCCCTCGACCGCACGTTCGCCGCGCTCGCCGACCCGACGCGGCGCGCGCTGCTCACGCGTCTGTCCGATCGCCGCGAGTGCTCCGTGTCGGAACTCGCGGAACCGTTCGCGATGTCGCTGCCTGCCGTGATGAAACATCTGGACGTGCTGTCGGACGCCGGGCTCATCACGCGGACCAAGACGGGGCGCACGGTCGCGTGCCGGCTGTCCGCCGCGCCGATGGAAGAGGCGCTCGAATGGCTGCGCCGCTATCAGCGTTTCTGGTCCGATGCACTCGATCAACTCGCCGCCTATGTGGAGGAAGCGCCATGTCCGCCAGGCCCAGTCTCACGCTCCAGCGACACATCAACGCATCCCCGGAAAAAGTCTTCAGCGCGTGGACGGACCCGCAGCAAATCGTGAAGTGGCTGCACCCGGGCGGCTGCGACGTGACGCTCGCGCAGTTCGAACTGACCGTGGGCGGCCGGTTTCGCACGGTCTTGCGCGCGCCGGATGGCGAACTGCACGACGTGAGCGGCGTGTTCCGTGAAGTCGTGCTGAACCGCAAGCTCGTCTACACGTGGGCGTTCCGCTCGACGCCCGAACGCGAGTCCATCGTCACCTTCGAGTTGCAAGCCGACGGCGACGGTACGTGGCTCACGCTCAAGCACGAACAGTTCTACGACGAAGCCGCGCGCGACGCGCATCGCGGCGGATGGACGGACGCGCTGGACGGACTTCAACGCTATTTCTCGTGAGGGCCTAGAACGCTTGCAGGCGTGAAGCCGCGCGAGCAGGCCGCACAACTGGAGGAGCAGATGGAACAGCACAAGATCGTGTCGAACGATGCATGGCTCGCGGCGCAGCGCGCGCATCTCGCTGAAGAAAAAGCCTTCACGCGCGCACGCGACGCGCTCGTCAAGAAGCGCCAGGCGCTGCCGTGGACGAAGCTCGAGAAGACCTATGCGTTCGATACGCCGCAAGGCAAAAAAACGCTCGGCGACCTATTCGCGGGACGCAGCCAGCTGATCGTCTATCACTTCATGCTCGGGCCGGACTGGGAAGAGGGGTGCCCGGGCTGCTCGTTTCTTTCCGATCATATCGACGGCGCGCTCGTGCATCTCGCGCACCGCGACGTGACGTACGTCGCGGTGTCGCGCGCGCCGCTCGACAGGATCGACGCATACAAGACGCGCATGGGCTGGCAGTTTCCGTGGGTGTCGTCGTTTGGCAGCGACTTCAATTTCGACTTCAACGTGTCCTTCACCCAGGCGCAGCAGGACGAAGGCAAGGTCGACTACAACTTCGAAACGCAGGACTACGCGTGCGACGAACTGCCCGGCATGAGCGTGTTCTACCGCGACGCGAACGGCGACATATTCCGTACGTTCTCATCGTTCGGACGCGGCGGCGAGCCGTTGATCGGCACCTATACGCTGCTCGATTACGTGCCGAAAGGGCGTGACGAGGACGAACGGAAGATGATGGGTTGGCTGCGCCGGCACGACCGCTACGAAGACGGCGCGACGGGCAAGTCGCTTGCGCAGGAGGGCGAAAAGCAGGACGCCAGGCGCGACGCCTGCTGCCACGAGGCGACGCGCAAATGAAGAGGCGGTGCGTGGATCGCGTTACAGCGCCATCTCGAACGCAGGCTTGAGAAACACTTCGATGCCCATCACGACGAGGCCCATTGCGCCCGATGCGAGCGTGAGCGTGCCGTACTCGTCGTAGCGCGCGTCGTACAGGCACGCGATCACGAACAGGATCGCGAGAAGATTGGTTAGCCAGTCGAAATTAAGTGCAAGCAGCATGGGATGATCCGGGCTCGGGCCGATAGATCGGGAGGCGTCATGAACCTGACCGAACACCTCCGATTCTAGCGGCGCGAGCTTACGGATCTGCAACAGCCCAGCTTTCAACGTGTGCGCTGGGGGCCGCTCGACGCACGATCTCGCGTGCGGCAACGCGCATACCCGCACGCATGGCGACGAGCGATCAGGCGTCCTTCATCATGTCGTGCGTGATCCAGTCGATTACCGACGTATGCGTCGGCTTCCACCCGAGCAGATCGCGCGCACGCGTGCCGCGCACGCGGCTGTTGGAGCCGAGGCCATACGACGCCATTTCGTAGCCCCATTCGCCGATGGCCTGATCGAGCGGCCAGTCCTGCGACGGGCCGAGATGCAGCGCCTGCGCGATCGCGTCGCTCATCTCCTTGAACGACGCCTCGCCGCTTTCGACGAAATAGAACGTGCCCGCCGGGCTCTTGTCGAGCGCGAGGCGATACAGTTCGACCACGTCGTCGATGAACACGTTCGACCAGATGTTGCCGCCGCTGCCGACGTGCCGCACGACACCGCTCTTCTGCGCCTGGCGCACGAGGCGCGGCAACTGCACGCTCGCGCTGCCTTTCACCGCGCCGTGCCCGTAGATCAGCGTGTTGCACAGAACCGACGAGCGGATGCCGCGCTTTGCCGCGTCGAGCACGCGATTGTCGATCGCGACGCGCGGCGCCTTGTCGGGCGTCGGCTCGGGCAGTGTGTCTTCCGTGTAGATCTTCGCTTCGCCGCGCTCGCCGCCCGATGCGTCGCCGACGATGCTGGAGCCGCTCGTGTGCAGCAACGGCTTGTTGGAGCCGGCGAGTCCGTCGATCAGCGCCTCGACGGCGCCGCGATGGTCGCTGCTCGCCGCGTTGATGACGGCGTCGGCGGCTTGCGCCTGCGCGATCAGCAGTTCGCGGTCGTCGAGCGTGCCGACGACGGGCGTGATGCCGAGACGCTGCAGTTGCGCCGCGTGGTCCGGATTGCGGATCAGACCCGTCACGCGATGGCCCGCGCGCACGAGCCCCGCTGCAATCGACCCGCCGATAAAGCCGCTCGCGCCAGTGATGAAGATGTTCAAGACGTTCTCCTTCCGAGGAAATAACTTGCGATGACCTCAGTATGGTGGCGAACGGCTCTTGCAAAAACAGCGATTAACTCAAATGAATCTTGATTTAGGGTCAAGAATGGGCTGGTGCATGCCAGGTGTTCGACTTTTCAGTTTCACGGACCACGCTTTTATGGCGACCTGTACCTCCGAAAATTGGAGGTGTATATACAAGTTATCGGAAGGAGGGCGCGGCAACACTGCATCTGACCTGCTGGCCGTCCGGATCGCAAGCGGCGCGAAACTGCGAAAACCATGCCAATCCGCCCGCGCCGCCTAATGGAAACCCCTTACGCCAATTGTCGAGATTTGAGTTGTATATACAAGCTGACGCCGCTACACTTCATTGAAATTGTATAGACAGGAACTCACCATGATTCTTACACCCGGCTCCCTGACACTGTCCCAACTGCGCCAGATCGCGCGCGAACAGGTTACGTTGGAACTCGACCCCGCGAGCTTCGCCGCGATCGACGCCTGCTCCCAGGCCGTCGCCGACATCGCCGCGAAGGGCGAGCCGGCGTATGGCATCAACACGGGTTTCGGCCGGCTCGCGAGCACGCACATTCCGCGTGACCAGCTGGAGCTGCTGCAACGCAATCTGGTGCTGTCGCACGCCGTCGGCGTTGGCGAGCCGATGTCGCTGCCCGTCGTGCGTCTGTTGATCGCGCTCAAGCTGTCGAGCCTCGGCCGCGGTCACTCGGGCATCCGCCGCGAAGTGATGGAGGCGCTGATCAAGCTCTTCAACGCCGACGTGCTGCCCGTGATCCCCGTTAAGGGTTCCGTCGGCGCATCGGGCGACCTCGCGCCGCTCGCGCATATGTCGGCCGTGCTGCTCGGCGTGGGCGAAGTGTTCGCGAAGGGCGAGCGCGTTGCCGCGACGGAAGGCCTGCGCCTCGTCGGCCTGAAGCCGCTGACGCTGCAGGCGAAGGAAGGCCTCGCGCTGCTGAACGGCACGCAGGCATCGACGGCGCTCGCGCTGTACAACATGTTCGCGATCGAAGACCTGTACCGCGTCGGCCTCGTGGCAGGCGCGCTGTCGGTGGACGCGGCGATGGGTTCCGTCAAGCCGTTCGATCACCGTATTCACGCGCTGCGCGGCCATCAAGGCCAGATCGACGCAGCGGCGTCGTATCGCACGCTGCTCGCCGGCTCGGCGATCAACGTCTCGCACGCCGACTGCGACAAGGTGCAGGACCCGTACAGCCTGCGCTGCCAGCCGCAGGTGATGGGCGCATGCCTCGACCAGATGCGCGCCGCCGCGCAAGTGTTGCTCGTCGAAGCGAATGCCGTCTCCGACAACCCGCTGATTTTCCCGGACACGGGCGAAGTGCTGTCGGGCGGCAACTTCCACGCCGAGCCCGTCGCGTTCGCCGCCGACAATCTCGCGCTCGCCGCATCGGAAATCGGCGCGCTGGCCGAGCGCCGCATCGCGCTCTTGATCGACGCGACGTTGTCGGGCCTGCCGCCGTTCCTCGTCAAGGATGGCGGCGTGAACTCGGGCTTCATGATCGCGCACGTCACGGCAGCCGCACTCGCATCGGAGAACAAGACGCTGGCGCATCCGGCGTCCGTCGATTCTTTGCCCACGTCCGCGAACCAGGAAGACCACGTGTCGATGGCGACGTTCGCCGCGCGCAAGCTCGCCGATATCGCCGACAACACGGCGAACATCCTGTCGATCGAACTGCTGGCCGCCGCGCAAGGCGTCGATCTGCGCGCGCCGCACAAGACGAGCCCCGCGCTGCAGAAAGTGATGGACACGGTGCGCGCGCACGTTGCGCATTACGAGCTCGATCATTACTTCGCGCCCGACATCGCCGCGATCACGAAGCTCGTGCAGGATGGCACGATCGCCGCGCACAGCCCGTTCTCGTTCATCTCCGAGCAACGTTAAGCCACCGCACGACGGCAGCGCGACAGAGACGCCAGCATGAACGCACCCGCCTATCAGGGAATCAAGGACTTCATCCTCGCCCGCATTCACGCGGGCGAATGGAGCGAAGGCCATCAGGTTCCATCGGAAAACGAGCTTGCGCGCGAATTCAACGTCGCACGCATGACGGTCAACCGCGCGTTGCGCGAGTTGACGTCCGAGCAGGTGCTCACGCGCGTTCAGGGCTCGGGCACGTTCGTCGCGCGTCCCAAGTACGAATCGACGCTGGTGGCGATCCGCAGCATTTCGGATGAAATCGTCGCGCGCGGCCATCGCTATCACGCGAACGTGCTGCACGTGGGCGCCGCCATCGCCGACGAAGAACTCGCCGCTGAAATGCAGGTGAATGCGGGCAGCCCGATCTTTCATTCGCGCGTGCTGCACTTCGAAAACGACGAGCCCGTCCAGCTCGAAGAACGCTGGGTGAACCCGGCCGTCGCACCCGAATACGCGTTGCAGGACTTCACGAACACGACGCCGAACCAGTATCTCGTGCGCGTTGCGCCGTTGCAGCGCGTCGAGTACCGCATCGAAGCGTCCGCGCCCGATGCCGACACCCGCCGTCGTCTGACGATGGACGACGCCGAACCGTGCCTTGTGCTGCATCGGCGCACGTGGTCGCAGGGCGTGGTCGCGTCCATCGCCAATCTCTGGCATCCCGGCACGCGTTACCGCTTCACTGGCCACTTCTGAATCCGTTTCCGTTCAATCTTCGACTCCACTACCGAGTTATCTGCGCTTCCGAGGGCATCATGAACAACCCC
>BBSL01000506.1 GCA_001319865.1 Burkholderia sp. E7m39 | reverse complement strand
TCAATGCAGCCGCGCGCCGCGGCTTGCCGGTGAAGATGCACGCCGAGCAGTTGTCGAACATGGGCGGCACGGCGCTCGCTGCGCGCTATCGCGCGCTGTCGGCCGATCACCTGGAGTTTCTCGACGAAGCGGGCGTTGCCGCGATGAAGGAAGCAGGCATGGTCGCCGTGCTGCTGCCCGGCGCGTACTACTTCATCCGCGAAACGCAGTTGCCGCCGCTCGATCTGTTGCGGCGCTACGAAGTGCCCATCGCCATTTCGACGGACAGCAATCCCGGCACGTCGCCCGCGACGTCGCTGCCGCTGATGATGAACATGGCGTGCACGCTGTTTCGCATGACGGTGCCCGAAGTGCTGCAAGGCGTGACGCGCCACGCGGCGCGCGCGCTCGGCAAGGCCGACGTGCACGGCTCGCTCGCCGTGGGCCGCGCCGCCGACTTCGCCGTGTGGTCGGTGCAGTCGCTTGCGGAGCTCGCTTACTGGATTGGGCGTCCGCTGTGCGAGCGCGTCGTGCGCGGCGGCGAAACGGTTTTCACGCGTGTCGGATACGACGGATCGAAACATGACTGAAGCTACGCAATCTCTTTTCGCCGAGCACGTCTATCTGCCCGAAGGCTGGCGGCGCAACGTGCTGCTGCAATGGGACGCGCAGGGTTCGCTGGTTGGCATCACGCCCGACACCCAAGCGCCCGCAGGTGTCGCGAGGGCGAGCGGCCCTGTGCTGCCCGGCATGCCGAACCTGCATTCGCATGCTTTTCAGCGCGCGATGGCGGGCCTCACGGAATACCGTGCGGGATCGGGCGCCGTAGCGACCGACAACTTCTGGAGCTGGCGCGACCTGATGTACCGTTTCGCCGCGCGCATCACGCCCGAAGGGCTCGCCGCGATCGCGCAATGGCTGTACATCGAAATGCTGAAGGCGGGCTACACGTCCGTCTGCGAGTTCCATTACGTGCATCACATGCAGGACGGCAGCCGCTACGCGAACGCGGCGGAACTCGCGCAGCGCGTCGTCGATGCGGCGGGCGCGAGCGGCATCGGCATCACGATGCTGCCCGTGCTGTACCAGTACGCGGGGTTCGGCGCGCAAGCGCCGCGCGACGACCAGCGCCGTTTCATCAACACGCCCGACAGCCTGCTTGCGCTGATCGATACGCTGCGCGGCGCGCGCCCCGAACACGGCGCGTTGCGCTATGGCGTCGCACCTCACTCGTTGCGCGCGGTCTCGAACGATTCGCTGCGCGCGCTGCTGAACGGGCTCGACGCGATGTCGCCGGATGCGCCCGTGCACATCCACATCGCCGAGCAGACGGGCGAAGTGGACGCGTGCGTCGAAACGGAAGGCGCGCGGCCCGTGCAATGGCTGCTCGATCGCTTCGAGGTCGATGCGCGCTGGTGCCTCGTGCACGCGACGCACGTCGATCAGCACGAAACGTCGGCGCTGGCGAAGAGCGGCGCCGTCGCGGGGCTGTGCCTGACGACGGAAGCCAATCTCGGCGACGGCATCTTTCCCGCACATGACTATCTCGAACAGCAGGGGCGCATCGGCATCGGCAGCGACAGCCATATCGGCGTCGACTGGCGCGCGGAGTTGCGGCTGCTCGAATACGGTCAGCGTCTGTCGCGCCGGCAGCGCAACGTGCTCGCATCGGCGCAGATGCCGCGCGTCGCGGACCGGCTGTTCGCGGCGTCGCTGGAGGGTGGCGCGCTGGCGACGGGCCGCGCCGTCGGCGCACTGCGCCAAGGCGCCCGCGCCGATTTCATCGTGCTCGATGCGGACCACACGAGCATCGCGGAACACGCGAGCGAGGCGTGGCTGTCGGGCATCGTGTTCTGTGAACACGGCAACACGCCCATCCGCGACGTGTATGCAGGCGGCGCGAAAGTCGTCGACAATGGCAGGCATCGCGATGAAGACACTGCCTATGCGCAATACCGCGCGGCGCTCGCGGAACTGCTGAAGTGACGCAGGCCGCCCGTATCGATCCACTTTGAGAAGCCCTGACGCCATGACTGCCACCGACACCTTGCCCGTCTTCTCGCTGCATCGGGGAAGCCTGCCGCTTCTGATCTCGATCCCGCATCTGGGCACGCGCATTCCCGCCGACATCGCCGCGCAGATGACGCCCGTCGCCGCGCGCACCGACGATTGCGACTGGCATCTCGACCGCCTGTATGCATTCGCGAAGCGCATGGGCGCGTCGATTCTCGCGCCCACTTATGCGCGCTACGTGATCGATCTGAACCGCCCGCCCGACGGCGCCAATCTCTATCCGGGGCAGGACACGACGGGCCTGTTGCCTGTCGATACCTTCGACAAGGAGCCGCTGTATCGCGACGGCCATCTGCCCGACGACGCGGAAGTCGCGCGTCGCCGCGACGCTTACTGGAAGCCGTATCACGAAGCGTTGCAGGGCGAGCTTGCCGCACTGAAGGCACAGCACGGCAAAGTGCTGCTGTGGGAAGCCCATTCGATCCGCTCGCATGTGCCGCGCTTTTTCGACGGACGCCTGCCCGACTTCAACTTCGGCACGTCGAACGGCGAGAGCGCCGTAGAAGGGCTCGCCGAGGCGCTCGCGCAGATTGCCGGCGTGTACGGCGGCTATAGCGCGGTCGCCAACGGCCGCTTCAAGGGCGGCTACATCACGCGCCACTATGGCCAGCCCGCGCAGAACGTGCATGCCGTGCAGCTGGAGCTGTCGCAGATCACGTACATGCAGGAGCAGATGCCGTACGCGTACGACGAAGCGCTCGCCGCAAAAATCGAGCCGCTGCTCGAAACGCTCGTCAGGACAGCGCTCGAACGCGTCGCGGCGGCCTGAGCATAACTGCCGCGCGGGCGGGAGTTCTCGCGCGCGGCTTGCCTCGCAGGCGTCGGCTCCGGCGCCTTCTTCATCGCTGCATCGTCTGTCACATCGTGATATCGCGCGGGCGCGTGTGTGCCGGCGCGCGCGCCGTGCGGAACGCAACGCGCGTGCCACGGTCAATCTTGCATGCAACCTACATGTGGCGCGACGCGCAGCCGCTGTTGCGTGTGCCGCGAACGGAGGGTGAATCCGGTTGCGCGGCGCATGGCGATGCGACTATCGTTGTCGGACGCGGCGCACGGCCGGGCTCCACCGGCTTCGACCGTCCGGCAGACACGCGCCCGCAAGACTGATCAAGGAAGACCCAGCGATGGAATATTCCGACGAATCCCTGCTTCCCATCTGGCGAGCGAATCTGGCGCTGCTCACGCGGGAGGTCGGCGCGGCGACTCGTCTTGCACGGATGATGACGTTCTCCGCGTCGTATCTGAAGCTGATGCTTGCCGGACAGCGCGATTTCAGCGAGGAATTCGTGCGCGGCGTCGAAGCGGTGACGGGGCTGCCCGGCGGCTGGATGGACGCGCCGCACGAGGCGCCCGACGTGCCCGAGAACGCGCGCGAAGCCATCGACAATGAAACGCCGCTGGCGCGTTTTCGCGGCACGGCGCACCCGGTGCGCAAGCGCACGGTGCTGCGTCCGCCGGAGCCGATCTTCGGCCAGCAGCCGGCGCGGCGTCCCGAAGACGAACTGCATGAAGCGGAACAGCACAGACGTCAGGCCTATTTTCGCAAGGTGCGCGATCTCGCCGTGCAGGAAGTGCGGCGCTTCGAGCGCACGCTGACGCATCCGCCCGTCGAGTTCGCGTCGGTGCGCGCCAAGGTCGAAGACGTGCTGTCGGCCGCCGAGCTCGACGATCCCATCCACGCCGATCTCGCGGGCCGCCTCGAACAGATCGACAAGCATAGGAACATGCTGCTGCGTCACACCGAGCGGCTGCACGCATTGCTCGTGCAGCTGGGCGAAGACGGATGACGGGCAGGCGTAGCGGACGG
>BBSL01000505.1 GCA_001319865.1 Burkholderia sp. E7m39 | reverse complement strand
AGCCGTGCGAGCGCTTCCGTGTCGAGCAGGCGGATCTGCTTGCCGCGCGCGTGCACGAGCCGGTCCTGTTGCAGCTTCGAGAACATGCGGCTCGCCGTTTCGAGCGTGATGCCGAGATAGCTGCCGATCTCGCTGCGCGTCATGCGCATCACGAACTCCGTGGCCGAGTAGCCGCGCGTGCCGTAGCGCTCGGCGAGATTGAGCAGGAATGCGGCCACGCGCTGCTCGGCGCGCATCGTGCCAAGCAGCATGATCATGTTCGATTCGCGCGCGATTTCCCGGCTCATCACCTTGTGCAGATGCTGCTGCATCGGCTTGATCGCGCGGCATGCGTCTTCGAGCGGCTCGAACGGAATCACGCAGACGGTGCTGCGCTCGAGCGCCGTCGCGCTCGTCAGATGGCGTCCGTGCACGATGCCGTCGAGTCCCAGCATTTCGCCCGAAATCTGGAAGCCCGTCACCTGCTCGCGCCCCTCGCGATGCATCACCACGGTCTTGAACGAGCCGCTGCGCAGCACATAGACGCTGTGAAACGGATCATTCGCGCGAAACAGGCTCGCGCCGCGCTGCACGCTGCGCACTTCGGCGACGAGCGAATCGACCTGTTCGAGCTCCTCGGCATTGAGATCGGCGGGATTGCATAGCGCCTGAAGCGCGCATAGCGAACAGCGCGACGCATCGCGCGGTGCGACGCCGGCATGGAATCTGCGCGCGATGTCCGATGTCTGCGTGAACGCAGAAGATGACGTCGTAGGCGCGTCGGCAACAAACATGTGGCCTCCTTGCAGGTTGCGCGCGTGCGGGCCAGAAGCACGCGCGGCGAGGGTGGATTGTCCGGCTGTCGCGGTACTGCATGCATCGGCACGGACGCGCTGTTGTCTGAAGTATCGAGTGCCCCGTCTCAAAAGAGAATCAGCGGCGAATGAAACTGCCGTCAGCACATGGGGAGCGCGCGTCGGGCGGCGCTCACATCAATGCGCATGCGAGCCTCACGATTCGTCGTTGTCCTCGAACAGCTTGTGGCGGATCGCATACCGAACGAGTGCAGCGCCGTGCGGCAGTTGCATCTTCTCGAGGATGCGGGCCTTGTAGGTGCTGATGGTCTTGGTGCTCACGCACAGATGCTCGGCGATCTCGCCGATCGTCTCGCCTGCGGTGATGCGCCTGAACACGTCGAACTCGCGGTCGCTCAGCCGCTGATGAGGCAGCGTCTCGAGCGGCTCGTGCAGATTGCGCGCGAAGCGCTCGGCGATCGCAAGACTCATGTAGACGCCGCCGCCCGCGATCTTCGTCAGCGCGCTCACGAGTTCCGTGCCCGCGCTTTCCTTCGTCAGATAACCGGACGCGCCTGCCTTGAACGCGCGCACGGCGTACTGGTGCTCGCCGTGCATCGTCAGCACGAGTATGTGGATGCCGGGGTGCATGATCTTGATCTGGCGGATCATCTCGACGCCGTTGCGACCCGGCATCGACAGGTCGAGGATCAGGATATGCGCGTCGGTCGTGCGTACGAGCGCGATCGTGCTGGCGGCGTCGGCCGCTTCGCCGACCACCTTGAAATCGGCCGACTCTCTGAGGATATGGCGTAGGCCCTCGCGTATCAGCGCGTGGTCGTCGGCGAGAAGAATGCGAATCATGGATGCGTCTCTTGGGGTTGCAATGCGTTCACGGGGAACGTGATGGAAATGCGAAAGCCTTTGCCCGGATCGCCCGTCGACACGATGCCGCCGAGCATGTGCACGCGCTCGCGTATGCCGAGCAGGCCGAAGTGCTGGCGCGCGAGGGCGTCGCCTTCGGATGGCGCGAGGGGCGCGCCGCGCCCGTCGTCGGCGATGACGAGCGTGCATGCGTCGTCCGCGACGCGCAGCGCGAGCGTGACGAGCGTCGCGTCGGCGTGCCGTGCGACGTTGGTGAGCGCTTCCTGGACGATGCGGAAAAGGGCCGTCGACGTGTCGTGCGAAAACACGGCCGCGCCCACGTCGACGTGCCGCTTGACGGCGATGGCATAGCGTTGCGAGAAGTCGTCGGCGAGCCAGTCGATGGCGGCCAGCAGACCGAGATCGTCGAGCATCGCCGGGCGCTGGTTCGCGGCGATGCGTCGCACCGACGCGACCGTATCGTCGATCAGCCGCGCCATGACGGCGATGCGCTCGCTCACCTCGGCGCGGTCGAACGCGTCGCGCGCCAGCGCGCGCTGGATCAGCGACAGATCCATTTTCAGCGCGGTCAGCGATTGCCCGAGGTCGTCGTGCAACTCGCGTGCGATGTGCGCTTTTTCTTCTTCGCGCACGTGCTGCAGGTTGGCCGACAGCTCGCGCAGGTCTTCGCGCGATTGGCGCAGCGCTTCTTCCGCGTGCACGCGTTCGGTGACGTCGCGCAGCATGACCGTATAGAGCTTTTCGCCGTCGTTCTCGCTATGCGAGATCGACGCTTCGATGGGAAATTCGCGGCCGTCCGCGCGCAACGCGTAAAGCACGCGCTGGCTGCCCATGCGCCGGTCCGATGCGCCCGTCGAACCGAATCGATTGACATGCTGCGCGTGCGCCGCGCGAAAACGCTCGGGGATGAAGCGCGAGAGCGGCGTGCCGAGCGCCTGTGCCGCATCGCAACCGAACAGTGTTTCCGCCATCGGATTCATCAGCACGATGCGCTGCGCTGCGTCCGTCGTGATGATCGCCTCGCGCGACGAGCGGATGATCGCGTTCAGGCGTGCTTCGTCGAAACGGCGGCGTGCGGCGCTGCGTCGCGCGTGAAACGAGACGAAGGCGATGCGTGTCGCGCCGCGCATCGATCCGGCGATACAGGCGGCAAGACACGCGAACACGGCCGACAGCGCGATCAGCAAGGTGAACGGCAAAGCGATGTGCGCGGTGAATGCTTGCGCGAGCACGCCCGCGAGGAAGGCGGCGAGCGCGATCATGGCGATCAGCGCGTGGCGCAAAGGCGAGTGGGACGCACAGGCGAGGGGATGCGCGTTCATGGTCACGTTTCGGTCACAGTTGCGGTGCATTTCCAAATGGCCTTATCCCCCTCGAAACGGAGGGGGCTGCTTCGTTTTTCGCGACCTAGACTCGTTTAAAAGAGCCTGAGCGTGCTTCTCGCGCGCGCCGTATTGGCCGTTGTTGGTCCCGCTTGCGGCAATCGCGTATCGCAGCGAATGCGCTGCCACGTGAGGGGTGCAGCAACCGAGGATGTGGCGCGTCAACGGGTGTGCGTAGTCGACGCGCCATCCATCGGAGAACAGCGGCGCCAGGACGGCAGCGTCGAGGCGCGGACGGGCGCGCGGGAGTTTCGCGGCGATGGCGACGCAAGGGCGCGAGAGCCGCACGCCATCGAGCCGGCCGCAGCGAAAGCGCTGCGCTTCCAGCCAGATGCGCGCCGACTCGACCTTTTGTTCGGCGTTGAGCCAGATGCCCTTGCGCGAACGGGCGGCGAGCTGCGCCAGGACGAGAAACGCCAGCATTCGGGCGCGCGCTTCACCATCGAGTTCAACGTGCCTGTTCATCGGACCCCTCTGCTGGCAGCGTGGATTGCGCCGCGCGCGACCTCGTCGCGCGCGGCATGAGACGTTTGCGAAAGATTGCCGTTGTAGAGTCGTCCCGCACGTGAGGTGGATCGTTTGCCGCATCGCGAGCCAAGTGAATCTACGACCTTTCGTAAAAAATCATAGGTCTCATAGGATCGCTAAGAAATCGGCAGAACTGAAAACAAGACTTTCATTTTTGAGATAGGGTTCTTTCTGATGGATCTCAATGCGACACGTATGTTCGTCACCGCCGTGCAATCGGGGAGTCTGTCCGCGGCCGCATTGCGTCTCAACGTTCCGCTTCCCACTTTGAGCCGGCGTATCCGGCGGCTCGAACGCGATCTGCGCGTGCAGTTGATCGAGCGCGGCACGCGCGGCGTGACGCTGACGCGCGCCGGCATGCAGTTCTACGAGACCACCGGCTTCGGCATCGACGCGCTGCTCAAGGCGGAAGACGTGCTCCGCTCGGGGCAGGCGCAGTACGCGGGCGTGCTGCGGGTCTCGCTGCCGCCTTCGTTCGAGCCGTGGTGGGACATGCTCGGCGCTTTTCAGGAGCGCTATCCGCACATCAAGGTCTGCGCGATGACCAGCGAGCGCAACGTCGATCTGCGCCACGAAGGCATCGACGTCGCGCTGCAGCTCGGGCGCATCATCGACGACCGCATGGTCGCGCGGCGTCTGGTCAGTTACCGTCATGTGCTGGTGGCGAGTCCGTCGCTTGCCGAGCGTCTCAATGTCCGTTCACCCGACGAGTTGCCGACGTGTCCGTGCGCGGTCTGGTCGAGCCATCCCGCCGACGAGAGCAGCTGGCGCATCGGCGACAAGGTGCTGCGCGACGGCGTGCGCTTCGTCACGAACGACTACCTGCACTTGCGCATTCGCGCGCTGCGCGGCGAAGTGGTGACGGAACTGCCGCCGTTTCTCGCTGCGGAGCCGATCCGCAACGGCACGCTGCGCGTGCTTTTCCCCGAGCTTGCCATGCCGTTGCAGTACATCAGTCTCGTGTATCCGTCGCATCGCCATCCGTCGAGCCTCGTGCGGGCCTACCTCGACTATTGCGAGGAGCACGTCGCGTCGTTTGCCACGCTGGCGAGTCAGGGCGCGCCAGCGTCGGCGGCCAGCCGGCCACCGCGTGCCTGACGCCGCGCCGTGACGGGGCAGGCGCACAGCATCGCGTATCGCGCGACCCGGCAGAGCGGCCGGCTCGTCGCAGCCCGTCTTGCGATCCCGGCGACGCAGACCATGCCGCGTGCCCGCGCTGTGGCTTCGCCGACATTTCGACGCACGAGCCGTCGCGAGGCGACGGCGTATGACAGGGCGACTTCACGGATGTCGTGCAGTGCTTTGTTGCAGTCCAACAATCGAATTTCTCCAGTTATCCGGTGCGAGCCGATGCGGCACGAGAAGCGGCGCGTGTTCTGACTCGTTCGCGCGACGGCGACGT
This sequence comes from Burkholderia sp. E7m39, assembly GCA_001319865.1. Taxonomy (GTDB): domain Bacteria; phylum Pseudomonadota; class Gammaproteobacteria; order Burkholderiales; family Burkholderiaceae; genus Paraburkholderia; species Paraburkholderia bengalensis. Next base: position 6,007 of record BBSL01000505.1, on the reverse strand, counting down.
GCCGAGACGCAATATCAGGCGCGATGTCCTGCGGATGTCGCGGCGCGTCCCGTTTTGCCCGCCCGCGCGGGCGGCCGGCACAGGCCGCAGACATAGTTGCGATCGAACGCGTGCGCGCGTGCGACGAAGCGTCCGTGGCACTGCGCGCACGTCACGCGATGCAGCACGCCCTGTTCGACGAAGTTCACCAGCATCCACGCGCGCGTGAAGCTCAGCACGGGCGCGGCCTGATTGGAAAGATGCTCCAGATACAGCCGATACGCGGTCATCGTCGCGGTGATGCGGCTCACGCCGGATTGTTGCGCCGCGAATTCATACAGTGCGTAATACAGCGACGCGTGAATGTTCGGCAACCACGTCACGTACCAATCCGTCGAAGCCGGCAGCCTGCCTTTGGGTGGCGACTCGCCATGTGATTCCTTGTAGAGGCGGATCAGCCGCTCGCGCGGCAGCGCCGTTTCCGCCCGGGTGACCTGCAGACGCGCACCCAGCCTGAACAGTTCGACGGCGAGCCGCGTCTCGTGCGTGTCGTCGATCATGGACCGCGGGCCCGTAGCGGCTGTCGTGCCGCCGCACGCTGGCAACCGGGACGGCGCGTTGTTCACCGCGGCTTCTCTGGCTGCTGTGCGAGCCGCATTGCGGCGTGCATCGGCTCATCGTCGCGCCGCGCGAGGCCCCGTGCCGGCATCGGATACGCGAAATGGACGTCACGTACGGCCGACAAAACTTCGTGAGTGTCCATGCTTTCCTCTCAGTCGATGCACGGTCCGGATCGACCCGTCGATACGCTGTGGCGTCGTCGATTCACAGACGGAAGTATTGCGCCTGGAGTCTCAAGATCATATTGGCGATCGGTTGAATTACGCGTAGGTCGCGGGTCGGGCATGTAGGGGCGCGCCGACAGCGCCGTGCGGATCATGGAGCAGGCCGTGCGTCGGCTTGCGGCCCGGCAGCGCTTACGCGTGAGGTTTGCCGTCGGTGTCCACGGGCGCGAGCGTGTGCGGCGCATCCGGGTTGTCGACGCTGCCGGGCGTTCGGCGGGCGGCGCGAGGGACGGTTGCGAGATTCGTCACGATGTCGTCGAGCGTCGCGGGCTTGCGGAGGTGGGCCGCCAGACGCGCGAGGCGCAGGGAAGCGCGCGCGGCGTCGTCCAGCACGCGAATCCGAACACGAGAAGCGCGGGGTGCGTCTCGCGCAGCACGTCGCACAACGGGGCGCCGTTTGGGTGCGACGACCTGCACGACGCTCTCGCGCGTTCGCCGATACACGTGGCACGGAGCGTCGCCGATAGCCGCGCTTAGAGGCGCAACGGCCGCCCTTGCCCGAGTGGCGCGTACGCGAGCGGCAGCGCTTCGAAATCATCGATAGGCGAGAAGCGCTCGCGTGCCGGTTGCATGTACGTTGGGTGACGAAAAAAGCAGCGCTCCTGATCAATCGAACGATATGTCGCCCCGAAAAAAAGCGGCTCCGCAGCCGGGGAACCGCGGAGCCGGAACAGACGAGGCGTGCTTTCGAGTGTGGCGCGCCGGGCCGATCGGCAATGAGCTAGCCGATGTCGGGATTGTCGACACTGCGTTCCCGAAAGGCATTGATATTTGTCAGCAGGGCGAAGCGCGCTGGCATTCATCGCCTGCGCCGCGCAAGGTCAATTACGCAACTCGCTCAGGATCTGTTCGGCGAGATAGTCGCAGGGCGGCCGGTTCGAACGCGCGCTGCGGGCGAGCACGATTTCGAGTTCGGGCAGCTTCGGCAGCCCGTGCTGCCGACCGAGCGTGACGAAGCGCTCGGGCACGGCGCAGCGCGCGAGCGGCGCGACCGCAAGGCCCGCATCGACCATGCTGAAAAGTCCCATCAGGCTCGGGCTCTCATACGACGTGCGATAGCCGATCTTCGCGCGTTCGAGCGCATGAATCGCGTTGGTGCGCGCCACGCTTCCTGTGCCGAACACGGCGATGGGCAGCGGCCGTTCCTTCCAGATTTCACGCCCCGGCGTCGACGTACCGGCCCATACCATCGGCTCGAACCGGATGAACTCGCCCGACAGCCCCTTGACGCGCGTCACGCAGGCGAGATCGACCTTGTTGTCCTTCAGGAGCGGCGCGAGCGCATTGCTCGGCAAACCGACCACCTGAATCTCGACCTTCGGATACATCGCCGAGAAATTGCGCAGCACGGAAGGCAGCAGCGACGAGGCATAGTCGTCCGGCACGCCGATCGCGACGCGGCCCTTCACCTCGGGATGCACGATCGACGCCCATGCTTCGTCGCGCAGCGCGAGCAGGCGGCGCGCGTAGCCGAGCAGGGCCTGGCCGTCCTGCGTGAGCGTTACACTGCGCGCGCCGCGCACGAACAGCGGCTTGCCGAGCGCGGCTTCGAGCGAGCGGATCTGCATGCTCAGCGCCGATTGCGAGCGATGCACGAGCGCTGCGCCGCGCACGAAGCTGCCCGTGTCGGCAATGGCGACGAACATCGCGAGCACGTCGAGATCGAGGGTTTTCATCCGCTTGCGTCCTGTTGTGTTGGTATCAGAATTGCTGATCGAAAAGTTCAATATAACGCGTTTGTCTGAAGCCGGGCGCGGCGGCATACTGGTTTCATCATCGGTTCTCTTCGCGCTTGCGCATGACCATTATGACGACCGTCACCACCATGACCACGCCCGCCACCTACGACGAATTCAGGCAGCTTGCGATGCGGCTCGACATGTCGCGCGGCAAGCCTTCGCCCGAGCAGCTGGACCTGTCGCGCGCGCTGCTCGACGAAGCGGGGACGGCGGGCTTCATGTCGCGCGACGGCATCGACTGTCGCAATTACGGGCACGTGCTCGGCTTGCCCGAGGCGCGCGAGTTCGGTGCGCAGCTGCTCGAACTCGACGCGGGCCAGGTCGCGGCGATGGGCAATTCGAGTCTCGAGTTGATGCACGACGCGCTCGCGTTCGCGATGCTGCACGGCATGCCCGGCGAGGCGCCGTGGAGCCGGCAGGGCGAGGTCGCGTTCCTGTGCCCCGTGCCCGGCTACGACCGCCACTTCGCGATCTGCGAAGCGCTCGGCATCCGCATGATCCCCGTGCCGATGACGCAAGACGGTCCCGACATGGACGCCGTCGAAGCGCTCGTGAAGCACGATGCGTCGATCAAAGGCATCTGGTGCATGCCGCTTTACAGCAATCCCAGCGGCGCGATCTGGTCGGACGCGACAGTCGAACGGATGGCCGCGATGCCCGCTGCCGCGAGCGACTTCCGGCTCTTCTGGGACGACGCCTATCGTTTCCATCACCTGACTGACACGCCGCGCGCGACGCCGGGAATCGTCGCGTTGTGCGAGCGCGCCGGGCATGTGAATCGCGCGCTGGTGTTCGCGTCGCTGTCGAAGGTCACGCTGGCGGGCGGCGGTGTGGCGTTTCTCGCATCGTCACCGCGCAATATCGACTGGTGGCAAAAGCATATGAGCGTGCGCACGATCGGTCCGGACAAGCTGAACCAGTTGCGGCACGTGCGCTATCTGCGCGACCGCGCAGGGTTGGAGCGCCTGATGGAGAAACATCGCGCGTTGCTGCGGCCGAAGTTCGACGCCGTGATCGAGGCGTTCGAGACGCTGCTCGGCGAGGTGCCCGGCGTGTCGTGGAATCGGCCGGAAGGCGGCTATTTCATCAGCCTGTACGCGCCGGGCGGCTATGCGAAGCGCACGGTCGCGCTCGCCGCCGAAGCCGGGCTCGTGCTGACGCCCGCGGGCGCGGCGTATCCGTACGGACGCGATGACGACGACCGCCATTTGCGCATCGCGCCGTCGTTCCCGTCGCTCGACGAGGTGAAGCTTGCGGCGCGCGGTATCGCGCTGTCGTTGCGCCGGGCGCTCGAAGAGGCGCGCTGAGACGCCCGAACGCCGACGCAATGGGCGCAAGCGGGTGGTGATCGGACATAGCCGGGCGCAAGCGGACGCAATTGACCGTCACCGGACGTAGCCGCACGTAGCCGCACGTAGCCGCACGTAACCGCACGTAATAGCGGGCACGCGGCGGAACTCGCCATTGGCGGCCGTTTTGCGGTAAAAGCACTGGATGACCGACCGCGCCCGCATCATTCCGCTGATCGTTGCCTGTCCGCTGTTCCTGCAGAACCTCGATACGTCCATCATGGCGACCGCGCTGCCTTCCATCGCGCGCTCGCTCGACGTGCAGGCGCTGCATCTGAATCTCGCGATCACCTCCTATCTGCTGAGTCTCGCCGTGTTCCTGCCCGCGAGCGGCTGGCTCGCGGACCGCTTCGGCGCGCGCCGCGTATTCTGCTCGGCGATCGGCCTGTTTTCGCTGGCTTCGGCGCTGTGCGGGCTCGCCACGTCGCTGCCGCAGCTAGTCGTGTTTCGCGTGCTGCAGGGCATGGGCGGCGCGATGATGGTGCCCGTCGGCCGGCTGATCCTGCTGCGCAGCGTGCCGCCCGCGCGGATGGTCGCGGCGATGGTGTGGTTCACCGTGCCGGGCGCCTTCGGGCGCCTCGCCGGACCGCTGCTCGGCGGTCTCGTGGTGACGTTCGCGTCGTGGCGCTGGATCTTCCTGCTGAACGTGCCGTTCGGCGCGATCGGCGTGCTGTGCGCGCTGGCCTTCATCGACGACACGCACGAGCACATCGACGAGCGTTTCGATCTGCCCGGTTTCGTGCTGCTGTCGACGGGCCTGGTGGGGCTGGTCGGCGGGCTGGATACGGCGGGGCGCGGGCTCGTGCCGCAATGGGTGACGTTTGCGTTCACGGGCGCGGGCGCGCTGTCGATGCTGCTGTACTGGCTCTACAGCCGCCGTCACGCCGACGCGATCATCGATCCGCTGCTGTTGCGCTACAAGGCGTACCGCACGGCCGTGCTCGGCGGGATGCCGCTGCGCATCGGCATCGGCGCATCGCCGTTTCTGATGCCGTTGATGCTGCAACTGGGTTTCGGGCTGTCGCCGCTGACCTCGGGGTCGCTCAGCGTCGCGACGGCGGTGGGCTCGCTCGCGGTGCGCGGCGTGATGACCACGGCCATCCGGCGCATCGGCTTTCGCACGCTGCTGATCGTCGCGACCTGCATGACGGGCTGCTTCTACGCGTGCTATGGGCTCTTTCGGCCCAGCACGCCGCATCTGCTGATCTTCTGCGTGCTGCTGGTGGGCGGCCTGTTCAATTCGCTCGCGATGGTGACGCTCAACACGCTCGGCTACTCCGACATGCCCAAGCCGAAGATGAGCCGCGCGACGGCGCTCTCCGGCATGGCGCAGCAGTTGTCGGTGAGTCTGGGCGTCGCATTCGGCGCGTCGCTGCTCGCGCTGACAGCGCATCTGCACGGCGGCAGCGCCGCGCATCTCACGGCGCGCGATTTTTCGCCGGCGTTTTTCGTCGTCGGCGCGGCCGTGCTGTGCTCGCTGTTCTTCTTCGTGAAGCTGTCGAAGGACGAGGGCGCGGCGTTGCGGCAACACTGACGCGCCGCTGCGTTGCGTCGTTTTATTCCGCTTCGCTTCGTTCGCTAAGAACGCCTGCGCCGCGCGACGAACTCGCCTTCGAGATTCCACGTCACGCCGTCGGCCGCGAGCGCGACGCCCGTCCAGCGGAACGAGTCGGCTGTGATTTCGGTGAAGTTCCAGCGGATCGGCGTGCCGTTCGCATGCGTGCCGATCTGCACGATGTCGCGGCCGATTTTCCGGCCGATCAGTTCGTCGCGCTGTCCGCTCGCCGGGTTCAGATACGTCACGCGCCAGGCTTCGATCGAGGCATCCCATACGCGCAGCGTGGTGCCGTACATGTCGAGGCCGCGTTCGCGCGGCGCCGTGCGGTCCGCGCGCCGCGGCATGATCCAGACGTCCTGCACCGCGCGTCCTTCGAGCACCCAGCCGAAGTGGATTTCGCCCGTCAGATGCTGCTCGCGCACGTCGCCGCGATAGTGCAGCACATCCATGTCCCTAACTGCCGATCAGCCAGCCGTAGAGGTCGTCGGCTGCGTCGATGCCGGCGGCCCGGCCGGGCGCGCCGAGTGCTGCGTGAAA
>BBSL01000504.1 GCA_001319865.1 Burkholderia sp. E7m39 | reverse complement strand
CCCATCGCGGATGCCCGCGCAGAGGGTGAACACACATCAGAAAAGCCTGCGCAGCAAAGACGCCATCGCGGATGCCCGCGCAGAGGGCGAACGCACATCAGAAAAGCCTGCGCAGCAAACACCGCCATCGCGGATGCCCACGCAAACGGCAAGCACACAACGGCAACGCCCGCGCCGCGTAGCCACTATCCCAGCTGCCCGCGCAAGGGCAAAAAACCCCACCCCGACGCGGGCATCGCCCCAAAACTAAAACCAAAACTAAAACCAGAACCTACACGCCGCTCTTGGTCACGACGGGCACCCACACCCCGTTCTTCACCTGATACAGCGTCGATGCCGCGCTCTTCAACGCGCCCGTGCTGTCGAACGAGATCGTCCCCGTCACGCCCTCGAAGCTAATGCCCTTGAGGGTCGCGCGATACACGTTCGGGTCCGTCGATTTCGCCGTCTGCATCGCCTTGATCGCGGCCCACGCGGCGTCATAGCCGAACGGCGCATACGACAGAATGTCGTCGCCGAAGCGCTTCTTGAACTTCGCCGAGAAGTCCTTGCCGCCGGGCAGTTGCGCAAGCGGTCGGCCATACTCCCAGGCCATCGCGCCTTCGGCAGCGTCGCCCGCCAGCTTCACGAACTCGGGATCTTCGACGCCGCCGCCGCCCAGCAACTGCGCCGTCATGCCGAGCTGCTTCATCTTCTTCGCGATCGCGGCTGCCTGCGTGTCGAGACCGCCGAAGAAAATCAGATCGGCGTTCGTCGACTTGATCTTCGTCAGCTGCGTGCTGAAATCGACGGCCGAGTTGCTGGTGAACTCGCGCGCGACGATGTTGCCGCCCGCCGCCTTCACGGCCTTCTCGAACTCGTCCGCTTCGCCTTGGCCAAAGGCCGTGCGATCGTCGATGATCGCAATGCGCTTGGCCTTCGTCACCTGCACGGCATACGTGCCCGCATTACCGGCGTTTTGTGCGTCGGTGGAAATCACCATGAAGGTGTTCGCAAAGCCGCGATTCGTGATGGTGGGGTTCGTCGCGGCAGGATCGATCATCGGAATGCCCGCCTGCTCGTAGATCTGCGAAGCGGGAATCGTCGTGCCCGAATTGAAGTGGCCCACGATGACCGATACGTTCTGGTCCACCAGTTTCTGCGCGGCCTGCACGCCGATGCGCGGGTCGGCCTGATCGTCCTCGGACACGAGTTCGAAGCGCGCGACCTTGTCGCCGATCTTGATCTTCTGCGCGTTGGCTTCCTCGATGGCAAGCCGCACGCCGTTCTGCAGGTCCTTGCCGTATCCGGCGTTCGCGCCCGTCATCGGCGCGGCGAAGCCGATCTTCACGGGCACTTCGTCGGCGGCGAAACTGGCGACGGGCGCAACCGACAGGACGGCGCCCAACATCATGGCAAACGGTTTCAGCGTCTTGCAAAAGCTCATGGTTTCTCCTTACATCGGCAGACAGGGATGGGAAAAACAGCCGGCTCACAGTGCACGCCGTGCGCGCGAAAACGGATGAAAACGGACGAAAACGCACGACGTTGCCGGTCGGATTGCGCGATGCAGTGTTGTCGACAGGTCTCCTTGATGACGTACGCAAACCGTACACAGACAAAAACACGAACTAGCGTACGGATCTTGCGGGCCGCGCGGCAATGCTGGAAAACACCAAAGCCGATGCGCGTCGCCGCCACCTGCCGACGCACCGCGAATATCGCGCAACCCGCGTGCAGCAGCCGATCCGTGGCGCGAATATAGAAAGCCAATATGCGTGCGTCTTGGCAGTTCGCGGCATGTTGGATGCGCATTTCAGCACAGTGCGCGAAGCGGATTCGTTAAGCGTCGGCTGAGAAGATGTGTGCGCGGTGGCGGCGCCGGAGGCAAGCGCGCGCTGCGATGTCGACGTGCGCGCGAGAGAGAAGGATGCCGTGTTGCTTGCCGGGAGCGTTGAGCGTTCGGCATGCGCAGCGCTTCATGTCGAAGCTGCTGCGCGTATCGACGATGTGGCCGTTCGAGGTCGGGGTTACTGCGCTTACTGCTCGCCCTGCATGCGCAGCAGTTCTTCGCGCAGACGCAGCAGCGGTTCCTTCACGTCGTCTTCGGCCCACGTGTCGAGGTCGTCGATCGCGCGCTGGCAGCCGTCGAGCACCACGTCGAGATCGACGGGCACGCCGTTCGCGAGCGCGAAGTGAATCGTTTCCGCGTACTGCTTGCATTCCTGCTCGCCATAGGAGATGTCGAGGTTGTCGCCAATCACTTCGGCGATGTTGCTGCGCGCCTTGTCGTCGGGCGTGACCATGTCGACGATGCCGCGCGCGACGGCGGGCGAGTAGTAGAGCGCGATGTCGAGCCATTGCGCAGCGTCGAAATCCGCTTCGCCGAATTGCGACTCGAAGAACTCGATCGCTTCCTGCTCGTGCGTCTCTTCAGCATCGACGCTGATGCACATCTCTTCAAACTGTTCTTCGCGTTCGCTGCGGATCATGCCGTCCATCGATGCCTCTTCTCAGTGCCAGTCAACCAGTGCCAATAAAAAATGCCGCGCGGTTTCGCGCGGCACGCATTATAGGACGTCAGGCTGACAGGCGCGGGCGGGGCGCCTGCGGCCGCTACGCCGACTCGACCACCCATGCATCGAACCAGTCGCGCGGCCGCGCGATATCGTCCTGCGCGGCGATGATCTCGAGTTCGTAACGCCCGGCGTCCCACGTCGCGCGCACCACGGCGTTGACGGCGGCGATCGTGTGTTCGAACGCGCCGCGCACGGAGTCGCCGAGCAGCCAGCGCGCGACGAATACCGCGCTCGTCAGATCGCCGACACCGACCGGCTGGCGCGCGAACGGGTAGAGGGGACGCTGGCCCATCCATGCTTCACGCTCGGTCACCACGAGCATGTTGAAGCGGTCGGCGAGACTATTGCGGTCGAGCAGATGCTTGACGAGCACCATCCTCGGCCCGCGCGTCATCAGTTCGCGGCACGCGGCGACGGCTTCTTCGACGGTTTCGATCTCGCGGCCCACGAGCCGCTGCAACTCGCTGTGATTGGGACACATCACGTCGGACACTTCCGGCATGGTGTCGACGAGAAACTTCTGGATGCCCGGCTCGACGCGGCAGCCCGTCGCCGTGCCCATCACGGGGTCGCAGATATAGCGCGCGTGGGGATTGGCGGCCTTCACGGCCCGCACGATTTCGATCACCGCCTGCGCCTGTTCGGGCGTGCCCAGATAGCCGGACAGCACGGCATCGCAGCGCGGCAGCATGCCGATCGCGCCGATTCCCTCGACGAGCGCGAACATCTGCGACGCGTCGATCGCGCTGCCTTCCCAATGCCCGTATTGCGTATGGTTCGAGAACTGCACCGTGTTGAGCGGCCACACATTCACGCCGAGGCGGCGCATCGGAAAAACGGAAGCGCTATTGCCTGCGTGCCCGAATACGACGTGCGACTGAATGCTCAGAACGTTTTTCATGTTGAACCGATACGGCGCAGCGACGGCGCCCGACGACTGCTGATTGGATGGGTGGACCGGGTATCGGCCGCTGGCCGGGCGGCGCGGTCGATACGCGATCCGGCTAGCCCGCGAGCCGTGTGCGCGCCCGCTGCTCCCGCACCGCTTTGGCGCAGTTCACGGTGACGCGCAAGCCACACGCGCGTCACGCGCCGTTCATCAAAAGATACATGAGTTTTTGCGCTGCGGCGTCGGTCCGGCCCTGTCGTGTTGCATCGAACCATCAATTCGCGCGGCGGCGCATCACGCTGCGCGCGCTTAAACCAGTTCGCGATACAGCGCGAGGTAACGCTCCGCCGACGCGCCCCAGCCGAAGTTCTGGCGCATCGCGCGGCGCTGCGCCGCCTTCCAGTCGGTGCGCCGCGCATAGAGCGCGAAAGCGCGGCGGATCGCCGCCGTCAGCGCCTCCGGCTCGAAGCGCTCGAATACGAAGCCTGTCGCGAGGTCGTCGGCGATGTTCTCGAGCGACGCGTCGACGACCGTGTCGGCCAGCCCGCCCACGCGATGCACGAGCGGCAGCGAGCCGTATGCAAGGGCGTAGAGCTGCGTGAGCCCGCACGGCTCGAAGCGCGACGGCACGGCGATCACGTCGCTGCCCGCGACGATCTGGTGCGCGAGCGTCTCGTCGAAGCCAAGCTCCACAGCGACGCAGTCGGGGTGCGTCTGCGCCACGCGTTGCAGGCCGTTTTCGAGCGCGGGGTCGCCCGTGCCGAACACGACCAGTTGCCCGCCGCGCCGGATGATTTCAGGCAACGACGCGAGCAGCAGATCGAGGCCTTTCTGCTCGGTCAGCCGGCTCACCACGCCGAACAGCAGCGCGTCGCTCTTTTGCGCGAGATGGAAGCGCTCCTGTAGCGCCGCCTTGCAGGCGCGCTTGCCGGCAAGGCGCGTGTCGGTGTAGCGGGCGGCGACGAGCTGATCCGTCGACGGATTCCACACCGTGTAGTCGACGCCGTTCAGGATGCCCGACAGATCGTGCGAGCGCTGGCTCAGCAGGCCGTCGAGCCCGCCGCCTTGCGCGAGCGTCTGGATTTCGCGAGCGTAAGTGGGGCTCACCGTCGTGATGCGGTCGCTGTAGGAGAGGCCGGCTTTCAGGAACGA
>BBSL01000503.1 GCA_001319865.1 Burkholderia sp. E7m39 | reverse complement strand
CGGGCTGCGACCAACAGCAGAACGAGCAAGCCGTGCAAAAGCTGAAAGAGTTTTTCAACGCCGTCAAACCCGACGCACTGCTGCTGAAGGGGCTGACGCCGGGCGTCACGACGGAAGCGCAAATTCGCGACCAGATGGGCAAGCCCGAAACCGAGCGCAATTTCACCGATGGGTCGAAGCGGCTCGAATATCCGCGCGGGCCGCAAGGTCTGAACACGTACATGGTCGATATCGGGCCGGACGGCGTCCTGCAGTCCATCACGCAGGTGCTGACGGCCGCGAACTTCGCGAAGATCCGCTCCGGCATGACGGAAGACGAAGTGCGGCGTCTGCTAGGCAAGCCGGGCGAGGTCGCCGTCTATCCGCTCAAGCCGGAGACGGTGTGGAGCTGGAAATGGCGCGAGGGCGGCGTCACGCAGGAGGGCTTTTTCAACGTGCATTTCGACGTCAATCACATCGTCTACACGACTTCGCGCTCCGACGTGATTCGCGGTCACTGACGCCCATCATCACGCGGCAAGCGCGCCGGTGCTGACGCGCATACACACGCGGTCGAATCAGAAAACGCCTGCAAACAGGGGAGAAAACCACGCAATGTCCACGCGAAGGCGATACAGGCGCATCGGTCTCGTGCTCGGCGGGGGCGCTGCGCGGGGTTGGGCGCATATCGGTGCGATTCGCGCGCTGCACGATGCGGGCATCAAGCCGGACATCGTCGCGGGCACGTCGATCGGCGCGCTGGTCGGCGCAGTCTATGCCAATGGCGATCTCGACTGGCTCGAAGAGTGGGTGTGCGGGCTCACGTGGCAATCCGTCGTGCGTCTGCTCGATCTGCGCTTTTCGGGCGGATTGCTCGGCGGCAAGAAAGTTATCCAGGTGTTTGCGAACCGCTTCAACGGGCGCGACATCAGCCAGTTGCGCATGCCGTTCGCAGCCGTCGCGACGGAACTCGATTCGGGCCGCGAGACCTGGCTGCAGGACGGCGGCGTGGTGGACGCTGTGCGCGCATCCATTGCGATTCCCGGCATCTTCACGCCCGTGCTGCACGACGGCGTGTGGCTCGTCGACGGCGGGCTGTCGAACCCCGTGCCCGTGTCGGCTGCCCGCGGCATGCGAGCGGACTGCGTGATCGCCGTCGATCTGAACAACGACATCCTGAATGGCCGCGATTTCGGCGGCGCCGTCGTCGATCTGCCGCCCGTGCCTGTGGAAGAAACGGCAGGCGAACCACTCGATGCAGCGCTCGGAGCGGCGCTCGATTCGGCGCTCGATTCGGCGGCGAACGGGGCCGAGGCGGGTTCCACCGCTGCGTCCGCGCTGCTCGACCCGAACGCGCCGCCGCCCGAGATCGCTACGCCGGCGCCGCCGTTGCTGCTGCGGCGCAACGGCAAGCCGTTTCCGGGCTGGCTGCAGCCGTCGCCGGAACACTATTCGCGCGACGTGCGCGTGCCGCCCGCGCCGAGCGCGCGCGTGCCTTCGATGTTGAGTTCGATCGCGCAAAGCATCGACATCATGCAGGTGCGGATCACGCGCAGCCGCCTCGCGGGCGAACCGGCCGACATCCTGATCCAGCCGCGTCTGGGTGGCATGGGCATCTTCGACTTCCATCGCGCGGCGCCTGCCATCGCCGAAGGGCGTGCCGCCGTCGAGGCGATGCTGCCCGCGATCCGCGCGTGTCTCGGTATCGATTGAGCGCGCGGCGGGGCCGTGCGCCATCAGCCTTCGCTGCGCTTCGCCGCGATGATGCGGCACACGCGCTTGCCGGAGCTCGCGCTCGTTGTGTCGTCGACGAACAGGATCAGGCAATCGGCGAGCGCGTCGGTGACGAGCGACGGCTCGAACGCCGAATAGAGACGCCCGTCCGCCTGGCGCGCGTCCGCGCCTTGCGTCACACGCCATGACAGATACAGCATGCCGCTTGGCCGCAGGATGCGCACGAGGTTGTCGATCGCATCCGTGATGGCGTCGCTTGGCAGGTGCATCAGCACGGTCTCGCATACGACGTTGTCGAACTGCTCGTCGATTTCGGCAAGCGACGGCAATGTGGCGTGACGAAACGCGATCTGCGGATAAAGCCGCCGCGCTTCGTCGAGCAGTCCCTCCGCCGCATCGAAGCCCGTTACGCGATAGCCATGGTCCGCGAGCCAGGCTGTGTCGCGGCCGTTTCCGCAGCCGATATCGGCCGTCTTGCCCGTCGGCAGCAGGTGCGTTTCCCACAGGGCGTACATGTCGTCGGGCGGCGGCTGGTCGAGCCATTCGCGCGAGAAGCGCGCGGCGTCGCGCGTGTAGGCATCGAGCGTGGCGGGGTCGGGGCGCAGTGGCATGCGGCGATCCTGTGAAAGGCGGTGAGGGCAGCGGCAAGTCTAACGCGAGGGTCACAAAGCAGACCTGGAAGCAGACCTGGAAGCAGACCTGAAACCTGACGTTGAAGCGGCGTCGATGGCACACGCCTGGCAGCATCGGCGCGCCTTGTCTTTCGGGGAAAGCCCCAATCGGCGCGGGTTTGCGAGAGTTTCGACGGCCTCTCGCGTCTATCGAAAAAGCGACCCGAAACTTGCGAATTCGCGGCAGGTGGCGCGTGGCCGGCGAGGTCTTACAAATCGGTTGGCGCCTTCTGAAAGCGGGGGAGGCACGCCTCGCGCGGGCTGCGGGCGGGGATGTTGCATTGCACAACAACGGCGCGCCCTGGTTTGAGGAAATTATTTTTGCTTGCGAGTATCCGCGCCATGCCGCAGCCCGAGCGGCTTTTCGAACAACCCGGCTTGGCGTGGGATGGGAGCAGGCGGTCACGCGCCGCTCCCGCCGACCGCTTCGCATCGGACAGGAGACTCACGTGTTCCTCTACGGCTTTGGCCCGGTGCTACTCGACGGCACGATCAAGACGATCGAACTGTCGGTTCTTTCCCTCGCGACGGCCGTCGTGCTGGGTTTGCTCGGCGCAGCAGCGAAGCTGTCGTTCAACCGTCCGCTGCGCGCGATCGCAACGGGCTACACGACGCTGATCCGCTCGGTGCCCGATCTCGTGCTGATGCTGCTGCTGTTCTACAGCATCCAGATCGCTGTCAACAATCTGACCGACGCGCTCGATCTGCCGCAATTCGACATCGATCCGTTCGTCGCGGGCGTGCTGACGCTCGGCTTCATCTACGGTGCGTACTTCACCGAGACGTTTCGCGGCGCGTTTCTCGCCGTGCCGCGCGGCCAGCTCGAGGCGGGCGCCGCATACGGCATGAGCGGCGCGCGGGTGTTCGCGCGCATCCTCTTTCCGCAGATGATGCGCTTCGCGCTGCCGGGCATCGGCAACAACTGGCAGGTGCTCGTCAAGGCGACGGCGCTGGTGTCGATCATCGGTCTCGCCGATGTGGTGAAGGCCGCGCAGGACGCCGGCAAGAGCACATTCAACATGTTCTTCTTCATCCTCGTCGCGGCGGCGATCTATCTGGCCATCACCACTGTCTCGAACCTGGTGCTGATCTGGCTGGAGAAGCGCTATTCGATCGGCGTGCGGCACGCCGAGCTTTGATGGCCCCGACTTCTGCAACGAACGGACAGATGACATGATCGACATCCTCAACCAGTTCTGGCGCGCGTTTCTCTACTGGGACGGCCAGCGCATCTCGGGTCTTGCCGTCACGCTGTGGCTGCTGGTCGCTTCCATCGGCATCGGCTTCGTGACGTCGATACCGCTCGCCGTCGCACGCGTATCGAAGAAGCGCTGGCTGTCGACGCCCGTGCGCCTCTACACGTACGTATTTCGCGGCACGCCGCTCTACGTGCAGTTGCTGCTGATCTACACAGGCATGTACAGCCTTGAGTTCGTGCGCTCGCATGCGCTGCTCGATGCGTTCTTCCGCAGCGGCTTTCATTGCGCGATCCTTGCGTTCGCGTTGAACACGTGCGCGTACACGACGGAGATCTTCGCGGGCGCGATTCGCGCGACGCCGCATGGCGAAGTCGAAGCCGCGCGCGCCTACGGCATGAGCTGGTTCACGATGTACCGGCGCATTGTGATACCGTCCGCGCTGCGCCGCGCGCTGCCGTTGTACAGTAACGAAGTGATCCTCATGCTGCACGCGACCACCGTCGCCTTCACGGCCACCGTGCCCGACGTGCTGAAGGTCGCGCGCGATGCGAACTCGGCAACCTATCGCTCGTTCGAGGCGTTTGGGCTCGCTGCGCTGATCTATCTTGTTGTATCGTTCGCGCTGGTCGCGTTGTTCCGGCGCGCGGAGCGTCACTGGCTCGCGTATCTGGCCGTGCGCCGGCATTGATCGCCGCAGCGCATCGAAGCATCCGTTTCATCCGCCTTCATTCGAGGAGAGCATCGTGCTCCACACGACTCAAACGGAAGCCTGCAAGCTCGCCGTGCAGGACATCCACAAGCGCTACGGCGATAACGAAGTGCTCAAGGGCGTCTCGCTGAACGCGAACAAGGGTGACGTGATCAGCATCATCGGCGCGAGCGGGTCGGGCAAGAGCACGTTCCTGCGCTGCATCAACTTTCTCGAGCGGCCGAACGCCGGACAGATCATCGTCGACGGCGAAGCGGTGCGCACGAAGCCCGATCGCCACGGCAATTTCGAAGTCGCCGATCACAAGCAGTTGCAGCGCATCCGCACGAAGCT
>BBSL01000502.1 GCA_001319865.1 Burkholderia sp. E7m39 | reverse complement strand
CCCGGCATGCGCACGTTCTTCGCGAGTTGACGGATACGCGCGTCCACTTCCTTCTGCACGGCATCCTTCGGCAGGGAAATCGTCACGCGGCGTTCGAGCTTGCCGAGGTTTTCAACAACGTTAGCCATGGCTTCAATCGTCCTAAAATTATTCGAGCGAATCAGTTATCTTGTCCGTGCCGCCTGTCGATGTCCGCTTTGCGTTCCGCGACGGACGTCGCGTCATGCATGCTCTGGTTGCATGCGCTGTGACGCAGGTCGCCGCTCGCTTCGCTCACTCACGTGTGACATCGATCGCGTGCCTCTCGCCGCAGGCTGTGAGGCCGCCGGCAGCACAGTTTGGGTCAGAGAGCCAAATATTTTAGCAAACTATTTGCGCGCCTAGCCGGGATTCGCTGTTTGGCACGCAGTCTGGCGATTTCCTGCCCGCGCGGCAGCATCGTTTCGCCCTCGCTTCGAGGCGTGAAAACCGGGCCGGGCGCGGCCCGCAACCGGACTCGGCTGTGAATCAAAGTCAATTCTGCCTATACCTTCCGTTATATTCAGTCGCGCGCCGCATGCTGATAAGCTTGCTCACCTGCTGACACGCTGCTTGACGCGCCTAGGCGGTGCCGTTGTTTCACCGCATCGCCGTCACCCGTCGACGCCTTCCATTCCAAATCAATCGAGACACCATGCCGAACCCGTCGCCTGCGCCCATCGTCGTCATCGCACCTGATTCATTCAAAGGCTCGCTCTCTGCCGAGCAGGTCGCGCAGTCCATCGCGACGGGCATCCTGCGTGCGCGGCCCGACGCGACCATTCGTGTGTGCGCAATGGCCGACGGCGGCGAAGGCACGCTCGACGCCATGCTCACCCGCGGCGGCGAGCGGCGTGTCGTCACGGTGCGCGGCGCAGCAGGTCCGTCGCGCGAAGCGGCGACAGGACTGCTCGCAGACGGCAGCGCGATTCTCGAAACCGCGGAGATCGTCGGCATCACGGACCCGGTCGGCATGGGCGTGCCCGTCGAAAAGCGCAGCACGCGCGGCATGGGCGAAGCGATCCGCTCGCTGCTCGACGCGGGTGTGCGGCGTTTCTTCGTCGCGCTGGGCGGCAGCAGCACGAATGACGGCGGCGCGGGTCTTCTCGCCGGCCTCGGCCTGAAGCTGTTCGACGCGCAAGGACACGAACTCGACGCGACGCCCGAGCAGCTCGCACACTTGGCCCGTGTCGACGCCTCTGACCTCGACGCGCGCCTGCGCGAAACGAAGTTTGTCGGCATGTCGGACGTGGACAATCCCCTGACGGGCGATCACGGCGCCACGGCTATCTTTGGTCCGCAGAAAGGGGTGACGCCGGAGCAGATCGCGCGCATCGATGCCGCCCTCGCCCACTTCGCCGATCTCGTCGAGCCGGCGCTGAATCGCGTTGCACGCA
The DNA here is from genome assembly GCA_001319865.1 of Burkholderia sp. E7m39. Classification (GTDB taxonomy): domain Bacteria; phylum Pseudomonadota; class Gammaproteobacteria; order Burkholderiales; family Burkholderiaceae; genus Paraburkholderia; species Paraburkholderia bengalensis. The sequence continues at coordinate 2,875 of BBSL01000502.1, read as the reverse complement.
ACGAGCGCGGCGCGGGCGCGGCAGGCGGCCTCGGCTTCGCGCTGCACATGCTCGGCGCGGAGTTCGAGCCAGGCGCCGAAGTGGTTGCGCGCGAAATCGGACTCGACGCCGCGCTCGAAGGCGCGAACTGGCTGATCACGGGCGAAGGCCGCTCCGACGTGCAAACGCTGCATGGCAAGGCGCCCTTCATCGCCTGCCAGCATGCGCGTGCGGCAGGCGTTCCTGCCACGCTGCTTTCCGGTGCTGTGGACCCGTCCGCGCTGCCGAAGCTCGCGGAGCATTTCAGTGGATGCTTCTCTCCAGCGCCGGGTCCCATCACGCTCGAAGTCGCGATTCGCGACGCCGGCACGTTGCTCGCGAACGAAGCCGAGCAGATGACACGACTCAGGTACGGCCCGCGTTGACCGCGCGAGCGGATGCAGCAACAATCACAACGCGGACCTGCATCCACTCACAACAGGAAGACCATGAAGGCCTCCGACAAAGCCGGACTCGAACAGTTTCTGACGTATCGTCTGCACGTGCTGAACAAACTTTCCGAGCGGGGCATCAGCGAACGGTATATGGCCAAGCTGGACGTGACGCTGCCTGAAGCGCGCGTGATTGCATCGGTCGGATCGTTCGGGCCGTTCTCGATCATGGACCTCGCGCGCCATGCGAACCTGGACAAGAGTCAGGCGAGCCGTGCCGCCGAAGCGTTGATCAGACAAGGCCTCGTGCAACGCGAAGCAAGCGCCGAAGATGGCCGCGTGGTGCTCGTATCGTTGACCACGGAAGGCCGCGCGCTGTATCGCAAGATCATGCCCATCGCGCGCAGGTGGAACACCGATCTTTTCGATTGTCTCGACGATCGCGAGAGATCGGCGCTCAGCCAGGCGCTCGACAAAGTGATCGAAAACGCGATCGCGCGCAACGCAGAATAGTCAGACCTGACGGGGCCGGGTCGATCGATCAACGGCGCCTGACGCGCGCCGCGCGTACCGTCGTTGCCTAATTCCTTAAGCGCTCATTCACAAGTTGCCTCGCGCGTCAGCGAGTCATCCATGTGAGCGGCGATACGAAGGCGCCGCGACTCGCGATTTTCTGCTTCCAAATCTCGTTGCACGCACAACCAGATGGACGATTGCGGCGCATCCGGTTTTACAGCGCAATCGACGGTATTAGACGCCCCCGCACAAGCAAATCGTAATGCTGACTTGCTACGATCGCCGCTCGCTTTCCCTCTGACTTCAAGGATCAAATATGAAGAAGGTTGTTCTGGCACTGATCGCCGTTGCCGCTGGTCTCGTGAGCATGTCGTCGGCATTCGCGAACGAGCACCATCACCCCGAGTGCCACAAAGTGCGCGTGCATCACCACTGGGAAAAGCGCTGCCACTAAGCAGCGGTTAATCTCCCGCGTGATGGAGCGAGCCCCGCCTTCGTGCGGGGTTTTTTGTGCGTGTCAGTTTTCGCGCGGCCGCAACCTGGATGCGCGATCACACAATGGCATTGGAACATGGCGCAAAACAAAAACCCCGCGCGTCAATGACGGGCGGGGTTTGCGTGCAGCCATATGAAGAGGTGGTGCGAGGAAGGGGACTCGAACCCCTACACCCTTGCGGGCGTCAGGACCTAAACCTGGTGCGTCTACCAATTTCGCCATCCTCGCAGCCGGGCAGTGTCAAGCGTGCTAAATCCGCACGCAGCGCCCGATGTCTCGCCGGCAGCCGGACGCCGCGTTTTCATCGTCATGTCATTCGCGTGGGCAAACCTGAACCGCCTGGATCAGCCTCGCCAAACCTGCGAACGCCCGCATAGAAATGCACGTCCGAAAGCGTAAGCGCGAGATTCTAACCGATTGATCTGCGCTTGTCTGCATCTGTCGAATGCAGTCGATGCTACAATTTTCGGTCGCTCGCGCACACCCTTGCGCGGCCGCTTCCCACAAGTCCATCCCCGTGAATTTCGACGAATACTGCCTGCAAAAAGCGGCGCCTCCCGGTTCGAGCTCGTACTATGCACTTCGCCAGGCGCCCGTCGCGCGGCAGCCGCTGCTCACCGCGCTGTTCGCCCTGCGGCGCGAGTTCGAAGACACGGTGAAGGAAACCACCGATCCGACCGTCGGCCGCACGAAGCTCGCGTGGTGGCAAAAGGAAGCGGCGGCACTCGCCGCCGGCGAGCCGACGCACCCGGTGTCGCGGGCGCTTGCCGCGCATCTGCCCGACGTGCAGGCGGAATACCCCGCGCTGCAAGCGATGCTCGCGGGCTTCGAAATGGACCTGGACCAGGCGCGCTACCTCGACTATCCGAATCTGCGTCGCTATATGGCAGGCGTGGGCGGCACATTCGCGTCGGTCGTCGCGCGTGCGACGGCGCGCGATCCGTCGCAAGCGGCATCATGGGCGGCGCCGCTCGGCGAGGCGCTGATGCTCGCGCAAATCGTCGTCGAACTGGGCAATGACGCACGCCACGGCCGCATCTATATCCCTATCGACGAAATGCAGCGCTACAACGTGACGGCCGCGGACCTGATCAACCGCAAATACACGGACGCGTTCACCGAACTGATGCGCTTTCAGACCTCGCGCGCCCGCGATGCAATCCGTCGTGCGCTCGACGCGCTGCCCGTCGGCGAGCGTCACTCGCAGAGGACGTTGCGCGCGCTCGCTGCGCTGGCGCTCGCGCTGCTCGACGAGATCGAGCGCGACGGCTATCACGTGCTGCATCAACGGATCGCGCTTACGCCCATCCGCAAGCTGTGGGTCGCGTGGCGCGCGGCGCGCAGGCGCTGACGCGCTTAGACGCGCAGCAGCGGGAGCGGCTCAACGTCGTCCCGCAAGACGCGCTTCACATCGAGTTTCCAGAACGCGCCGAGCACGGTGGCGTAGAGCCGT
>BBSL01000501.1 GCA_001319865.1 Burkholderia sp. E7m39 | reverse complement strand
GGAGTGTAAGCGCCAAGGCTTTACGCCGTGCCACAGGCCGGGTAAATTTTGTAACGGACTGTTACGTGATAATTACCCCAAACGCGCACCTCTTTCTAATCGCGCTAAGATGCCGACCATGGAAACCAAAAACCCTTCGAAAATCCTCGTCGTCGATGACGACCCGCGTCTGCGCGATCTGCTGCGCCGCTACCTCGGCGAGCAGGGCTTCAACGTTTATGTCGCTGAAAATGCGCCCTCGATGAACAAGCTGTGGGTGCGCGAGCGTTTCGATCTGCTGGTGCTCGACCTGATGCTGCCGGGCGAAGACGGTCTGTCCATCTGCCGCCGTCTGCGCGGCAGCAACGATCGCACGCCAATCATCATGCTGACGGCCAAGGGTGAGGATGTCGACCGTATCGTCGGTCTCGAGATGGGTGCCGACGACTATCTGCCCAAGCCGTTCAATCCGCGTGAACTCGTCGCGCGCATTCATGCCGTGCTGCGACGCCAGTCGCCGTCAGAACTGCCGGGTGCGCCGTCGGAGACATCGGAAGTGTTCGAGTTTGGCGAGTTCGCGCTGAATCTCGCCACCCGCACGTTGACGAAGGCCGGTCAGGAAATTCCGTTGACGACGGGCGAATTCTCCGTGCTCAAGGTGTTCGCGCGTCATCCGCGTCAGCCGCTGTCGCGCGAAAAGCTGATGGAACTTGCGCGCGGCCGTGAATACGAAGTGTTCGACCGTAGTCTCGACGTGCAGATTTCGCGTTTGCGCAAGCTGATCGAGCCGGACCCGGGCAGCCCGCGTTTCATCCAGACCGTCTGGGGTCTCGGGTACGTATTCATTCCCGACGGCGCCGCCTGAGTTTGCCGTTCAGGTTCTCCCTCTTCTTCGATAAGTAGGTCGCATGCGGATCGACCGGCGCCTCCTGACGCTCGCGTTCGGCGGCCTGTTCTGGCGAACCTTCCTGCTGATCGCGCTGCTGATCGCGGTCAGCCTCGCCGCATGGTTCCAGAGTTTTCGCGTGATCGAGCGCGAGCCGCGCGCGCAGCGTGTCGCGTTGCAGCTCGTCGCGATCGTCAAGCTCACGCGCACCGCCCTCCTCTATTCCGATCCCGATTTGCGGCGCGCGCTGCTGCAGGATCTGGAAAGCAATGAGGGCGTGCGCGTGTATCCGCGCGAAACGACCGACAAGTACAAGCTACAGCCCGACGAATCGCTGAACCGGCTGATCGAACACGACATCCGCGGCCGCCTCGGCGACGACACGATCATCGCGCAGTCCGTCAACGATATTCCCGGCGTGTGGATCAGCTTCAAGATCGATGACGACGACTATTGGGTCGCTCTCGATCGCGATCAACTCGATAGTGTGACGGGCCTGCAATGGGCAGGCTGGGGCATCTTTGCGCTCGCGCTGTCGCTATTCGGCGCGGCGTTCATCACGAGCCTGGTGAACCGGCCGTTCGCGCGCCTCGCGATGGCCGCGCGCAAGGTCGGTTCGGGCCAGGCGCCCGAGAAGCTGCCTGAGCGCGGCATGGGCGTTGCCGCCGAAACGAACCGCAGCTTCAACCAGATGGTGCAGGATCTCGAACAACTCGAAGCGGATCGCGCGCTGATGCTCGCGGGCATTTCGCACGACCTCCGCACGCCGCTTGCCCGCCTGCGTCTTGAAACGGAAATGAGCCCTTCGGATCAGGCCACCAAAGACGCGATGATCGACGACATCGAACAGATGGACATGATCATCGGACGCTTCCTGGACTACGCGCGTCCCGTGCAGAGAAATCCGGAACCTGTCGATCTTTCCGTGATCGCAGGAGAACTGGCTGCGCGTATGTCGAGCGAAGATGGTATGCGCCTGGTCACGCGGCTTGCTCCATCAGCAGTGATCGAAGCAGACGAGACGGATATTCGGCGAGTCGTCGGCAATCTGATTGAGAACGCGCGCAAATACGGACTTTCCGAAGCTGACGGTATTCCGCATGTGATTCTCGAGACGCGCGTGTCCCATTCGCGGGTTGAGCTTTCGGTAGTCGACGAGGGGCCGGGCATTCCGGAAGATCAGCTCGCGCTCGTCACCCGTCCGTTCTATCGGGTGAATTCGGCGCGTACGCAGGCCAACGGCACGGGGCTCGGCATGGCGATCGTGCAGCGGCTCGTCGGACGCTATCGCGGTGCCCTGCGGCTGCGCAATCGCACGCCGCTGCCGGGGCTGGAAGTCACGATCGAATTTCCGCTCGCCAAAAGCATCTGATCACGGCGGAAGGCGGCTGTGATGCCCGGCAATTATTTCCGCATGCCGCTTTTTTGAGCGTTTTATTCCTCGTTTTTACGCATAAACGGTCGTTCTAAAACTGTAATATCGGCGCGTTCGAGAAAATCTATCTGCATCGTTAGATAAAAACTATTGTTTCGATTGATTAATAGAGTTATAGTTTTCTTTGTGTAACGCGTTCGTTACAGCCAGCAGGTAGTTTGAGCGGGTTGTTTTTCGAATCTCATTTGCCAATTCTCAAGGAGTCAGCGCATGAAAACTGTCGGCGATAAGCTCGAAGCCTTTACCGTCACCGCTGCGAAGCCGGGTTTCAACAACCATGAAGAAAACGGCGTGTCTGCGTTCGAAGAGATCACGGAATCGTCGTTCCCGGGCAAGTGGAAGATCATCTATTTCTACCCGAAGGACTTCACGTTCGTTTGCCCGACGGAAATCGTCGAATTCGCCAAGCTGGCCAAAGACTTCGAAGAGCGCGATGCCGTTCTGCTCGGCGGCAGCGTGGACAACGAATTCGTCAAGCTCGCATGGCGCCGTGAACACAAAGACCTGAACAAGCTGAACCACTACGCGTTCGGCGACGTCAAGGGCGAACTGATCGACCAGCTCGGCGTGCGCGACAAGGAAGCGGGCGTTGCGCTGCGCGCGACGTTCATCGTCGATCCGGACAACACGATCCAGCACGTTTCGGTGAACAACCTGAACGTCGGCCGTAACCCCGAAGAAGTCCTGCGCATTCTGGACGGCCTGCAAACGGACGAACTGTGCCCGTGCAACCGCGCAGTCGGCGGCGCGACGCTGTAAGACGTGCAGTCGAAAGCCCGCTAAGCTTGAAAAGGCCAGCGGGCTTTTTTATCGGCAAATTGATAGGAGATATCAATGGAATTCATCTCGGCGATTAAAGAACTCATTCCTGACTACGCGAAAGACATTCGCCTGAACCTGGACGGCACGATTGCCCGCTCGTCGCTGGAAGGCAACGATGCCGTCGGCGTGGCGCTGGCCGCCGCGTTCGCCGCGAAGAGCCCGAAGATCATCGCCGCCATCCGCGACGCGGGTGTCCTGTCCCCGGAAGAAGTGAACGGCGCGCTGACGGCCGCCGCGCTGATGGGTATGAACAACGTCTGGTATCCGTACGTCGAGATGACGGACAGTGCCGATCTGAAATCGCAGCCCGCCGGCTTGCGGATGAACGCTTATGCGTCGCACGGCGGCGTCGACAAGCGTCGTTTCGAAATGTACGCGCTCGCCGCGTCGATCATCGGCAAGTGCCATTTCTGCGTGAAGTCGCACTTCGACACGCTGGTCGCCGAAGGCATGAGCTCGACGCAACTGCGCGACGTCGGCCGGATCGCGTCGGTGGTGAACGCCGCGGCGCAAGTGATCGTGGCTGAGGGCAAGTAAGCCGCGCGCTCCGTACCAAAAGCAAAACGCCACGCGTTTAGCGTGGCGTTTTGCATGGCAACGCGGCTCATTGAGCGCGCTTGTTTAACCGTCAAACGATGCGCATTCACGCAGGCCGATGCGCGCGACGGACGCAACGATGACCCGCGCCGCACGCAGGCACACTCACGCGCGCAGCAACAGCACGGCCGCTTGCGCCTCGATGCCCTCGCCTCGCCCGAGATAGCCGAGTTTCTCGTTGGTCTTGGCTTTCACGTTGACGCGATCGATGGGCAGATTCAGGTCTTCCGCGATATGCGCGCGCATGCCGTCGATATGGGGCGAGAGCTTCGGCGCCTGCGCGATCACCGTGCTGTCGACGTTCTGGATCTTGAAGCCCGCTTTTGCGATGCGTGCCGCGCACTCGCGCAGCAACACGCGGCTATTCGCGCCTTTGAACTCGGTCGCGGTGTCGGGAAAATGCCGGCCGATGTCGCCGAGGGCCGCGGCGCCGAACAGCGCGTCGGTGATCGCGTGCAGCAGCACGTCGGCATCCGAATGCCCGAGCAGCCCGCGCTCGTACGGAATCGTCACGCCGCCGATGATCAGCGGCCGTCCCGGCACCAGCGCGTGAACGTCATAGCCTTGTCCGATTCTCAAATCCATATGCGTGTGGTTCCGTTGTTTCGTGAAAAGCGTGATCCGTGTCGCAGCAAGCGTTCCGTCAGCCCGTCGCACCGCGCGCGAGAATCGCCTCGGCCAGATCGAAATCTTCAGGGTACGTGACCTTGAAATTGCGCAAGCTGCCCTGCACCAGTTTGGGCGTGTGCCCGGACCATTCGATGGCGCTCGCTTCGTCGGTGAGATCGTGGCCATCGCCCTGCGCGCGCAGGATCGCCTCGCGCAGCATGCCGATGCGGAACATCTGGGGCGTCTGCGCCTGCCACAGGCCATCGCGCGGCTCGGTGTGATCGATGCGGTTGTCGGTGCCCGGCGTCACACGCTTGAGCGTATCGGCAACGGGCAGCGCCATGATGCCGCCCACGGCGTCGTCCTTCAGCGCGCCGACCAGCGCGCGGATCAGCGCAGGCGTAATGCCCGGCCGCGCGGCGTCGTGCACGAGCACCCAGTCGCTGTCGTGCGCGCCGAACCCGGCGAGCGCGTGCAGGCCGTTCAACACGGACGCCTGCCGCGACGGCCCGCCGCAGCGCTGCACCGCGAAGCGCAAGCCAGCGAAGCGGCGGGCGTCGAAGTGCTGGTCGTCGGGCGCGATCACGACGAGCGTTTGCGCGAATTCGCTGCAGGCGTCGAACGCGGCGAGCGAGTAATGCAGCATGTCGCGGCCGCCGACGGTTCGATACTGCTTGGGCATCGGCGCGCCCGAGCGGCTGCCCGTGCCGGCGCAGGGAATCAGTGCAAAGAGACGGGAAGTCACGGATCAGGCGCGTTGCAGGTCAAAGTGAAGGACGGATTTTATAATAGGTCTGCAGCACGCACCTCCCGGCACGCGTAAGATTGCCGCTCGCATTGCGCCAGCGACGCGCCGTCAAGGCGCCCGCTGGCGGTTTTCATTGGCTGGGCGCGTTGCTTGCCGGCGATCGTTCACCGGCATTGCCCGGGCCCAGTTGCTGTTTCACAGCCGTCCGACCGTTTATTGGCGTCATCCACAAGCCGTTTCCCGTTTATGCCCGACATCGCCGCATCCACGCAGTCCTCCGCTCCCATGCCCGTCGCGCTGGTCAAGGCCGGCCAGCGTTTCGTGTTCGACGGCACGCACGGCTCGTCCGACGCGCTGCTGATCGCGCGCTATCACCTCGCGTACAGGCAGCACGTGCCGCTGCTGGCTGTCGTCTGCGCGAGCGCCGTCGATGCGCAGCGGCTGTCGCAGGAACTCGCGTTCTTTGCGCCGGATGCGCGCATCCGCGTGCTGCCCGACTGGGAAACGCTGCCGTACGACTCGTTCTCGCCGCACCAGGACCTCGTCTCAGAGCGCCTCGCCACCTTGCACGACCTCGGCGAAGGCCGCTGCGACATCCTGCTCGTGCCCGCGACAACCGCGCTGTACCGGATGCCGCCCGCGTCCTTCATGGCCGCGTACACGTTTTCGTTCTCGCAAGGCGAGCGTCTCGACGAAGCGAAGCTGAAGGCGCAGTTGACGCTCGCCGGCTACGAGCACGTGAGCCAGGTGGTGCGTCCCGGCGAATACTGCGTGCGCGGCTCGCTGATCGACCTGTTCCCGATGGGCTCGCCGCTGCCTTACCGGATCGACCTGTTCGACGATCAGGTGGATTCGATCCGCGCGTTCGATCCCGATTCGCAGCGCAGCCTGTATCCCGTGAAAGACGTACGTCTGCTGCCCGGCCGCGAGTTTCCGTTCGACGAAGCGGCGCGCACCGCTTTCCGCAGCCGTTGGCGCGAGGTGTTCGAGGGCGACCCGAGCCGCGCGTCGATTTATAAGGACATCGGCAACGGCGTGCCGTCGGCGGGCATCGAATATTATTTGCCGCTGTTCTTCGAGGAGACGGCCACACTGTTTCACTACTTGCCGCAAGGCGCTCAGCTCGCGTTCGTGGGCGATCTGGAGGCGGCCATCCGGCGCTTCACGGCTGACACGAAGCAGCGCTACAGCTTCTTGTCGCACGACCGCGACCGGCCGATCCTCGAACCCCAGCGCCTCTTTCTGTCCGACGAAGACTTCTTCGTGCTCGCCAAGCCGTTCGCACGTCTTGCGCTGCCCGGCAACGCGGGCGGCGGCTGGGCCGTGCCGCTGCCGAACCTCGCGATCGACCGCCACGCGGATGATCCCGTTTCCGCGCTGCGCGCCTATCTGGACACGACGCCGAACCGCGTGCTGTTCGCCGCGGAATCGGCGGGGCGCCGCGAAACCATCGCGCAACTGCTGGCCGAAAACGAACTGCGCCCCGCTTCCGCCGACAGCTTCAACGACTGGCTGATCACCGACGCCCGCTTCGCGCTCGGCGTCGCGCCGCTCGCAAACGGTTTTGCGATTCCGGGCGAAAGCGTCGCGATCATCACCGAAACGGAGCTGTACGGCCCGCTCGCGCGCCGCGCGGGACGGCGTCGCCAGGAGCAGGCGAGCAACGTCGATTCGATGGTGCGCGACCTCTCGGAGTTGAAGGTCGGCGACCCCGTCGTGCATTCGCAGCACGGCATCGGCCGTTACATGGGCCTCGTGACGATGGATCTCGGTGAAGGCGAAACCGAGTTCCTGCACCTCGAATACCAGGGCGACAGCAAGCTCTACGTGCCTGTTTCGCAATTGCACGTGATCTCGCGCTACAGCGGCGCGGACCCCGAAAGCGCGCCGTTGCACGCGCTCGGCTCGGGCCAGTGGGAAAAGGCCAAACGCAAGGCCGCGCAGCAGATCCGCGACACGGCAGCCGAACTGCTGAACCTGTACGCGCGCCGCGCCGCGCGCGAAGGCCATGCGTTCAAGCTCGATCCGCGCGATTACGTGAAGTTCGCCGAGAGTTTCGGCTTCGAGGAAACGCCCGACCAGGCCGCGGCGATCGCCGCCGTGATCGGCGATATGACGAGCGGCAAGCCAATGGACCGCCTCGTGTGCGGCGACGTCGGTTTCGGCAAGACGGAAGTGGCGTTGCGCGCGGCATTCATCGCGGTGATGGGCGGCAAGCAGGTCGCACTGCTGGCGCCGACTACGCTGCTCGCCGAACAGCACACGCAGACTTTCACCGACCGCTTCTCCGACTGGCCCGTGCGCATCGCGGAACTGTCGCGCTTCAAGACGGGCAAGGAAGTGAGTTCGGCCATCCAGCAGATCAACGAAGGCAGCGTCGATATCGTGATCGGCACGCACAAGCTGCTGTCGTCCGATGTGCAGTTCAAGCGCCTCGGGCTCGTCATCATCGACGAGGAGCATCGTTTCGGCGTGCGCCAGAAGGAAGCGCTGAAGGCGCTGCGCGCCGAAGTCGACGTGCTGACGCTCACCGCAACGCCAATTCCGCGCACGCTCGGCATGGCGCTCGAAGGCTTGCGCGATTTCTCGGTGATCGCCACCGCGCCGCAAAAGCGCCTCGCGATCAAGACCTTTGTGCGCCGCGAGGAAGACGGCGTGATCCGCGAAGCGATGCTGCGCGAACTGAAACGCGGCGGCCAGGTGTACTTCCTGCACAACGAAGTCGAGACCATCGAGAACCGCCGCCAGATGCTCGAAGCGCTGGTGCCCGAAGCGCGCATTGCCGTCGCGCACGGCCAGATGCACGAGCGCGAACTCGAACGCGTGATGCGCGATTTCGTCGCGCAGCGCGCCAATGTGCTGCTGTGCACGACCATCATCGAAACAGGCATCGACGTGCCGAGCGCCAACACGATCCTGATCCATCGCTCGGACAAGTTCGGGCTTGCGCAGTTGCACCAGTTGCGCGGGCGCGTCGGGCGTTCGCATCACCAGGCGTATTCGTATCTGCTCGTGCATGATCCGCAAGGTCTGACGAAACAGGCGCAGCGGCGGCTCGAAGCGATCCAGCAGATGGAAGAACTCGGCGCGGGGTTTTATCTCGCGATGCACGACCTCGAAATTCGCGGCACGGGCGAAGTGCTCGGCGACAAGCAGTCGGGCGAGATTCACGAGATCGGCTTCCAGCTTTACACCGACATGCTCAACGACGCCGTCAAGGCGCTGAAAAACGGCAAGGAGCCGGATCTGACGGCGCCGCTGGCCGCAACGACCGAGATCAACCTGCATACGCCCGCCATCTTGCCCGCCGACTATTGCGGCGACGTCCAGGAGCGTCTGTCGCTGTACAAGCGGCTGGCTAACTGCGAGCACAACGATTCGATCGACGCAATCCAGGAAGAACTGATCGACCGCTTCGGCAAGATGCCGCCGCAGGCGCACGCGCTGGTCGAAACGCATCGCTTGCGTCTTGCCGCCAAGCCGCTCGGCATTTCGAAGATCGACGCGGGCGAAGCGGTGATCGGGCTGCAGTTCGTTCCGAATCCCCCATCGACGCGATGCGGATCATCGAAATGGTCCAGAAGCACAAGCACATCAAGCTCGCGGGCCAGGACAAACTGCGCATCGAAACCCGCAGCCCGGACTTCGCGGTGCGCGTGGCGACCGTGAAGGAAACGCTGCGCGCGCTCGGCACGCCGGCCAAGGGCGCAGCGGGTCAGCGCGTCGCGTCGTAAAGCGCGCAGCATGACGGGCGTTGTCGATACGGCATCGATCGTCGATCTGTTGACGGCGCTCGTGCGCACGCCCAGTCGCGGCGGCATCGATGCATGCGCACCCGTGCTCGAACGCGTCGAAGCGTGGCTCGCCGCGAACGGCGTTCCCGCACGCAGACTCGCATCGGGCAACGGCGAACCGCTCGGCCTGTATGTCCAGATACGCGGCGCGGCGAGCGGTCCGCACTACCTGCTGAACGCCACGCTCGACACCGCGAGCTTCGGCGACGAAGCGACGTGGACGCGCGCGCCGTTGAGCGCACATGTCGAAAACGGCTGGCTGTATGGACGCGGCAGCGCCGACAGTAAAGCGGCCGTCGCGATCTTTGCGCACCTCGCCGCTGCATTCGCGCAGCGCACAGGCGACATGAAAGGCACGCTCGGCGTGCTGTTCGATCTCGATGAACACACGGGCGGATTCGGCGGTGCGCGCGCGTTTTTCGATGCACCCGACGCGCCCCGGCCGGATGGCGTGTTGATCGGCTATCCGGGCATCGACCGCATTGTGGTTGGCGCGCGCGGCTTTCTGCGCGCGCGGATCGTCGTGCGCGGGATAGCCGCGCACTCGGGTGCGAGCGGCACGCTCGGAATGAACGCAGCGATACGCGGCGCGCAGCTAGCCACGGCGCTGAGCAAAGCCGCACTGCCGTTCGAGCGTGCGTTCGGCCGCGCCGCGCAACTCACCCTCACGGGCCTTCGTGCCGGCGACGGCACCTTCACCCGCGTGCCGGACCGTTGCGAGCTGAGCATCGATTGCCGGCTCACGCCGGGCTTCGATGCGCAATCCGCGCGGCGCGCGATCGAAGCCGCCGTTCGCGAGCAGGACGCGCATTACGATGCCGCGCTGGCGACGTCGATCGAATGGATCGCGGGTTGGCCCGCGTATCGCGTCGCGGATTCGCACCCGATGGCGCGCGCGCTCCATCGCGCGGCGTTCGACGAACTTGGCACCGACCTGCCGCGCGACGTTGCGGGGCCGTCGAACATCGGCAACTATCTGGCCTCGTTGGGCGTTCCCGCGCTGTGCGGCTTCGGCGTGCGCTACGAAGGCATTCACGCCGCCAACGAACGCGTCGAACTCGCCTCGATTGCGCCCGTTTATCGCGTCTATGAACGCGCGTTGCGCGCGCTGCTCGGCAGCTGAAACGCGCGGGCCAAAACGCCGTCAAACACGCGTTTTGGATGCGCGCAAAACGATTGCTGCATCGCGCCAAGCCCCGCCGCGCAAGCCTGACCCCCGACACGTTTCGCCCAATTAAGCGTTTTTTGGGTATGATCGAAAGACACACAAGCTGGAGCCCAAGTCATGTCACAGGTCGCTGAACAAGCGCTGTCCGCATCAACGCCCGCCTCTTCCGCTGCAGCCGCCAACGCTTCTTCCCCTGCTTCGCTTCCCTGGGTCACGCGCCTCGTGTCGATGGATACGGTCAGCCGCAATCCGAACCTCGGCCTGATCGAAACGGTGCGCGATGCGTTGCGCGAGCGCGGCATCGAAGCGACGCTCACGCACGACGACAGCGGCAAATGGGCCAACCTGTTCGCGACCATTCCGGCGCATGACGGCGAAACCAATGGCGGAATCGTGCTGTCGGGCCACACGGATGTCGTGCCCGTCGACGGCCAGAACTGGGACAGCGACCCGTTCAAGCCCGAAGTGCGCGGCGACAAACTGTATGGTCGCGGCACCTGCGACATGAAGGGGTTCATCGGCGCGGCGCTGACGCTCGTGCCGCAAATGCAAAGCACGAAGCTCGCGAAGCCGATCCACCTCGCGCTGTCGTTTGACGAAGAAGTGGGCTGCGTCGGCGCACCGCTGATGATCGCCGAACTGATAAAGCGCGGCGTCAAGCCGGATGGCTGCATCGTCGGCGAGCCGACCAGCATGCGCCCGATCATCGCGCACAAGGGCATCAACGCGTATCAATGCTGCGTGCGCGGCTTCGCGGCGCATTCGTCACTGACGCCGAAAGGTTTGAACGCAATCGAATACGCGGCGCGCCTGATCTGCTTCATCCGCGACATGGCCGACCAGTTCCGCGAGCAAGGCCCGTTCGACGAACTCTACGACGTGCCGTTCACGACGGCGCAAACCAGCACGATCAAAGGCGGCAACGCGATCAACACGGTGCCCGCCGAATGCAGCTTCGAGTTCGAGTTCCGTAATCTGCCGACGCTCGATCCCGAGCCGATCTTCGCGCGCATCGAGCAATACGCGCGCGAAACGCTGTTGCCGAAGATGAAGCGCGAGCACGAAGCGGCCGCGATCGAATTCGCGAAGATCGCCGCGGCGCCGGGACTCGATGCAACCGAACAGGCGGCCATTACGCAGCTCGTGCGCGCCCTTACCGCCGACCAGGACAAGCGCAAGGTCGCGTACGGCACGGAAGCGGGCCTGTTCTCGCTGGCAGGCATTCCGAGCATCGTGTGCGGACCCGGCGACATCGTGCAGGCGCACAAGGCGAACGAGTTCGTCACGCTCGCTCAGCTCGCGCAGTGCGAACAGTTTCTCGGCAAGTTCATTCACAGCATGTCGGTCGATGCGCAGGCGCACTGATCGAAGCACGACATAACAAGACCGAACGACAAGACATCGAACGCGGACCGCACCCACACACGAGTACGCACGCCATGTCCACCGCCACGCCGCAGCATACCGACCACACGATCGACGGCGAGCCGATTCCGACGCTCGACGACATCGCCTCGCAACACTTCGCGCTGACGCCCTGGGTGGCGCGCACGCCCGTGTTCGACCGGCTCGACTTTCCGACGCTCGAAGGCACGCTCGTCAACTTCAAGTTCGAGCTGCTGCAGGCGGGCGGCAGCTTCAAGACGCGCGGCGCGTTCACGAATCTGCTCGCGCTCGACGAAGGGCAGCGCAGCGCGGGCGTCACCTGCGTGTCGGGCGGCAATCACGCCGTCGCCGTCGCGTACGCGGCCATGCGCCTGGGCGTGAGCGCGAAGGTCGTCGTGATGCACGCGGCCAATCCCGCACGCATCGCGCTGTGCCGTCAATACCGTGCGGAAGTGGTGATGGCGGCCGACGTGACGGAAGCATTCGACATCGTGCGGCGAATCGAGGCCGAAGAAGGCCGCTATTTCGTGCACCCGTACAACAGCTACCGGACGGTGCTCGGCACGGCCACGCTGGGCTACGAGTGGGCCACGCAGACGCCCGACCTCGATGCCGTGATCGTGCCCGTCGGCGGCGGTGGGCTTGCGGCGGGCGTGTCGACGGCGCTGCGCCTCGCCAATCCGCGCGTGCATGTGTACGGCGTCGAGCCCGAAGGCGCCGACGTGATGAGCCGCAGCTTCGCCGCGAATCACACGGTCAAGATGACCCACATGCATTCGATCGCCGACTCGTTGATGGCGCCGCACACGGAGCAGTACAGCTACGAACTGTGCCGCCGTCATATCGACCGGCTCGTCACCGTCACAGACGACGCGCTGCGCGCCGCGATGCTCACGCTGTTCACGCAACTGAAGCTGGCCGTCGAACCCGCCTGCGCCGCCGCCACAGCCGCCCTGCTCGGTCCGTTGCGCGAGCAACTGCAAGGCAAGCGCGTCGGCGTGCTGCTATGCGGGACGAATACCGATCCCACTACGTTCTCCGCGCATATCGAACAGGCGCGGGCCGCGGAGGTCTGAGCGGGCGCGGTCGATTTTACGGTGCCATCGCGGCATCACTAGTGACGACCATAGCCGCGGACGTTCGAAGCTCACCGCCAGGCTCATTCAAGGTCCATCGCAGGCGCACCATTTGCAGGTGCGGTCAGTTCCGCGTCACTTTCGCGACATGACGGCCGTTTGGTCCCGCGTCTGGACAAAGCGCGCGATCAGGCGCCAAATCATTTCCCGCTGCGCCGATCGTTGGCTATCATGTCGCCATCGACTTCAAGGAGAACAGCCCGATGAGCATGGTCAAGGAATTCAAGGAATTTGCCCTCAAAGGCAACGTGATGGATCTCGCGGTCGGCGTGATCATCGGCGGAGCGTTTTCGACGATCGTCAACTCCGTCGTGAAGGATCTGATCATGCCTGTCGTCGGCGTCGCGACGGGCGGCCTCGATTTCTCCAACAAGTTCATCCTGCTCGGACATATCCCCGCAAACTTCAAGGGCAACCCCGATTCTTACAAGGACTTGCAAACGGCCGGCGTCGCGGTGTTCGGCTACGGCGCGTTCATTACGGTAGCGATCAACTTCGTGATTCTCGCGTTCATCATCTTCATGATGGTGAAGTTCATCAACAAGCTGCGCAGCCCGGCACCCGCCGCGCCCGAAGCGCCGCCGCCCACGCCCGAAGACGTGCTGCTGCTGCGCGAGATTCGCGATTCGCTGAAGAACTCGCCGCGCATCTGATTTCCACGCGCCGCCTCGTGCGGCGCCATCCGCAAAGGGCCAGGGCCTGTCGCGTGTGTAGCGCGACAGGCCCTGTCGCTTCGGCGCATCGGCTGAATGGCGCGCGCCTAGCCTGTGCGCCTTTCGCTTGCGTTTTTTTGCGCTTTCGCGGCCGCCGCGCCTTCGATGGCCTGTTCGAGCTGCGAGAAATTGACGGGCTTGGTCAGATGGGAGCTGAAGCCCGCCTCGAGACACCGCCGGATATCCTCGTCACTGCCGAACCCCGTCAACGCGACGGCAGGCGCGTCGTCGCGCTCGCGGAACGCCTTGATGAAATCGAGGCCCGTGCCGTCCGGCAGGCCGACGTCACTGACGACCAGATCGAACGACGCGCCCTGCGTTGCCGCCAGCGCATCCGCCACGCGTCCGACCACGGTCACGTCGTGGCCGAGCGTGCGCATCAGCTGCGCCATGACTTCGGCCGTATCCACATGGTCCTCGATCAGGAGGATCGCCAGCCCGCCCGCGGACTGCACGCTTGCCGCTTCGGGCGCGGTCGGCGCCGCGGCGGGTTCCTCGGCCGTGGGCAGCGTGATCGTGAACGTCGCGCCGCAGTGCGCGCCGGGGCTTTGCGCGGTGACGGTGCCGCCGTGCGCATCGGTGAGCGCCTTCGTGATCGCAAGGCCCAA
>BBSL01000500.1 GCA_001319865.1 Burkholderia sp. E7m39 | reverse complement strand
TAGCGCTGTCCCGGCGGCAGCTTGACGACCTGCAGGAAAAACCGAGCCGCCGCACCGCCTCGATGAACGCATCGTATTCGACCGGCTTCGTGATGTAGACGTTGCAGCCGAGTTCGTAGCAGCGCTCGATCTCGCGCGGATCATCGGTGGTGGTGAGCACGATGACGGGCATCGATGCCGTCGACGGCGACGCCTTCAGGCGCCGCAGCACTTCGAAGCCGTCCACGCGCGGCATCTTCAGGTCCAGCAGCACGACGTAATTCGAGAGATGGTCGCGCGATGGACGGTCTTGTGCGCCCTGCCCCGGCCGCGGCTCGCCGAAAAAATAATCGAGCGCCTCCTGACCGTCGGCGAACCGCACGAAACCGTTGGAAATGCCCGCGCGGCGCAGATTGCGCTCGACAAGCGTCGCGTGCCCGTCATCATCCTCGATCAGCACGATGCCGACCGATTTGCCGACCGCTTCCCCGTGTGACATGTTTCCTCCGGCGCCTGTGCGCTGCATTCGCGCTACCCTGCATCGGGCATCGCGCGCTAGCCGCGACTGCATCCCATGGTACGACTCACTGTCCGATATTATGCGTGGCTTCGCTTACGGCCAGTTGCGGGCTTCGCTTACGGCGACTCGCACGCTGCGCGTCAGTGACGCAGCGGCTGATCCGGCAGCGTGACGAAGAATGTCGAGCCGGCGCCTTCCGCCGATTCGACCCATACGCGTCCGCCATGCCGCTCGACGGTGCGCCGCACGAGTGCGAGGCCGATCCCGTCGCCCTGCGCGACTTCGCCATGCAGCCGCTGGAACGCGCGAAACACTTTCGACATATACGCCGCGGGAATGCCCAGGCCGTTGTCGCGCACGAAGTAGGTGCGCGTGCGCGCGGCCACCGCTGATGCCCCCGCATCAGGCGCGCCATCGAGCGCGCCGACTTCGATGCGCCCGGGGCGCGACGGATCGAGAAAATTGACGGCGTTCGCGAGCAACTGACTGAACACCTGCTCGATCGCGGACGGATCACCCCACGCCGTCGGCAGCTCGCGCACGACGACGACGGCGGCGCGCTCGTCGATGCGTTTTTGCAGTGCGTCGACGGCCCGGGCGACCGCGCGGCCCACGCTCACGCGCTGCCATTGATAGTCGAGCCGCCCGGCGCGCGAGATGCGCAGCAGCGCGTCGATGGTGGCCGCGGCGCGCGTCACGGAAGAACGCACGAAGCGCAGCGACTCCTGCACGTCGCCGTCGAGCATCTGCGTGAGCCGCTCATGCTCGACGGCGGGCAAGCCGGCTTCGACGACGGTCGCGCGCAGTTCGTCACACGAAACCTGCAGCTCCTTCGAAAAGCCCTGCATGTTCACGAGCGGCGAGCGCAGATCGTGCGACACGCTGTAGATGAACATCTCGTTGTCCTGCGTCTCCTGACGCAGCGTTTCGTTGACGCGCGCCAGTTCCTGCGCACGCGTTTGCAGCGACGCTTTCAGCGCCGCCTGATTCTGGTCCGCCACGCGCAACAGCGCGCTCGTGCGATGCAGCGCCGCATCGAGCGCGGCGATCTCGTCGTCGCCGGCAAGCGGCATCGGCAGCGGCCGACCGCTCGCGAGGCGCTGCGCGTTTTCCGCGAGCAGGTCCAGGCGCCGGCCGATGCCGCGCGCGAACGCGAATGCCGTCCCCGCCCACAGCAGCATCGAGCCGATCACGGCGCCCGCGAGCGTGTATTGCTGCAGCCGCCGCGTTCGCGCGAGCGTGACGTTGCGCTCGGCTTCGAGCCGCGATGCCTCGCCGATGAAATCGCCCAGTTGCTGGCGAAAGCTCACGACCTGCGCGGGCAGCTCGCCGCCTTCGAGCGTGACGAACGGCTTCATCGTCGCGCCCGTACGCAGCGACTGCGCGACGGACAGCGCCTGCTGCCGATAGCTGTCGGCAGCCTCGCGCATGCGGACGACGCGCGCCACCTGGCTGGGCGTATCGGCGACGGCCTGCTGCAGCCGCGCGAGCCGGTCGCTGATGTCGATCCACGCCGCATGACGGTCCATGAACGACGGGTCGCCCGTCGCGATGCCCGTGCGCACCCGCGCGACTTGCCGCAGCATCGGATTTTCCAGCGCGGCGGCCTGATAGAGAATCTGCTTGCTGTCCGACGAGCGTTCGACGGCGCGCGCGGTTTGCGCCTGCATGTCGAACACGACGCCAAGCAGCGCCAGTTCGATGGCGCTCGGTAATGCGATCAGCAATAGACCCTTCGTGAACAGTTTCATCGGCGCCTGGCGTGGTTCGGCACGATCGGTTGAGGCGGCGAGCGCACGTTGGGAACTGCGCGTGCATTGCCATTGCCACGCGGACCCGGGCACGAATCATGAGCGGCGCGCATACATCGTCTTCGCGCGAGGCGCGCGTAGCGTTGCTGCGCGGCAAATGCCATCGATATTTTCACTCATGCGCTGCGCGCGGGAGCCCGTGACAGCGTGAGGCCACGCTTCTGAGCCGCGCCGCAACTGGGACGCGGCCATTATCGGCGGGCACAGCGGATATTTCAATGCGCGCGCTTAAGGGGGTGGCGCACATAAAAATGTCTTTTTTTAAGGGTCCGGAAACACGCGCAGCGCGGGTGAGTCTATTATTGAACCCAGATGCACAGGGGATGCGAAAGCGCACGGCGACGCGATTCGGCCTGATTCGCACGGACGATGGAGTGAGACAGACGAATCACCGTGTATCCGGCATTTTCGTATGCTATAAAAGATCGACGTGCGGCGCGCGAAGCCGGGAGTGGTCGCATGAGGACGCTGCGTTTCTTGCAATTCTTTTTCAGGCGAGTTTTTATGTCCTTCCCGAAAAAGCGCAGGCGCGCGAAGGTGGACGGCGACGAGTCGTTCCTCGCTGTGCTGCGGCACTTCAAGCCCTTCGGTCAACTCGACACCAAGATCGCGCGTGCTCGCGCGCAGGACGAGCCCGTTCTGTACGCGCACGTGCTGCCTGGACTCGATGTCCTGCTGTGCAGCGTGCGCGGCGCGCAGCCGCCCTATCCCGCCGTCGCCGAATTGCGACGGCGCTGCATTGAATCCATCGCGAATGCACTTGAGCAACCGCTCGACGGGCTGGAGAACGGCGGCTACTGGTATGAAGCCGACGGCTTCGGTTTTCTGGTGTTCGCGAGCCGTGCGCGGGCTCGCATTCTGCCCGAGTTCGGCGCGACGCGCGCGGCGGCAGGCACGCGACGCGGCGTGCGTCGTCAGGACGCGGCCGGCGACGCGACGCCGCGTTCGTTGCGATAGATCCGATTTCGCGCGGATTGCGCGCACGGATTGCACGCGTTAGGCGTCCTCGGCCATCCATTCGGGATTTCACAGCAGCATAAACAGCACGGCCGCGAATATTGCGGCCGTGCTGTTTTCTGCGGGCGGTGTTTCAAGTGACGAATCAATGAGTGCGCGATGAGTCCGATAAATCGTTTCGCGCTCAACGATCCGCGCTCCGCTGCCTTCGAGAACCCCCGTCAGCTCCCCTTGTAATCGGCCGCATTCGCCGGGCCCGGCAACGCCGCGCCATTGCCCGCTGGCGCAGCCGGCTTCTTCCGCGGCGGTGCGGCCGATCCTGCCGCCGACGCAGCCGAGGCGTCCGACGCCCCCGGCGTACCCGCCGGCAGCGTCACCCCCTTCGTCTTCTGTTTTTGCCCCGGCGGCGGCGCGATCGGTCCCTGCGCCTGCATGGCCGTCATCAGTTGATGACACGGCAGCGGCTTGTTGTTGCTCGGCGCGATCAGCGGAATCAGCGCGGCAAATGGATTGATCAGCCCGAGACCGACCGCCGCACCGCCGCGCACGGCGAGCGCCGCCGCATTGACGCCGACGTGCGGGTCCTTGAAGGTGCCCTTCACGTAAAGCGGCGAGCGCAGCGAAAAGATGCGAAAGCCCTTCGTGTGCGGATGCACGCCCAGATCCATCGACTCGTTCTTCATGTCCACCTTGCCGTCGACATTGATCACGGCGTCCTGCGTATCGAGCGCAAACACGCGCGAATCGAGCACACCGTCCGTCACGACGAAATCGGCGGCCGCGCAATTGATCTGCACGTCGCGATTGCCAAACAGCTTCTCATAGACGACGTTCGCCACGTTGAGTCCCGCTGCCTCCATCAGCAGCCGGCTGACGGCGCCATCGGTGATCAGCAGCTTGACCTCGCCGTTCGACGTGCCCGCTAGCGCCGCAGGCGAATTGCCCGTCGCCGACAGCGCCGCGTCGCCGTTGATTTCGCCGAGCGCACTCTGCATCGTCTTCGCGGTCGGCAGTAGCTGCTTGAGCTTCAGGTGGCGCGCCTGCGTCGAGAAACGCCCCTTCAGCGGCGTCGCGCTGCCGTCCAGATGAATGTTCGACGCAAGCGAGCCGCCCGCCACGCCGAACTTCAACGGCTCCAGCGACAGCACGCCGTCCGTCATCACGAGATGCGTGTACAGATCGGTGATGGGCAGCGCTGGATCCTTGATGATGCGGCGGCCCGTGAACTTGACGTCGGCATCGATCGCCTTCCAGCGGTCCGTCTTGAACTCTTCCGTCGGCAGCGCCTTGCTCGACGGCTGGCGTTTCTTCTCGCCCCGCCGCGCCTTGCTCGCGTTGCTGTCGGCGCCGATGACGGGCGCGAGATCCTTGAACTGGAGCAGATTCGACACGAGCGTGCCTTGTAGCAGCGGACGCGGCGCGCGTTGCGTGTAGATCAGCGTGCCGTTCAGATCACTGCCGCCGACGCGCCCTGTAAAGTTTTCATAACGGAACACGCTGCCGCCCTGCCTGAAATTGCCGATCAGGTGACCTTCCGTCGCGTACGGCGGCGTTTCCGGCAGCGTGATGCCCGTCAGATCATATAGATGATCGAGGCTCGTGCCTTGCAGCCACAGGCGCAGATCGACGGCCGCGAGATGCGCCGGATCGGTGACCGTGCCGACCATCGCGATGCGCAAATCGCCCGCCTTCACGTCGGCCTGCACAGGGAATGGCCGCGACCTGTCCTGCAACGCCAGCACGCCGCCGAACTTGCCGCTGCCCGACACGGGCGAGCGGTTGTACGTGCCCTTCACGGTCCAGCCGATGCCGTATTGCGGCGCGGTCTGACGTTGCGCGACGGCCGTACCCGTCGTAGCGCTTGCGGGCGCGCTGGATGCCGCCGACGGCGCCGACGCGCTTTCGCCCGTCAGGCTCGATGCGCCGGCACCCGCTGCCGGCGTCGCTGCGCTAGTGACCGCGGTGGTGCTCGCGGCGGAACCGGCGGTGGTACCCGCAGGCACCGACGCGCCCGAGGCAATCGGCACGCCCGGCACGCCCGGCACGGCGGCGCCCGACGCCCCGGAAGCCGCAGTCGCCTGAGCCGTCAACTGCTTCGCGCCCTGCTTGCCGACCACGTCCGCCGACGATTTGCGCGACGCTTCTTCCTGCTGCCTGATCGCTTCGCCGATAGGAATCGGCTGACCCAGCGTATCGACGACGGCCTGCATCTCGATCTTCTTCTGCTGGTCGGAAAGCGCGATAGTGCCTTTGTTCAACGCGATGTCGTGCAGGTCGAGCTTCCACTCCGACGGCCTCGCCGACGACTTCAGCTTGAACGTCCAGTTATTGCGCCCGTCGAGCAGCCGTTCGAGATCCACGGACGGATTCACGACATTGATCGTCGGAATCACGATGTCGTGCGTGATCAGCGGCAGCACCTTGACCTGAAAATTGATTTCGTCGAGCGTGGCGAAGTGCTTTTGCTTCGTCCAGTCGGGATTCGCGACCGTGACGTTTCGCGCGGAGAAACGCGGCCACGGCACCCACGCGCGCCAGCCCGTCTCGCCGACGGAATGCCGCCAGCCCACCTTCAGATCGCCTTCGATTGCGAACGGACGCCCGATCGCCTCGCTGACCTTGTCGTTCACGTAGGGCCGCGCGCGATTCCAGTCGAACGTCACAACGAACACCGCCAGCGCCGCGATCAGAATCAGCAGCACGACTACCAGCCACGCGAGAACCTTCCCTATCGATTTGCCGACCGACCCGCTTGCCGAATGCAGCACAGCCATGAGCGCTCCGGAGAAAATACCTGCATCGATAGTCAGGCGAGCATGCAGTGTGCCCGCGTCTCGGCCCCTCCACGCCTCTCTCCACGCCCTTCACACGGCTTCGCTATGATGATGCGCTGCGACGAAAATCCATCCTTATGCCCCACGACACGAACATGACAGACCGGCCCCTCGTCGATGCCACCGACATCGTGCGGCGCGACGCAACGCGCGGACAGACGCTGCTGCACGCCACGCGCATCGCGATCCGCGCCGGCGAGCGCATCTCGATTACAGGTCCGTCGGGCTCGGGCAAGAGCGTGTTCATGCGCGCACTTGCGCTGCTCGATCCGCTCGATGGCGGCGAGGTGCGATGGCGCGGCAAGCGCATCGCGCGCGCGGCCATTCCTCGCTACCGCCGCCATGTCGCCTATATCCGCCAGCGGCCCGCGCTGCTCGACGGCACCGTCGAAGACA
>BBSL01000499.1 GCA_001319865.1 Burkholderia sp. E7m39 | reverse complement strand
CACCTCGTTGTTGTGCTGCCGCGCGGCCATGCATTTACGATCGCGCCGATGGGCGCGCAGCGGTTTTTTGCATGATGCAGGTGAAGTCTAACGCCAGTGTGTGTTGTCGTTGTGTTTATGGCGTGGTGAAGGCATGCGCGTTTACGCCTAGGCGGCGTGAGGGGTGATGGTTTTTCGTCCGGCAGCGCGAGGCTTTTGTCCCGCTTTGCGGCGCGGCCGGTTGAGTGCTCGCCTCATATGCGCATTGCATCCGCGCTGCGAGTGCGCGGCGCACCGCTGCCCGGATGCAAGTGCAACGAGAAAACCCCAGAAGCGCCTGCGTCGGGAGCCGCGGCCGCGCATGCGTGCGTAAAGTTAGACACGCACGGCGAGCCTCGCGCCGCAGGCACTCGATCATCAAAATCCCGTCAGCACCAGCTTGCCGATCGCGCGCCCCTCTTCGAGCAGCCTGTGCGCGCGACGCAGATTCTCCGCATTGATCTTGCCGAGATTCTCGCCGACCGTCGTGCGCAAGACCCCCGCGTCGATCAGACGCGCGACCTCCGTCAGCAGCTTGTGCTGCTCGATCATGTCGGGCGTACCGAACATCGAGCGCGTGAACATGAATTCCCAATGGAACGCCGCGCTCTTCGCCTTCAGCAGTTCGACAGGTACAGGCTTTTCGTTCTCGACGATCGTCGCAATGCCGCCCTGCGGCTTGATGACGGCGGCGGCCGCCGGAAAGTGGCGGTCGGTGTCGTTGAAGATCAGCACGTAATCGACCTGCTCGAAGCCCAGCGCCTTCAGCTGCGCGGGCATGTCGCCGAAATGGTCGACGATATGATCCGCGCCGAGGTCCTTCGCCCACTTCGCCGAGGCGGGGCGCGAGGCCGTCGCGATCACCGTCAGCTTCGCCAGCTGCTTCGCGAGCTGGATGCCGATCGAGCCGACACCGCCCGCGCCGCCGACGATCAGCACCGACTTGCCCGCGTCCTCGCCCTGCGGCGACACGCCAAGGCGCGCGAACAGCGCTTCCCACGCGGTGATCGCCGTGAGCGGCAGCGCGGCCGCGTGCGTGAAATCGAGCGACGCCGGCTTGCGGCCGACGATCCGCTCGTCGACCAGATGAAACTCGCTGTTCGCGCCCGGCCGCGTGATGCTGCCCGCATAGAACACGGGGTCCCCCGCCTTGAAGAGCGTCACGTCGGGACCGACGGCCTCGACGGTGCCCGCGGCGTCCCAGCCCAGCACGCGCGGCGTCTTCTCCACGGTGTCCTTCGGCGCGCGCACCTTGTAGTCGACGGGGTTCACGGAAATCGCTTCGACCTTCACGAGGATGTCGTGACCGGTCGGCTGTGGCTTGTCGATGTCGATATCGACGAGCGACTCGGGGTTGTCGATGGGGAGATAACGGGTCAGGCCGATGGCTTTCATGATGGCTCCTTGATTCGCGAAAAGTCAGCAATGGGATTCGGAAACAGCCGGCAGGTTTGCCGTTCGCGTTGGTCGTCCGCGGGCTGGTCCTTCTATGACGCCGCGCCGATCGCGTTGACTGAACTGTAGAAAATTCTTTACCCTCTGAAAACAAGCCTAATGACTGAAACATCTTCTGGATTTTCCGAATAATCGCGCGTTGTCCGCAAACCAGTCCGCAAACCAGTCCGACAATCCGTCAATGAGCCAGCTTCTCTCCCCTTCCGCCGACGAGCGCGATCGTCTCGACCTGCTCGACGTGTCGCTGTTCGTGCGTGCCGCGCTGCTGGCGAACGTGTCGGCGGCGGGACGGGAGTTCGGGCTGTCGCCCGCCGTCGCGAGCGCGCGCATCGCCAATCTCGAACGGCTGCTCGGCGCGCGGCTGCTGCACCGCACGACGCGCCGCGTCAGTCTCACGCAGGAAGGCGAGGTCTTCATGGCCCGCGCCGAGACATTGCTCGATGCGGCGGCCGCGGCGCGCGCGTCGGTCGGGCGCGGCCAGGCGGAGCCGCAGGGACGGCTGCGCGTGTCGATGCCGTCGTCGTTCGGACGGCAGCATGTGTCGCCTGTGATCGCGCAGTTTTTGCGCCGCTACCCGGGCGTGAGCGTCGATCTGCGCCTCACCGACAAGATCGTCGATCTCGTCGATGCCGGCGTCGACGTCGGCATCCGGCTGGGCGCGCTGAAGGATTCGTCGCTGGTCGCGCGGCGGCTCGCGACGAACCGGCGCGTGATCTGCTGCGCGCCGTCGTATCTCGCCGAACGCGGTGCGCCGCATCATCCGTCCGATCTCGCGCAGCACGAATGTGTGATCCTCGCCGATCAGCGCGACTGGTCGTTCGTCACGCCGGCCGGGCCGCTTTCCGTGCGCGTCGGCGGCCGGCTCGCAACGGACAATGGCGAAGTGATCCGCGACGCGCTGCTGGCGGGTTTCGGCATTGCGTTGAAATCGACGTGGGACGTCGCGCCCTATCTGCGCAGCGGCGAACTGGTGAGCGTGCTCGATTCGTATCCGCTCGCGGAAACGGTCGCCATCTGGGCGGTGTATCCGTCGCGCGCGTTCGTGCCGCCGAAGACCGTCGCGTTCATCGACTTTCTCGCCGCGCACTTCGGTGATCCGCCGTATTGGGACCATCGGGACGCCGCGCGCGGCGACGCATCGCGCTGACACGTCAAGCCGCGCTATAGGTTTATTCGTGTTCGTCGCCGGAATCGTCGGAATTGCGGTTGACGTTCGCGTCATTCTGCGTGCGGGCCTGATAGTCGCCGCCGCCGCGCCGGTCGGTGTCTTCGAGACCGCGTTCGAGATCGCGATGCGCCTGCTTGCCCACACCGCGCGGCGCGTGCTCGTCCTGCGACCCCGTGCTCTGGTCGGCCTCATGCGGCAACGGCGCGGCCTGCTCGCCGAACGGGCGCTTGCGCACGTTGGACTGATCGTCGCCTTGCGGGCGTGAGCCCTGTTGTTCGTGCTCGTCGCCCGTTGCGTGCTGCTGTGACGTTTTCATGCTCATCTCCCTGATGGGAAAGCGCTCGCGCCCTCCCGTTGAGTTTGCGCGTTGAGTTTGCGCCTTGAGTTGCGCCGATTGGCGCCGTTCAATCGTGCTCCGCTGTAGCGAGCCTGCGCTGCATCGCAGCCGTGATGCGCTGCTTGGTCTTTGCGTAATCGGCCCACGGATCGTTTGTCAGCGAGTCGAGCCGTTCGTGTACGTTCGAGATGTTCCATTGATCGCCGGCCGTGGTGTTGGGCACTTCGTCCCAATCGAGCGGCACCGACACGCCGAGCCCCGGCCGCGCGCGTAGCGAATACGCGCAGACGGTGCTCGAACCGCGGTTGTTGCGCAGATAGTCGACGAAAATCTTGCCCTTGCGGTTCTGCGCGCCCATCTTGGCCGCGAAGTGCTTCGGCAGCGCCGTCGCCATATGCTGCGCGACGGCCTGGGAGAACGCCTTGACCTCGTCCCAGCCGAGCTGCTTCGCAATCGGCACGACGACATGAAAGCCCTTGCCGCCGCTCGTCTTGCAGAACGACTTGAGCCCGAGTTCGTCGAGCAGTTCGCGCGTCAGTTGCGCCGCCTCGACCATCCGCTTCCAGCCGAGCGCCGGATCGGGATCGAGATCGAACACCATGCGGTCGGGCTTCTCGATGTTCGCGGCCACCGCGTTCCATGTGTGCAGCTCGATCGTGCCCATCTGCGCCGCGCCGACGAGCGCCGCTGGCTTTCGATCGTCAGCAGCGGCGGATGGTCCGGGTCCAGCCCCGGATGCTGCGTGATATTCGGAATCGCCAGCTTCTGGCTGTGCTTCTGGAAGAACAGTTCACCGCCGATGTCTTCGGGTGCCCGCACGAGCGCAACCGGACGGTCTTTCAGATACGGCAGCATCCACGGCGCAACCGATGCGTAGTACTCGGCAAGCGCGATCTTTTGCACACCCGTGCTCTTGTCGATCACGCGATCGGGATGCGAGATGCGCACGCCCGCGACTGTCGCGGTTCCCGCCTTGCCGGCAGACTTCGCCGACGTTTTCTCCGGCGCTTGAACTGCGCCCGCCGTGCCTCGTGCCGCGCGTTTCGTCGCAGCCTTTGCCGATGCGGCGTCTGGCACGTCCGCCGCCTTCGACGCGCGCTTTTTCGCCGCCGATGGTTTCGCTTTCGCCTGCTCGGCGCCCGGCTCCCGCGCTAGCTCCTGTGTCATCTGTTGCACGTCGGCTCCTTTGCGTGGTGTTTCGTGGACGATCTGCTTCGGGGACTTGTCGTTGCGCAAGCCGACAAACGACGCCTGCCGCACGATGCCGTCGCTCGTCCATTCCGCGAAATTGCATTCGGCGACGAGTTCCGGCTTCACCCAGTGCACGCGCGTGCGGCTGCGCTCGCGCGGCTCGCTCGCGAACGGCATCGTTGCCGATTCGCGCGCGTCGAGCTCCTTGCGGATCGCGCGCAGCCTGGCCGCGTCGAAGCCCGTGCCGACGCGCCCCGCGTACTGCAGCGCGCCCTTCGTGTCGTACACGCCGAGCAGCAGCGCCCCGAAGGCTTCGCGGCTGCCGGCGGGCTCCGTGAAGCCGCCGATCACGAATTCCTGGCGGCGCCTGCACTTGAGCTTGATCCACGCGGGCGAGCGACCCGACACGTAGAGACTGTCGCGCCGTTTGCCGATGATGCCTTCGAGGTTCATGTCGCATGCGCTTTTCAGCAGGTCGTCCGCGGCGAAGCCGAAGTCGGCGGAAAAACGCAGCGTGTCGTCGGCGGCCGTTTCGAGCAGCGCATGCAGGATCGCGCGGCGCTGTTCGAGCGGCACGCCGCGCAGGTCGTAGCCGTTCAGATAGGGCAGATCGAACAGATAGAGCGTGATGTCCTGCGGGCGGTTCGCGTCGAACGCGTTTTGGAGCGCCTGGAAGTCGGGCACGCCACGGCTATCGAGCACGACGGCCTCGCCGTCGAGCCACGCGCTGTCGACGCCGATGCGCGCAATCGCCTGCACCTGCTGCCGGAATTTCGCGGTCCAGTCGTTGCCCGCGCGCGTGAAGATTTTCGCGGGCGGCTTTGCCTCATGGTCGATGCGCGCCAGCACGCGATACCCGTCGAACTTGATCTCGTAGAGCCAGTTGTCGCCGCCGGGCGCGCTGTCGACGAGCGTGGCGAGTTGCGGCTTCAGCGTCTCGGGCAAGGCCGCTGCCTCCGCGCCTTGTATCGACGGATGAGCGGCCAGCGCGCGCAACGATTCCGCGTTGCGCGTCGCGACGATGTCGGGACGGTCGGCGGGCGTGCCTTTTGCCTTGCGCGACGCGGCTGCTTTCGTCGCCTTGATCGACGTGTTGGCGCGTTCTTCCTTCGTCGTTCGCTTCGTCGTTCCCTTCGCCGCAGCAGACTTTCCCGCGCCGTTGCCGCGCGCGCCCGGCGCATCGGACAGCACGCTGCCCTGCCGCGCTTCGAGCACGTCGAAATCGGCTTCGCTGCGCGCGTCGTCGTCGCGTTCCTTGATGAGGAGCCACTGCTCTTTGTCGCCGCTGCCGCGCATGTGGCTGCGCACGAGCGTCCAGCCGCCGTGCAGCTTCTCGCCGTTCAGATGGAACTTGAGCTTGCCCGCCGCGTACGCTTCGCGCGCGCCCGCTTCGCCGCCTGCGGGCTCCCACGTGCCGCGATCCCAGACGATCACCGAGCCCGCGCCATAGTTGCCCTCCGGAATCTCGCCTTCGAACGAGCCATATTCGAGGGGATGATCTTCGACGTGCACGGCAAGCCGTTTAACGGACGGATCGAGGCTCGGCCCCTTCGGCACGGCCCATGACTTGAGCGTGCCGTCGAGCTCGAGCCGAAAGTCGTAGTGCAGGCGCCGGGCGTCGTGTTCCTGGATCACGAACGACAGGCCGTCACGCGCCGTGCCCTTGCGCGGCGCGCGCTTCGCGCCCGAGGTGGTGGTTGCGCGCCTGGTGCGCGCGGCGATGCCCGACGGCTCCGGCGTATCGTCGAAGCGGCGTTTGCGGTGATAGGTCTCGAGCTTGTCCGTCATATGCGCTTCCCGCTTCAAGGCTTCACGTCCTGGGCGGCGATGGCGTCGCGATCACGCGGCTCGCCGCTTGCGCGCGGCCGTGGCCGTGCTCTTGCGGGCCGTCGTCTTCGCGCGACGCGTGGTCTTCTTTGCAGCCGCGCGCGGCTTCGCCGGCGCTTTGTCGTCGGCGTGATCCGCGTCGTCCGCGTCGGCTTCGGCTGCTTCGTTCTCCGTCGCACGCGCGGCGCCCTTGCTCTTGCCGCCGCGTCCGAGGCTGCGCTTGAGCAGGTCCGACAAGTCGAGAATGTCCGCCGATGGCTGCGCTTCGCGCGGCGTTTCGATATCCATCACCTCTTCCGTCTTGCCCGCGCGCACCTTCTTGTCGACGAGGGCGAGGATGTCGTCGCGGAACGTGTCCTTGTATTCGGACGGGTCCCACTTGCCGCTCATGTCGTCGATCAGCTTTTTCGCCATCTCCAGCTCGCGCGGCGTCACGCCCGCCTTCTTCGCGTCTTCGTCGGGGAGCTTGAATTCGTCGAACGGGCGCACTTCGTCGTCCCAGCGCAGCGTGTTCAGCGCGAGCATCGGCCCAACGGGAATCAGCGCCGCCAGATGCTGCTTGTTGTGCATCACGACGTTCGCAATGCCGATCTTGCCCGACGATTTCATCGCGTCGCGCAGCAGCGCGTAGACCTTTTCGCCCTTGCGATCGGGCGTCAGGTAGTACGGCGTGTCGAGATAGAGGAACGGAATCTCGGGCGCTTCGACGAACGCGATGATGTCGACCGTTTGCGTCGATTCGGGATTGGCCGCGCGAATCTCTTCGTCCGTCAGCACGACGTACTTGTCCTTCTCATACTCGTAGCCGCGCACGATGTTGTCCCGCGTCACTTCCTTGCCCGTGCGCTTGTTGATCTGCCGATAGCCGATGGGATCGATCGTGCGCCTGTCGAGCAGGTTGAAGCCCACTTTCTCCGATTTCGTGGCGGGATACAGTTGCACGGGCACATGGACGAGACCGAAGCTGATTGCGCCTTTCCAGATCATATGAGCCATCGCACGCTCCCGAAGTTGAATGCCATGCGAAGCAGCAAGCGTGCCCAGTCTCGCCCGGGCGCTGCGCCTGTCTGCCTGTTTCGGCCAATCGCGTTCGGATCAGCGCGCGCAGCGCGGCGACCGCTGCGCCCCGCTGTAAGTCTTGCCTTCAGCAGGAAAAAGCTACGGACGCCGATTCAACGTGCGACGTGCGTCCGCATCATGTCCGCGCGGCCGTGGCCAGATGCGTCGGCCAGCTGCGTCAGGTCGCCACCGCGCATGGCACGGCCGCGTAGCCGCGAAAGCGCACGCGTCCGCCGCGCGTCGGCTCGCCGCTGATCCTGTATGACGGAAAGCGCCGCACGAAACGCCCGATCGCGATCCGCGCCTCCAGACGCGCAAGCGACAGTCCCGCGCATTGGTGTATGCCGAAGCCGAACGCGAGATGCCGGTTCGGCGTGCGCCGGATGTCGAAGCGGTCGGGGTCCGCGAACTGCTCGGGGTCGCGGTTCGCGGCGCCGATGCACAGCGTCACGGGCGTGCCGCGCGCAACGGGCACACCGCCGATCTCCGTGTCCAGCATCGTCATCCGGTTGCCGAGCTGATTCGAGCTTTCGAAGCGCAGGCATTCCTCGACCGCGCTTTCGATCAGTTCCGGCTCGCGCAGGAGCGCGTCGCGTTCGCCCGTCCACACGCTCAACGTGACGAGGCCGTTGCCGATCAGGTTCGTGGTCGTTTCGTGGCCTGCATTCAGGATGAAGATGCAGTTCTGCAGCAACTCGACTTCCGATAGCTGCTCACCGCCCGCCTCGCCCTGGATCAGACGGGTAAGCACGTCGTGCTGCGGGTCGCCAGGCGCTGCGCGGCGCCTCGCGACGAGATCCTTCAGATACGCGACGAACTCCGTCACGGCGCGATTGCCGCGTTCGTGCTGCTGCGGCGTGAGCGAGGGTTCGAGCGCGCCGAGGATCGCGAGCGACCAGTCGCGCAACGGCTCGCGTTCGTCGTGCGGCACGTCGAGCAGGTTGCCGATCACCTCGACGGGGATCGCTGCCGCGAAGTCGCCGATCAGATCGATCTCGCCGCGCGCGGCCGCCCGGTCGAGCAGTCCATCGACGAGCCGCACCAGCCCGTCCTCCATCGCGGCGATCGCGCGCGCCGTCAGCGCGCCAGCGATCAGCTTGCGCACGCGCGTGTGCAGCGGCGGATCATTGAACACGAGGCTCGTCGTGTGATGCTCGAACAGCGGCGTCGCGCCGTACTTGGGCGCGAACTCGACTTTCTTGTCCGAGCTGAAGGTCTTCGGATCGCGATAGACGGCCTGCACGTCGTGAAAACGCGTCAGAAACAGCGAGCCGTCAGGCATGCGCTTGATGGGCTCATGCGCGCGCAACGCGTGATAGACGGGATACGGGTCGGCGTGAAACGACGCATCGAGATGCCGCAGATCGAAATGTCGGGCGATGTCGGCGCTGCTTTGCGTCGCGTGGGACGAGGTCATCGGTGTCTCCGTGTTGTCTTCGCCGCTCATGCGGCTGCTTGTTGTGGCTGCTTATGCGGCGGCTCGTTGTGACTGCTTGCCGTGCGGCTGCCGGTTTCGAGACGCCAGTATGAACCATGACGCTGCGCACGTGCAGCGTCCCGCCGCGCCCGCGCGATGCGTGCGAATGCATCGCGCGGGCATCGCTTGCTTCAATCGATACGAACGCTACTTGCCGGGAAACGGCACGAACGCCTGGCTGCAATCGACGGGCGCGACGTTCGCAGCCGCCGCCAGCGTGACAAACACGCCGCTGCCCGCCTGCAACGGCAACGACGTGCCGCCCGGCCCGATCGCGAACTGCGTGTCGGCTCCTTTCAGGCTGAGCGGCGCGGCGTCGGCGACGGCATTGTTGAGCGAGATCGGCAGCGGATTCGCGACGGGCGGATTCGACAAGCCCGTCGTCCCCGCCGACCACCCTGCGGCGAGCAGGACGGGACTGGCCGAATTGAAGCCCTGGAACGTGTACCCCGACGCATTGACGATGCGCACGCCATCGAGCGCGATGCCCTGGAAGTTCGGATAGAGGCCGGCGCTCGTCGTCGGGCTGCAGTACAGGGAGAAGATCAGCGCCTGCGGCGCGAGCGTAGGAGTGGGATCGGACGTGCGGATGCAGACGTTCGTGTACCGGATGTTCGACACGAGCCCGCCGCGGCTCCAGTCGGACTTGATGCGCAAGCCGTTGTCCGCGCCGTTGATCGACAGGTCGTAGACGTTCACGTTGCTCACGCTCGGATACACGCCGCCGACGGGCGTCACGTCGGCATTCGCCACGCCGTTGTCCGCACCCGACGATTCACTGCCGATCGACATGCCATGCCCTTCATAGAAGTGGCTGTGGGCGACGGTCACGTTGTACGAGCGTCCATTGACGGGCGCCGTGCCTCGCTTTATCGCCATGTTGTCGTCGCCCGTGCGGATGGACGTGTAGGCAATCACGATGTTGCTGGCGTCGCCCGTCAGCTTGCCGGGGTTGCCTGGGTTGCTCGTGATCGGCCCGGAACTCGCGGGATCGATGCCGTCGGTGTTCTTCGCGGTGAGCGTGCTGTACGGCATGCCGAGATAGTTCGTCATCGCTTCGCACGCGGCCGTCGGCGTATAGATCTTCACGCCCCACGCCGTGAAGCCTTCGACGCCGCTCGGCACGACGTGAAACTTCAGTGCGTTTTGCAGCGTCACGCGACAAAGCGTGAAGGTGCGGCCATTATTGATCTGGATCAGCCGCGGGTTGTTCTGCGACTGGCTCAGCACCACGTTCGCTTTCCAGCCGATGTCCCACCAGCTCATCGCCGCGCCGTCCGGGCGCTTCAGCAGCGCCGGGTCGTTCGGCACACTGCTGACGAGCGGGCCGCCGCCGCGTCCGTCGATCGTGCCGTCGCCGACGACGGCGGCGTTGCCCGCCTTGCTTGCCGTGATCAGCGCGTTGCAGCCGTTGTCGCTCGCGGTGATCAGGCCGCAGCTCGGGGTGCCCTTGGTCTTGTCGTACTGTCGCGGGTCACGCGATGCAAACAGCGTCACGATCCTGTCCGAAACAATGAAAACCACATGGACAATTCCCGATGGCGCTCCCTTTTATTTGGTAGTACGACATATCTGAGATATGTCGCCTGACTGCGATGATCCGCGCACGAGCCCGGCTGGCCGGTCTTCCGGAGCGAACCCGCTACAATAGGCGGATTTCCCGCGTGCCCCTTCCCGCTCCAACATGAATCTCGTCATCCAAAGCCTCACGCCGCTTGCCGCCGAACATCACAAGCCGCTCCTCGCGTTGTCGCGCGGCGCTGATCTGACCGTGATCGATCCGTACGCGGTCCGCATCGGCAACGCCGAACTCGCGCAGCGCGCCGATCTCGACGTCTACTGCGGGACGCATGCACTCGACTATGCGTTCGTCGAAGCGGGCCGCCGTTTGACCGATTTCGGCCTCGTGGCAATGGATATGGATTCGACGCTGATCACGATCGAATGCATCGACGAAATCGCGGATTTTTGCGGCCTGAAGGCGGAAGTCGCGGCAATCACCGAAGCGGCGATGCGCGGCGAAATCAAGGATTTCAACGAAAGCCTGACGCGCCGCGTCGCGCTGCTCGAAGGCCTCGACGCGAGCGCGCTGGAAAAGGTCTACGAAGAGCGGCTGCGACTATCGCCCGGCGCCGAAAAAATGCTGGCGGGCGCGAAGGCGGCGGGTCTCAAGACGCTGCTGGTGTCGGGCGGCTTCACCTTCTTCACCGACAAGCTCCAGGCGCGTCTCGGTCTCGACTTCGCGCGCGCGAACACGCTGGAAATCGTCGATGGCAAGCTGACGGGGCGTGTGCTCGGCGAGATCGTCAACGCCGACGTGAAGGCGCGCACGCTGCGCGAGACGTGCGACAAGCTCGGCATCGAACCGACGCGCGCGATCGCAATGGGCGATGGATCGAACGATCTGACCATGATGTCGGCGGCGGGACTGTCGGTTGCGTTCCGCGCGAAGCCCGTCGTGCGCGAGGCGGCGAGCGTCGCATTCAATCACGTCGGGCTCGACGGATTGCTACGGCTGTTTTGAAGCCACGCTCTGCCTGCGTGAAAGATCGCTAAAAGAAAAAGCCCGCTCATTCACGGGCGGGCTTTTTTACGCCATGCGGCGCGGCGTTCGGACGGCGTTCAGCCCAGTGCGACGAGGCAGCGCTCGATGTCCGCGCGCAGGTCGGCTTCCTCTTCGAGCCCGACGTAGAAGCGCACCAGCGTGCCGCGATGCGGCCACGACGACTCGGTGCGCATCGACGCGACGTTGTACGGCATCGCGAGACTCTGCGCGCCGCCCCAGCTCCAGCCGAGCGAGAACAGTTCCAGCGATTCGCAGAAGGTGTCGATCTGCTGCGGCGTGTAGCGCGCGTCGAACACGACCGAGAACAACCCGCCCGCGCCCGTGAAATCGCGCTGGTAGAACGCGTGGCCGGGACAATCGGGCAACGCCGGATGCAGCACGGCGGCGATTTCCGGACGCGTCTTCAGCCATTTTGCGAGTGCCAGCGCGCTTCTGTCGTGCTGCTCGAAGCGCACTTTCATCGACGGCAGGCTGCGCAGGATCAGCGAGCAGTCGTCCGACGACACGCCGATCCCCATGCGCATGCGCGCCAGCTTCAGCTTCAGATGCAGTTCGCGGTCGACGGTAATCGTCGCGCCCATCAGCACGTCGCTGCCGCCGGACTGGTACTTCGTGAGCGCCTGCATCGAAATGTCGACGCCGTGATCGAACGGCCGGAACGAGAGACCCGCGGACCACGTGTTGTCGATCGCCGTGATGACGCCGCGCGCGCGGGCGGCCGCCGTGATGGCAGGAATGTCGGACACTTCCATCGTCACCGAGCCGGGTGCCTCGAGCCAGATCAGCTTCGTGTTCGGCCGGATCAGATCGGCAATGCCCGCGCCGATCATCGGGTCGTAATAGCGCGCGGTGATGCCGAAGTCTTTCGCGAGCCACTCGGCGTGGTCGCGGTTCGGCGAATACACGTTGTCGGGAATCAGCACGTCGTCGCCCGATTTGACGAGGCCGAAGTACACGTTCGAAATCGACGACAGCCCCGACGGCTGCAACAGCGCGTGATTGCCGCCTTCGAGCGCGGCGAGACGCTGCGCGAGCGCGATCGACGTCGGCGTGGCGTGCAGGCCGTAGCGCCACTGCGCGTCGTTCTTCCAGTCGAGCGCGCGCATCGCCGCGAGGTCGGGAAAAACGACGGTCGACGCGCGCGCGACGGGCACCGAGAACGATTCCCAGCCGGGAGTCAGCTGATCGGTCGGCTGAACGATGCGGGTCTGCAAGCCGTGCTTCGGAGTGTATTGAGTCATGGTCAGTGAGAGTTGGATTCGGAGTGGCGATGTAGCGAAGTATCGAGGCGATGAAGCGCGGGCTCACTCGCCCGTTGTCAGATTGCTCACGCCGTTGACGGGCTGGCTGCCCGTGCGGGCCGGCGCCGACTGCGGCGCCGCTTGCGGCACGGCGGGCTGCCCCTGTGCAGGCGCCTGAGGCGGCGTGCTCTTGCCCATGACAGCGGCCGGCTTTTGTCCCGCCGCGAGCAGCCGCAACGAAAACTCCTGCGGATTGGAGTCGTCGACGTTCATCCGCTCGCCTTCAAGCGAACCGTCGGCGGCGAACTTGCCGACCCAGTTGCCCGTAATGTGCGTGCCGTCGTTCGACTCTTCGACTTCGAGCGTGTCACCGTCGCGGTCGCCCGCGATCAGGATCACTTCGCCCGTGTCGGCGTACTGGTACTCGCCGTGCACGCCGCCGGCATCGTCGGCGTCCGTTTTCTTGCCAAGACGCAGTACGATCTGCCGCGTGCCGAGCGTGCCCGCGTACTGCGGAAATTTAGCGAACTCGGGGCTCGGCTTCAGCGGCAACTGGATCGGCGCAGGCGCCGCGAGCTGCTTGACGGCGTCGCTTTCTGCGTGCGTCGTGGCGGGCAACGCGACCATCATGGCCAGCGCGGCCGCCGCGAGCATCGTGGGCCACGACGCCTTGTACTTCGACTTCGATACGTGCATCCGTTGTTTCCTTTCAACCGGCTTGATCACATCCGCGCCGCGAGCGGGGTTCGACCGGTTATACCGCAAGTTCGTCGGGAAGCGGGCTGCGCTGACCGCGCAGCCCGCCTCACATGCCGCCCGGACCCGCTCAGATGCGCTCGAAAATCGCGGCAATGCCCTGCCCGCCGCCGATGCACATCGTTACGAGCGCATAGCGCCCGCCGATACGCTGCAGCTCGTACAGCGCCTTCACCGTGATGAGCGCGCCCGTCGCGCCGATCGGATGGCCGAGCGAAATGCCCGAGCCGTTCGGGTTGACCTTCGCGGGATCGAGATTCAGCTCCTTGCTGACGGCGCACGCCTGCGCGGCGAATGCC
The DNA here is from genome assembly GCA_001319865.1 of Burkholderia sp. E7m39. Taxonomy (GTDB): domain Bacteria; phylum Pseudomonadota; class Gammaproteobacteria; order Burkholderiales; family Burkholderiaceae; genus Paraburkholderia; species Paraburkholderia bengalensis. The sequence goes on along the minus strand of BBSL01000499.1, from coordinate 95 downwards.
TCGTTCGCCTCGATCACATCGAGATCGCTGACTTTCAGGCCGGCGCGCTCCAGCACCTTCTGCGTCGCGGGCACGGGACCGATCCCCATGTAGTT
>BBSL01000498.1 GCA_001319865.1 Burkholderia sp. E7m39 | reverse complement strand
AGGCCCTTCGACTGGTCCGCCAGCTTGTTCTGGATATCGATGAACGCCTGGATGTTCTTTTCCAGGTACGTGCCCATCATCCCTTGCATCGCGTGTCCGTAGAAACGGATGATCTGCGACAGCATGATCGACGAGAACATCGGCAAACCGCCGCTTTCCTCTTCGAGAATGATCTGCAGCAGGATGCTGCGCGTGAGGTCTTCGTTGCTCTTGGCATCGATGACCTTGAATTCCTCCTGATCCAGCACGAGCTGCTTCACATCGGTCAACGTGATGTAAGTGCTGGTCTCTGTATCGTACAGTCGACGGTTCGGATATTTCTTAATGAGTCGTTCGGCTGTTTTCTTTGTAGTAGTGGTCATGTAACGCCTTTGAGCGCGAATGAAGCGCAGAAACGGCGTCCTGCCGCGCGCGCAGCCTTTACACTGCGCGCACAAGACGCCGCCAGAAACATCTGAACCATGCAAGGTCCCATCTCGCCCGGCCAGCGACAAAACGGGACATTCATGGATCAGCCCATATGCAGGCCGCCGTTCAGCGAGAAGTCGGCCCCCGTCGAGAAGCCCGACTCGTCCGACGCCAGCCATGCAACGATCGACCCGATTTCATCCGGCGTGCCGAGACGGCGCACCGGAATCGTCGCGACGATTTTTTCGAGAACGTCCGCGCGGATCGATTTCACCATGTCCGTGCCGATGTAGCCCGGCGAAACGGTGTTGACCGTCACGCCCTTGGTGGCCACTTCCTGCGCGAGCGCCATTGTGAAGCCGTGAATCCCCGCCTTCGCCGTCGAATAGTTCGTTTGGCCGAACTGACCTTTCTGGCCATTCACCGACGAAATGTTGATCACACGGCCCCAGCCGCGCTCGACCATCCCGTCGATCACCTGCTTCGTCACGTTGAAGAGGCTGGTCAGGTTCGTGTCGATCACGGCCGTCCAGTCTTCATGCGTCATCTTGCGGAACACGACGTCGCGCGTGATGCCCGCATTGTTGACCAGCACATCGATTTCGCCGACTTCGGATTTCACCTTGTCGAATGCCGCCTTGGTCGACTCCCAGTCGCCCACGTTGCCTTCCGACGCGACGAAATCGAAGCCCAGCGCCTTCTGGTCTTCGAGCCACTTGACGCGGCGCGGCGAGTTCGGGCCGCAACCCGCGATCACCTTGAAACCATCCTTGTGCAGACGCTGGCAAATGCTCGTGCCGATGCCACCCATGCCGCCCGTTACGTACGCAATTCGTTGTGACATAAAACACACTCCATTATCGTTTTACGAGACGCCAGCCGCCTCGTGCTTCGCCTTCCTGTGCCACCCGGCCTCCCGAGGCGCGCAACACGGACCGCGGGAAAAGCCTGGTGGACCGCGCCACGCTGCGGCCATCGCCCGAGGGCGGATGCCGGCGCGCGTGGCGGCCTCCTCGAAACAGCCGTCTACGGACGCGTCCGGACGCCTAAGGACGCATCCCGACGCTTAAGGACGCTCGAGCGCGAGCGCCACGCCCATGCCGCCGCCGATGCACAGCGACGCAAGGCCCTTCTTCGCATCGCGCTTCTGCATTTCGTGCAGCAGCGTGACGAGAATCCGGCAGCCCGACGCGCCGATCGGGTGACCGATCGCGATTGCGCCGCCGTTCACGTTGATCTTCGACGTGTCCCAACCCATCTGCTTGTGCACGGCCAGCGCCTGCGCGGCGAACGCCTCGTTGATTTCCATCAGGTCGAGATCGTTCACGCTCCAGCCCGCGCGCTCGAGACAGCGGCGCGATGCCGGCACGGGCCCCATGCCCATCACCTTCGGATCGACGCCCGCGTTCGCGTACGCCTTGATGCGCGCGAGCGGCGTGAGACCGAGCGCCTCGGCCTTCTTCGCCGACATCACCACGACGGCAGCTGCGCCGTCGTTGATGCCCGACGCGTTGGCCGCCGTCACCGTGCCTTCCTTCGAGAATGCCGGCTTCAGGCCCGCGAGCGATTCGGCCGTCACGCCGTGACGCACGAATTCGTCAGTCGTGAACGACAGCGGATCGCCCTTGCGCTGCGGAATCTGGATCGGCACGATTTCATCATCGAAGCGGCCCGCCTTCTGTGCGGCTTCCGCCTTATTTTGCGAAAGCGCCGCGAACTTGTCCTGGTCTTCGCGCGTGATGCCGTATTCCTTCGCGACGTTTTCCGCCGTGACGCCCATATGGTACTGGTTGTACACGTCCCACAGGCCGTCGACGATCATCGTGTCGATCAGCTTCGCATCGCCCATGCGGAAGCCGTCGCGCGAGCCCGGCAGCACGTGCGGCGCGGCGCTCATGTTTTCCTGGCCGCCCGCGACGACGATATCCGCGTCGCCCGCGATGATCGCGTTGGCCGCCAGCATCACGGCCTTCAGGCCCGAGCCGCAGACCTTGTTGATGGTCATGCCGGGCACGGCCATCGGGAGACCCGCCTTGATCAGCGACTGGCGCGCCGGATTCTGACCCGAACCCGCCGCCAGCACCTGGCCCATGATGACTTCGCTCACCTGCTCGGGCTTCACGCCCGAACGTTCCAGCACGGCGCGGATCACCGTGGCGCCCAACTCCGGCGCCGCAATCTTCGCCAGCGACCCACCGAATTTGCCGACAGCCGTGCGAGCTGCCGATACGATCACTACGTCAGTCATTTCCGTTTCCTCTGGGGCTGCGGCCAGCTTCGCCACAGTCACCCGTCAAGTTGATAATCCGGTCAGTCAGCGTTCCTGCGATACAGCGTCTGTCTCACTCCATCGGTCGTCACTCGTTATCCGGTTCGCGCTGGCCGAACGCAGGATGCTTCGGCCCACGAACGATTACTCGCGCTCCTGCACATAGCGGCCGGGCGCAGGTTCGATCACCGGAAAATCCGCCGAGCCCGCCTGCGCCGGCGCCTTGATCTTCTTGCCGCCGTACTGGTCGAGCCACTTCGTCCACTCCGGCCACCAGCTGCCTGCTGTTTCCGAAGCCGATTCGAACCAGTCGTCGGGGTTCTCGGGCAACGTCTTGTCGTCGCCCGCCACCGACCAGTAACTGCGCTTGTTCTTCGCGGGCGGATTGATCACGCCGGCGATGTGCCCCGACGCGCCGAGCACGAAGGTGCGCGGCCCGGTCAGGAGCGGCACCGAGGCATATGCCGATTCCCACGGCACGATGTGATCTTCGCGCGAGCCGTAGATGAACGTGGGCACATCGATGCGCGAGAGATCGACCTTCTCGCCGCACGTCGTGAGCGCACCCGGCTCGCGCAGCTTGTTTTCGAGATACGTGTTGCGCAGATACCAGACGTACATGGGACCGGGCAGGCTCGTCGAATCGCTGTTCCAGTACAGCAGATCGAACGGCATCGGCGTGCGGCCCTTCAGATAGTTGTCGACAACGTAGTTCCAGACCAGATCGTTCGGACGCAGGAACGAGAACGTGTTCGCGAACTCGATGCCGCGCATGAGGCCCGGCGGCGAGCCGTTCTTGCCGCCGATGGTCTGCTCGCGCATCTGCACGTGCGCCTCGTCGACGAAAATGTCGAGCACGCCCGTGTCGGCGAAATCGAGCATTGCCGTGAGCAGCGTCATCGACGCGGCGGGATGTTCGCCGCGCGCCGCCGCCACGGACAGCGCGGTGGCGAGCAGCGTGCCGCCGATGCAGAAGCCAAGTGTGTTGATCTGCTCACGGCCGCTGATCTGGCGCGTCGTATCGATTGCCGTCAGCACGCCGTCGGCGATGTAGTCGTCCCAGGACTTGTCGGCGATCGACTGGTCGGCGTTGCGCCACGAAATCAGATATACCTGATGACCGGACTCGAGCGCGTGAGCGACCAGCGAATTTTCGGGCTGCAGATCGAGGATGTAGTACTTGTTGATGCAAGGCGGCACGATCAGGAGCGGCCGCTCGTACACGTTCGCCGTGCGCGGCTTGTACTGGATCAGCTGCATCAGTGCGTTCTCGAACACGACGGAGCCTTCCGTCATCGCGAGATTCTTGCCGACGCCGAAACGCGTTTCGTCCGTCTGCGAAATCTTGCCGCGCTGCATATCGCTGAGCAGATTCATCACGCCCTGCCGCAGGCTCTCGCCATTGCTCTCGAGCAGTGTCTTCTGCGCTTCCGGATTGAGCGCAAAAAAGTTGCTCGGCGAGGCGGCGGCCGTCCATTGCTGCACGGCGAAGCGAATGCGCTCACGCGTTTTCTGGTCGGTCTCGATCGAATCGGCGAGCTGCTGCAGA
>BBSL01000497.1 GCA_001319865.1 Burkholderia sp. E7m39 | reverse complement strand
GTCCGCGCCTGCAGCTGGCGCACGAGATCGGTTTGCGCTTCGAGCGTACGGGCAACGACCATCAGGCCCGAGGTCTCCTTGTCGAGCCGGTGCACGATGCCCGCGCGCGGCAAGCCCGCAGCTGCATCGCCATAACGATGCAGCAGCCCGTTCAGCACGGTGCCGCTCCAGTTTCCCGCGGCGGGATGCACGACCAGTCCCGCCGGCTTGTCGATCACGACGAGCGTGTCGTCTTCGTAGACGATGTCGAGCGGCACGGGTTCCGGCGTGAACGCGAGCTGCTCGGGCAGCAGGTCGGGCACCAGTTCGATCGATGCGCCGAGCGGCACGGGCTGGCGAATCTTCGCCGGCTGTCCGTCGACGCGCACGCGCTGCCCTTCGATCCAGCTTTGCAGCCGGCTGCGCGAGAACTCCGGAAAGACTTTGGCGAGCACCTTGTCGAGGCGATCGCCCGCCAGCTCGGGCGGCACGGTCACGACACGCGGCGCCTCACCCGCGCGCGGCGCAGCGGCCGGTTCCCCTGTTGATGAGTCGGCGCTGTCGGCGCTTGGGCTATAATCTTTGTTGCTCTTCCGCGCGCCCTGAACGGGATACTGAGTGGGACGCGGAGTATTGGAACGGTTCATCGAGACTGGGTCACCTGGACGTAAAGCTAGACTGGAAAATGCGAGCCTTGAACATCATTACTCAAACTGTTCGAAAGACGGTGGCCCAACGGATGGCCGGGAAGATGGCCAGCTACGCCGCTTGCGCGGCAGCCGTCACGCTGGTGGCGGCCTGTCATGGCCTGCCGGAAAAGACGGACGAAACGGCCACGTGGACCAACAACAAATTATATACGGAGGCGCAAGACGCCTTGAGCGGCGGGGACTTCGGCAAGTGCGCGAAATACTTCGAAGCGCTCGAGGGACGGGACCCGTTCGGCCACTTCGCGCAACAGGCGCAGATCAACGTCGCGTACTGCAACTGGAAGGACAGCGAAACGGACGCCGCCGACCAGGCCGTCAACCGCTTTATCCAGCTTCACCCGGATCACCCGGACATCGCCTATGCGTACTACTTGAAGGGCATGATCCACTTCAACGACGACCTCGGTCTGTTCGGCCGCTTCTCGGGCCAGGATATGAGCGAGCGCGACCCGAAGTCGCTGCGCGAGTCGTATGATGCGTTCAAGGTGGTGGTCGACAAGTACCCGCAAAGCAAGTACGCGCCGGACGCGGCACAGCGCATGCGCTACATCGTGAACGCGCTCGCGTCGCACGAGGTCCATGCGGCCGACTACTACTACCGCCGCGGCGCCTACGTGGCCGCGATCAACCGCGCGCAACTCGCGATCAAGGAATACAAGAACGCGCCCGCTATCGAAGACGCGCTGCACATCATGATGCTGTCGTACCAGAAGCTCGACCAGCCGCAGCTCGCGGAAGACACGAAGCGCATTCTGGCAGGCACCTTCCCCGACAGCCCGTACATCACGGGTCACGCGCGTCCGGGCAAGGAAAAGTCCTGGTGGCAGTTCTGATGATCCCCGTCGCCTGAAGGCAAAAGGCATAAAAACGCCACGGTTCGATACCGTGGCGTTTTTGTTTGCGCGGCAGCGTCAGCCGCGCTCAATCGCGTTCGAACAGCGCAATCGATTCGACGTGCGACGTGTGCGGGAACATGTTCACGACGCCCGCGCCCTTCAGCCGATAGCCGGCCTCGTGCACGAGCAGGCCCGCATCGCGCGCCAGCGTTGCCGGGTTGCACGACACGTAGACGATGCGCCTGGGCAGCGGACCTTCGCCGCTCTGCGCAATCTCTGCCAGCGCCTTCGATACGGCCAGCGCCCCTTCGCGCGGCGGATCGATCAGGTACTTGTCGAAATGCCCGAGCGCACGGATGTCGTCGGCCGTGACTTCGAACAGGTTGCGGCACGCGAACGACGTATGGCCGTCCACGCCATTTTCTTTCGCGTTATCGAGCGCCCGCGACGTCAGCACGTCGCTGCCTTCGATGCCGACCACCTCGCGTGAGATCCGCGCGAGCGGCAGCGTGAAATTACCGATCCCGCAAAACAGATCGAGCACGCGGTCCGTTTTGGCGGGCGCGAGCAGCCGCAGCGCGCGGCCGACCAGCACGCGGTTGATCTGGTGATTGACCTGCGTGAAGTCCGTCGGACGAAACGGCATGCGGATGCCGAACTCGGGCAGCGTGTAGTCGAGCTGACGGTCGAGCGGATAGAACGGATAGACGGTATCCGGGCCTTTCGGCTGCAGCCAGAACTGGACGTTGTGCTGATCGGCGAAATCGCGCAGCACCTGTTCGTCGGCGGCGTTGATCGGCTCGAGAATGCGCAGCACCAGCGCCGTCACCGACGCACCCACAGCCAGCTCGATCTGCGGCATGCGATCCCGAATGGACAGCGCTTCCACCATGTGGCGCAGCGGCACCAGCATGTCGGACACGTGCGGCGGCAGCACTTGGCAACTCGTCATGTCGGCGACATAGCTGCTCTTCTTCTCGTGAAAGCCGACCAGCACGCCGCCCTTTTTCACGACGTTGCGCACCGTCAGACGCGCGCGATAACGGTAGCCCCACGACGGTCCGTGGATCGGCCGGAACACCGTTTCGGGACGCAGCCTGGCCAGATGCATCAGATTGTCTTCGAGCACGCGCCCTTTCACGGCGACCTGCGCGCGCACGTCGAGATGCTGCATCGAACAACCGCCGCAGGTGCCAAAAAACTTGCACTGCGGGCGGGTACGGATCACGCTCTCTTTAAGAATATCGACGACCTGCGCCTGTTCGAAACTCGGTTTCTTCCGGTAGCTCGAATAGGTAACACGTTCGCCGGGCAGCGCGCCCTCGACGAAGATCACCTTGCCGGGCGAGCCGTCTTCCGTGACGGTGCGGCCGACGCCGCGCGCTTCCATGTCGAGCGAGTCGATATCGAGTTCGGGCGCCTTGAACGGGCCGGCGGCGGCGTCTGGGCGCGCCTCTTTGCCCTTTCGGGGCGAGCGCGTTCTACCAATGTGGGGGACAGTTTCGGACACCTGCGACTTCCTGACAGACTGGGTAAAAGTGGAACCAAACACGAGATTGTAGACGAACGACCAACACCGACGGAGATTTGACGATGCGACTGATCAGCTGGAATGTCCAGTGGGGACGCAGTGCGCACGGGGACGTGAACCTGTCGCGCACGATCGACGAGGCACGGCGGCTCGCCGATTTCGACGTGCTGTGCATGCAGGAAGTGACGCGCGGCTTTTCGGTGCTGGCGGGTCATCCCGGCGACGACCAGTTCGCCGAACTGGCCGATCTGCTGCCCGGCTACACGGTGCTCGGGGCAATCGGCGCAGACCTGGCGCCGCTCAAGCTCGACGCGCCCGCCGCGCCGCGCCGACAGTTCGGCAATGCGCTGGCGACGCGCCTGCCCGTCGAGCGTGTGATCCGTCATTCGCTGCCCTGGCCTGCCGACCCCGATTCGCCGTCGATGCAGCGGGTTGCTCTCGAAGCCGTGCTGCGGGCGCCGGGCGGGCCGGTGCGCGTAGTCGTCACGCATCTGGAGTTCTATTCGCTCAAGCAGCGGCTCGCGCAGGTCGACCGGCTGAGGGAAATGCAGCAGGAGGCGGCTGCGCACGCCGCACACCCCGCGCCCGCCGAGAATGCGATCGGGCCTTTCACCGATACCGGGCGGCCCGTCAGCGCGATCGTCTGCGGCGATTTCAACAGCGCATATGACAGCGAGGCGTATCGGCGGATGCTGGAACCGCTTGACGGCAGCCCCGCCTTCATCGACGCATGGACCACGCTCCATCCCGGGCAGACGCCGCCTATGACGGCCGGTGTCTACGACAAGACGCAATGGTCGGATGGGCCGCTGACCTGCGATTTCGTATTCGTCACCGAGGATCTGAAGCCGCGGCTGCGCAGTTGCGAGATAGATGGCGCCACGCGGGCTTCCGATCATCAGCCCATCGTGGTCGAGGTGGATTGATCCCGTCTGTAACGCGGGTCGTGCGGCGCGGTGGTCCGTGTTGGCGCCTGTGTGGCGCTGACGCGGATGCCCGTAACTGCGAAAAACCGTCCGCGCCGCGAAGCAAAAACCTAAACTTCGAAAGCGGCCAGATACTCTGCCCAATGCGGCGCAGGGTCCTGCGCGAGGGCATTTTTCACGAACGCGATCTCATCGGCGTATGCCTGCGGCGAAAACACGCCGCGCATCAGCTGAAACCGGCAAAACAGCAGATAGGTATTGACGACATCCGTCTCGCAATAATTGCGGATCTCGTCGATGCGCCCTGCCTGGAACGCATGCCACACCTGGCCGCCGTCCATCCCGAGCTTGCCGGGAAAGCCGCACAGCTTCGCGAGCGCGTCGAGCGGCGCATTCGCGCGCGCCTGATACATCGCGAGCACATCCATCAGATCGGTGTGCCGCGCATGGTAACGGCTGATGTAGTTGTTCCACTTGAAATCGCGGTCGTCTTCGCCCAGATCCCAGTAGCGGTTCGCGCGAATGCCGTGGATCAACGCGCGGTAGTGCAGCACGGGCAGATCGAAGCCGCCGCCGTTCCACGAGACGAGCTGCGGCGTGTACTTTTCGATGGTCCGGTAGAACGACTGCACGAGCGCCGCCTCGCCGTCGGCGGGCGCGCCCAGCGAGCGCACCCGAAAACCGTTGTCGTCGCGGAACACGCACGAAATGGCCGCGACGCGCTGCAGGTGATGCGGCAGGAAATCGCTGCCCGTCTTCTCGCGCCGTGCCGCGAATGCGTGCTCGGCGACTTCTTCGTCGGACATCGTCGCGGGAAGACTTTCAAGCCGGCGAATGCCGGCGACATCGGGAATCGTCTCGATGTCGAAAACCAGAATTGGAGTCATCAGTTTCTAAAGAACGGCGTCCTTGCGCACGCCATTGGAAGCAAAGAAGCGCTTCAGACGCACGAGCGCCTCTTGCTGGATCTGGCGCACACGCTCCCGCGTGAGGCCCATTTCGTCGGCGAGTTCTTCGAGTGTGGCCGGTTCGATGTGATTCAGGCCGAAGCGCCGCTCGATCACATGCCGGTGCTTGTCCGACAGCCGCGCCAGCCACGCGCGCGTCAGCGTCTCCAGCTCGCGATGCTGCACTTCGGCATCGGGCGACTGGCTGGTGTCGTCCGACAACAGATCGAGCAGGCTGCTGGCGGGATCGAGATCGAGCGGCGCGTCGAGCGACGCCGTGTGCTCGTTGAGCGCGAGAATGTCGGTGACTTCGTCGGTGGTCTTGCCCGTCAGATACGCGATGTCGTCGATACTCGCGTCGCGCCGGTCGGCCGCCTCGCCCGAATTCATCGAATTCTTCTCGAGATGGCGCTTTGCGCGCAGCACCTGGTTCAGTTCGCGGATTACATGCACGGGCAGCCGCACCGTGCGCGCCTGATTCATGATTGCGCGCTCGATGCTCTGGCGAATCCACCACGTCGCGTAAGTCGAAAAGCGAAAGCCACGCGTCGGGTCGAATTTTTCGATGGCGTGCATCAGGCCGAGGTTGCCCTCTTCGATCAGATCGAGCAGCGGCACGCCGCGATTCAGATAGCCCTTCGCGATGCTGACCACGAGCCGCAGATTGCGCTCGATCATGACCTGACGCGCCTCGAACTCGCCCGCCTTCGCGAGACGCGAATAGCGCTGCTCTTCCTCGACGGTGAGCAGCGGCTTCACGCTGATCCGGTTCAGATAGTGCTGGATCGTGTCGGCCGTGAGCTCGGCCTGAAGCAGCGCGCGGAAATCGTCGGCGTCGGGCGCGGAATCGTTTGCGCCTTCTCGCGATTCGGATTCTTCTTCGCCGCCCGACGCGCGCTCGTCGAGGTCGTTGGAATTGTCGAGATCGTCGACGTTGTCGTCGTCGACCTCCGAAGCGCCAGCATCGTCCACCGAAACATGCGTGGTGCGGCTCACGGACTCAGTGTCTGCTTGCGATGGGCGGCGCTTCGATTTCGGCATGGTCGTATCGCTTGGCTTTATTGCGGCGGCAAATACTTCAATGGGTCGACAGGCTTGCCCTGCCGGCGAACTTCGAAATGCAACATCACGCGGTCCGAATCACTATTGCCCATTTCGGCAATCTTCTGCCCTTTGGTCACCGCGTCACCCTCTTTTACCATCAAAGCACGGTTATGTGCATACGCCGTGAGATAAGTCGCGTCATGTTTGATGATAATGAGATTGCCGTAACCGCGCAGCCCATTTCCTGCATAAACCACCCGGCCATCGGCGGAAGCCTTTACCGGCTCCCCCGCCGCGCCGCCGATGTTCACGCCTTTGTTCTTCGAGTCGTCGAAGCCGTTGAGCAGCGGGCCACGCACCGGCCATGCAAACGACACGTTGCCGTTCGACGCCGTCGCATCGCTTGCGGCAGGCGGCGGCGTGACGGGCTGCGCACCGGCAGCGCCCGGCGCCGCACCGTAAATGGGCGGCTGCTGGCCAGCGGCCCCAGCCGACGGCGCCGGCTGCGTGCCGGCTAGCGGTGCGCTTTGCAGCGCACCACCGCCGATCGGCGCAGTCGCGACGCCCGGCACCGCGGGTGCACCGTTCGCGCCCGGCGGCGCCACGCGCAGCAACTGGTCGACTTCGATCTGGTTCGGGTTCGTCAGGTTGTTCCACGCGGCGATGTCGCGATAATTTTGACCGTTTTCGAGCGCGATCCTATACAGAGTGTCGCCAGGCTTCACTCGGTAGTAGCCCGGGGGCGGCGGACCGAGCGGCACGGCCGGCTGTGCGCCGGGTGCGACGCCCGTCTGCGTGACCGTGCCGAGCGTGCCGGAGCGATCGACGACGGGCGCCTGATCGAGCCGCGTCGCACATGCGGCCAGGACGGACAGCATGGCCACGCAAACGCTGCGCTGAGCGACGGACAACGGGACATTCAGGCTGGTTCTTTGCATCGCGCGAAACATACTCATCGGGTTCAAATCACTCCGGATTTTAAGGGGACAAAGAAAACGCGATCAAGCCGCGATTCGCGCCACTGCGCGGGCCCCGTGCGCTCGACGAGCGTGAGCACCTGCGACTGTCCGTCCTGCGATCCGACTGGCGCGACGAGGCGCGCGCCGATGGCGAGCTGCTCGAGCAACGCCTGCGGCACGTCGAGCCCCGCAGCCGCGATCACGATCGCGTCGAAAGGCGCCGCCGCCGGCAAGCCGATGCGGCCGTCGCCATAGTGCAGACGGATGTTCGGAATGCGCAGCGGACGCAGATTGGTCTTTGCACGTTCGTAAAGCGGTTTGATGCGTTCAATCGAATACACGTCGCGCGCGACCTGACTCAGCACGGCGGCCTGATAGCCGCAGCCCGTGCCGATTTCGAGCACGTTGCCGAGCGTGCGGCCCTGCGCGGCAAGCTCGATCATCCGCGCGACCACCGACGGCTTCGAGATCGTCTGGTGATGGCCGATCGGCAGCGCGGCATCCTCGTAAGCCTGCGTCGCGAGACCGGGATCGACGAACATGTGGCGCGGCACCATCGCCATCGCGTTGAGCACGCGCGGGTCCGTGATGCCGTTCGCCCGCAGCCGTTCGACCATGCGCTCGCGCACCCGCTCGGACGTCAGCGTGTGCGCGCTCGTCAACGCCACGTTCGGCGCGCCCATGCGCTCGAACGATGCCGTCACGGGACGCGGCAACTGGTTGCGCGCACCGTCATTGCGGATCGTGGAGGCGCTTTTCGTATTGACGATTCCGGACGCGCTTTTTGCAACGGCGCTTTTGGCAACCGCGTTGTTGACAGCAGGATGGCTCGCCATCGACGGCGATCGGGCGGACGAAGCGCCCTTCGCATCCGGTTTCAGAATGCTTGCGACGCCCTTCGCACCCGCGGAAGGCTTGCCGCCCGCTGCGGCGCCCGAAGCGGCGCTCGAAGCAGCGCGTGCGCGGCCCGCCGACTGCGCATTCACATTCGATGGCTTGGACGCTGCCGTTTTTTGCACGGCCGATCCGCTCGACGTTTTTGCACCGCGCGCGTCGGCGCGGCGCGGCTCGCGCACCAGGTCTTCGAGGCCAAGCGGAAAGCGCTTTGCGCGCTCGCCGGTCATGAAGCGCCGCCTTCGGCGCGCAGCCAGTCGCGCGCCGCGGGCAGCATGGCCGTGTGGGTCAGATCGAGTTGCAGCGGCGTGATCGACACGAAGCCGTTCGCCACCGCGTGGAAATCGGTGCCTTCGCTGGCGTCGCGCGCGGCGCCCGCCGGCCCGATCCAGTAGATCGGCTCGCCGCGCGGGTTGGTCTGGCGGATCACGGGCAGCGACGGATGCCGCTTGCCGAGCCGCGTGATGCGCCATTCGCTCAACTGCTCGTAAGGCAGGTTCGGAATATTGACGTTCAGCAACGGATGACCGGGCAACGGCCGCTCGAGATAATGCGCGACGATTTCGGCGGCGACGCGCGTCGCGTCTTCCAGATGCACCCAGTCCTTGTCGACGAGCGAGAACGCGATCGCGGGGACGCCGAACATGATGCCTTCCGTCGCCGCGGCGACGGTGCCCGAATACAGCGTGTCCTCGCCCATGTTCTGGCCGTTGTTGATGCCGGACACGACGAGATCGGGCGTGTGGTCGAGCATGCCCGTCAACGCGACGTGAACGGAATCGGTTGGGGTGCCGTTCACGTAGTAGAAGCCGTTGGCCGAGCGCAGCACCGACAGCGGGCGCGACAGCGTCAGCGAATTCGATGCGCCGCTGCAGTTTTGTTCGGGAGCCATCACGGTGACATCGGCGAGCGGCTTCAGCGCTTCGTAAAGCGCAGCAAGGCCCGGCGCCAGATAACCGTCGTCGTTGCTGAGTAGGATTCGCATCCGGCGATTGTAACCGAGGAAACAAGGCACGCGAACGACACACAGGCCCGCCGTATGCCTATGCTTTCGCCCATCGCGACGCGCGCGGCACGTCATTGCGAAAGCGTACGGTCGTTCGCGCTTGCTTTACACTGCTTCGTTGCGAGCGTTCGTCGCGATGCGGCGCCGTGCACTGGCAAGATGATCGATACAGCACGTGCGTTGTGCGCCATCCACAGCGGCCATGTCGACCGAAAGCACACTGACGAATCGCGCATGAAAGCGCAATATGCGCCCTGCACTTCACTGAATACCTGTCGATGGGAGACACGATGCGCGCAATCCGCTGCAACCAGTATGGCCCGCCCGAAAGCCTCAGCATCGAGGAGCTGCCCGATCTCGTGCCGCAAGCCGGCCAGGTCGCGATCGACGTGAAAGCCGCAAGCGTCAATTTCCCCGACGTGCTGATCATCCAGAACAAGTATCAGTTCAAGCCGCCCCTGCCCTTCACGCCGGGCGCGGAGGTCGCGGGCATCGTGCGCGCCGTCGGCGATGGCGTGTCGCAGTTGCGGCCCGGCATGCGCGTGGTCGCCTACACGCAGCAAGGCGGTTTTGCCGAACAGGCGCTGGCTGACGCCAGCGCGTGCGTGCCGCTGCCCGACGACGCCGATCTGGAAACGGCCGCCGCGTTCACGCTCGCTTACGGCACGTCGCATCACGCCGTGGTCGACCGCGCGGCGCTGCAGCCAGGCGAAACGATGCTCGTGCTGGGCGCGGCAGGCGGCGTCGGGCTTGCGGCCGTCGAGATCGGCAAGGCGCTCGGCGCGCGCGTGATCGCGGCGGCGTCGAGCGACGAGAAGCTCGCCACCTGCGTCGCACACGGTGCCGACGCAACCATCAACTACGCGACGGAAGATTTGCGCGAGCGTGTCAAGGTGCTGACGAACGGCAAAGGCCCCGACGTGATCTACGACCCGGTCGGCGGCAGCTATGCGGAGCCTGCGTTTCGCAGCATCGGCTGGCGCGGGCGATATCTCGTCGTCGGCTTTGCAAACGGCGAGATTCCGAAGCTGCCGCTCAATCTCGCGCTGCTCAAAGGCGCGAGCATCGTCGGCGTGTTCTGGGGCGATTTCGCACGGCGCGAGCCGCAGCGCAACGCAGCCGCGTTCCAGCAGATGCTCGGCTGGATTCGCGAAGGCAAGCTCAAGCCGCTCGTGTCGGCGCGCTACCCCCTCGAAGACACGGCGCGCGCGCTCAACGATATGGCGCAGCGCCGTGTGCTCGGCAAGATCGTCATTACGCCTTGAGCGTCAGGACTCGCACCCACCGCAATGAAAACGGCGCGTCAACCACGCGCCGTGTTTCTTCATGCCCAGCGAGCGATCAGAGTTTCTCTGTCTCGCCGCTTTTCGGTTGCCATTTCATCAGGCGCTTTTCCAGCGTGCCGACGACGGCGTCGAGAATCAGCGCGAACGCCGTCAGCACGAGAATCCCGGCGAACACGGTGTTGATGTCGAACGTGCCTTCGGCTTGCAGGATCAGATAGCCGACACCGCGCGCCGAGCCCAGATACTCGCCGACCACCGAGCCGACGAACGCCAGTCCCACCGACGTATGCAGGCTCGAAAACACCCAGCTCATCGCGCTCGGCAGATAGACGGCGCGCAACAGCTGCTTGCGGTTTGCGCCGAGCATGCGTGCGTTCGCGAGCACGACGGGGCTCACTTCCTTTACGCCCTGATAGACGTTGAAGAACACGATGAAGAACACCAGCGTGACGCCAAGCGCGACTTTCGACCAGATGCCGAGGCCGAACCACACGCCGAAGATCGGCGCGAGAATCACGCGCGGCATCGAGTTGGCGGCCTTGATGTACGGATCGAATAGCGCGCTCGCCATCGGCGACAACGCGAGCCACAAGCCGACGCCAAGCCCGAGCACCGTGCCGAGCGCGAAGGCGAGCACGGTTTCGATCAGCGTGATCCACAGATGCAGGTAAATCTCACCCGTCGCAAACCATTCCCAGATCCGCACCAGCACCTTCTGCGGCTCGCCGAAGAAGAACGCGGCCTTGTTGGGATCGTCGAAATAGAACGCGGGTAACAGCGTCGGGCTCGTCAACACGTACCACAGCACGAAGCACAGCACGAGCAGGGACCACTGCCAGACGACGAGATTCGCGCGGTTCGGGCGCAAGGCTTTCCACATGTCAGTTGCTCTCCTGCGCGACCGTCAGTTGCTGCTGATAACCCTTGAGCACTTCATCGCGCAACACGCTCCAGATTTGCGCATGCAGTTCGACGAAGCGCGGATGCGAACGCACTTCGGCAACATCGCGCGGGCGCGGCAGATCGATTGCGAATTCGCCGATAGGATGCGTGCCCGGCCCTGCCGACAGCACGACGACGCGGTCCGACATCGCGATCGCCTCGTCGAGATCGTGCGTGATGAACAGCACGGCCTTGCGCTTCGCGGCCCACAGATCGAGCAGCTCGTTTTCCATCAGCTGGCGCGTCTGGATGTCGAGCGCGGAGAACGGCTCGTCCATCAGGATGATGTCGGGATCGAGAATCAGCGTCTGCGCCATCGCGACCCGCTTTCGCATGCCGCCCGACAACTGATGCGGATAACGGTCCTCGAACCCGCCGAGTCCGACGCGCTTCAACCATTCTTCCGCGCGTGCGCGGGCTTCGTCGCGCGGCACGTCGTGGAACTGCAGGCCTGCCAGCACGTTGTCGAGCGCCGAGCGCCACGGCATCAGCGCGTCGGCCTGGAACATATAGCCCGCGCGCCGGTTGATGCCCGCGAGCTTCTCGCCGAACACCGTCACCGACCCCGCCGACGGTTCCAGCAAGCCGGCGCCGACGTTCAGCAATGTCGACTTGCCACAGCCCGTCGGCCCGACGACGGAGACAAACTCGCCGGGCGCGATGCGCAACGTCGTGTCCTTGACAGCCGTGTAGCGTTGTCCGCGTTTTTCGCGCGACGCAAATGTACACGTAATGTTTTCGAGCGCCAGGGCGGCAACGGTCATCGTTTGGCTCGCTTGTATTTTGTTCTATGCATTACGCCTTGACCGTCGCGAGCGCCTTCTTGACGAAGTCGTTCGTCCAGGTTTTCGACAGATCGATCGGTTTGCCCTTCACGGTTTCGTCGAACGCCTGCAGCGTTTTCAGCGACGTCGCGGGACCGTCGGCGGGCATCAGTCCATCGGGCGACATCGCCTCTTTGACGTGCTGCCACGAATCGAGGTACAGCGCGCGGTCGCCGAGCAGGTACGACTCGGGTACGGTATTGATCAGCTCGGTGCCCGTGGCCGACTGCAGCCACTTCAGCGCGCGCACCATCGCGTTGGTCAGCGACTGCGTCGTATTCGGATTCTTGTTGATGAACGCCTGCGATGCGTACAGGCAGCCCGCCGGCATGTTGCCGCCGAACACCGTGTGCGTGTCGGCGAGCGTGCGGGTGTCCGACACGACGCGGATTTCGCCTGCGCGTTCGAGCTTCGTCATCACGGGGTCGAGATTGGCGAGCGCGTCGATCTGCCCGGATTGCAGCGCGGCAATCGCGCCCGCGCCCGCGCCGACGCCGATGAACGACACGTCCTTCGCGGTCAGTCCCGCTTTCGCGAGCACGAAGCTCGCCATGATCGATGTCGACGAACCCGGCGCCGTCACGCCGATCTTCTTGCCCTTCAGATCCGCGATCGTCTTGTAGTTCGCCATCGTCTTCTTCGACACGGCGAGCACGATCTGCGGCGCGCGCCCTTGCAGCACGAATTCGCGGAAATACTGGTTCTTCGCCTGCAACAGCAGCGTGTGCTCGAACGCGCCGGACACGACATCTGCGCTGCCGCCGACAGCCGCCTTCAGCGCCTGCGAGCCGCCCGCGAAGTCCGAGATTTCGACTTCGAGCCCTTCGTCCTTGAAGAAATTGCGCCGCTCCGCGATGGTGAGGGGCAAATAGTAGAAAAGATTCTTGCCGCCGACGGCGATCGCGACTTTCGACGTCTCCAGCTTGCTCTGTCCGAACGCGAGCGGCGAGCCGACGAGCGATGCGCCCGCCAATGCCGCCGAGCCTGCGAGAAAGCTTCTTCGTTGCATGGTCCTGCTCCGATTGTTGTTCTGTTGCGGGCTGCTTCGCCCGTCTTCGTGCGCGAGTCCGAGCGCCGGTTACACGATCTGTTGCGCGTGCAACCTTGCGATGTGGTCCGCATCATAACCCAGTGAATGCAGAACTTCATCCGTATGTTCACCCAGTTCGGGCCCGAGCCAGCGGGTCTCGCCGGGCGTTTCCGACAGCTTCGGCGTGACGTTCGGCAGCGTGATGTCGCGCCCGTCCTGCCACTTGAAGGTCTGGATCATCTGGCGCGCGACGTACTGCGGATCACTGAACATGTCGGCCACGCTGTAAATGCGCCCCACGGGCACATCGGCGGCGTTCAGCACGTCGAGTGCCTCGTCGATCGTGCGATGCGCGAGCCACGCGGCGATCGCGCCGTCGATCTCCTGCGTGCGCGGCACACGGCCGTCGTTGTGCGCGAGGGCGGGATCGTTCGCGAGATCGTCGCGGTCGATCGCCGTCATCAGGCGCTTGAAGATGGGGTCGCTGTTGCCGCCGATCACGATGCTGCCGTCGCGGCACGGATACGTGTTCGACGGCACGATGCCGGGCAGCGATGCGCCCGTGCGTTCGCGCACCATGCCGTAGACGCCATATTCGGGCACCACGCTTTCCATCATGTTGAACACGGCCTCGTACAGCGCAACATCGACGACCTGACCCTTGCCGCCGTTCACCTGCTTGTGATGCAGCGCCATCAGCGCGCCGATCACGCCGTGTAGCGCCGCGATCGAGTCGCCGATCGAAATGCCGATGCGCGGCGGCGGCAAGTCCGGATAGCCGGTGATATGGCGCAGTCCGCCCATCGATTCGGCAATCGCGCCGAAACCGGGACGGTCGCGATACGGCCCCGTCTGGCCGTAGCCCGACAGGCGCACCATCACAAGGCCGGGATTGTCGGCCGACAGCACGTCATAACCCAGCCCGAGTTTTTCGAGCAGACCGGGCCGGAAATTCTCGACGACGATGTCCGCCTCTTTCGCGAGCTTGCGGACGATTTCCTTGCCTTCGTCGGCTTTCAGATTGATCGTCACCGACTTCTTGTTGCGCGCCTGCACGGCCCACCACAGCGACGTGCCGCCCACTTCGGGATAGAGCTTGCGCCATTTGCGCAGCGGATCACCGCCCTTCGGATCTTCGATCTTGATGACGTCGGCGCCGAACTCGCCGAGAAAGCGCGCGGCGAACGGACCGGCGATCAACGTGCCGAGTTCGAGCACCTTGACGCCCGCGAGCGGGCCTTTGGGCGCGTTGCGAGGATCGTCAGGCTTGTCGGCCGTTGAGGAAGTCGATGCGCTCATGTGTCTCCTGATTCTTTTTTCGAGTGGCCGTTCGGCCTCGTGTCTGCGCGTCTGCGCATGCCAGCAAGAACGAGCGGGAGCAAGCGGCAACAAGCGGCAACAAGCGGGCCCGCTACATCGAACGCCGGTCCAGCATCGCGCGCGCGATCGTGCCCGCGTCGACATACTCCAGCTCGCCGCCGACGGGCACGCCGCGCGCGAGCCGCGTGACGGCGAGGCCACGCGCCTTCAGCGTTTGCCCGAGGTAATGCGCGGTGGCCTCGCCTTCGTTCGTGAAGTTGGTGGCAAGCACGACTTCCTTCACGATGCCGTCCGAGGCGCGCTTGACGAGCCGGTCGAAGTGAATCTCTTTCGGGCCGATGCCGTCGAGCGGACTGAGACGGCCCATCAGCACGAAATACAGGCCGCGCCAGGTCATCGTCTGTTCGAGCATGATCTGGTCGGCGGGCGTTTCGACGACGCACAGAAGCGTCGGGTCCCGCTCGGTATCGCTGCAGACCTCGCAGATCTGCGCTTCCGTGAACGTGTTGCACTTCTCGCAGTGCTGCAGATGCTCCGTCGCAAACAACAGCGAGCGGCCGAGCTTCTCGGCGCCTTCGCGATCGTGCTGCATCAGGTGATAAGCCATGCGCTGCGCGGACTTCGGACCGACGCCAGGCAGTGCGCGCAGCGCTTCGACGAGCGCCGACAAGGCGGAAGGTTGTTTCATGCTGGTACGGCGGCGTCGATCGATAGAGGGTTGAATCGAGCACAGGACGTGGCGCGGACGTGGCGCGCGCAAGCGCGCTCGCGCGTGACAACGCGCAACGCCCGTCCAGGCGGGCGCACGCGCGGCCAACCGGCCACGAGGCGCCCACGCGACGCCCGGTGCGATCAGAACGGCAGCTTGAATCCCGGCGGCAGCGGCAGGCCGGACGTCATGCCGCCCATCTTCTCCTGCGCGGTGGCTTCCGCCTTGCGCACGGCATCGTTGAATGCAGCGGCGACGAGGTCTTCGAGCATGTCCTTGTCGTCGGCGAGCAGGCTCGGATCGATCGACACGCGGCGCACGTCGTTCTTGCAGGTCATCGTCACCTTGACGAGACCCGCGCCCGACTGCCCCTCGACTTCGATCTGCGCGAGTTGCTCCTGCATCTTCTTCATGTTCTCTTGCATCTGCTGGGCCTGCTTCATCAGCCCGGCGAGTTGGCCTTTCATCATGGACTTGCTCCTTCTTGATAGTCGATTCGGGTTCGCGCGCCTGACGCGCGGCGTGCGTGAAAATCAGTGGCTGGCGGCGCTCTGCCCGCCTTCGGCGCCCGGCGCGAGCGGACGCACCGAGCCCGGCACGATGCTCGCGCCGAATTCCCGGATCAGCGACTGCACGAACGGATCGGCGCCGATCTCGCGCTCGGCTTCCTGTTGACGTTTGGCGCGCTCGATCGAATCGAGCACGGCGGCCGTGCGCCGCACGGGACCGACTTCGACCTGCACATCGATCTCGCTGCCCAGACGCTCGGCGAGCGCCGCCTTGAGCTTCGCGATCTGCGCGGCTTCCGTGTAGAGCTGGACGGCCACGTTGAGCCTGAGCGTCTTGCCGTCGACGGACATCAACTCGCTGTTGAACGCGAGCTGGTAGGCAATGCCTTTGAGCGGCAGCGTCACGGCGAGCGCGGGCCAGTCGCCTTCGAAACCGATTGCGTCGAGCCGCACGGCGGCCGGCAGCGTGCGGATGTCGACGACGGGCGCCGGCGCGGGTGGCGCGGCGGACGCGTGAGTCCGGCCGACGAGCATGTCGTCGGGGCCGCTGTCGAAGACGGGCACGAAGTTGTCGTCGGGCGGCGCGAAATATGC
>BBSL01000496.1 GCA_001319865.1 Burkholderia sp. E7m39 | reverse complement strand
GTACACCGTCTGCTCCAGATAGCGCTTCGCGCGCTGGCCGAGCGAGTCGGCCCCTTCGACGTGGCTCTCGTCGGCCCACGGCCCCTGGAAATGCGAGACCTGAGGAATGCCGCGCATCGCGTCGAGGCCCGGAAACGTGTACAGCGCAAAGTGCGACGAGATCACGTCGGGGCGCTGCTCGCGAATCTCCCGGCGCAACGCGCGGCGCGCGGCCATCAGGCGCAGCGGCAGCGACTGCGCGGCGGAACCGAAACCGTTGATGGCGCCGTTGGTGTCCTGCGCAACGCGCGGCGAGCCCGCGACGACGCCGCGCACTTCGACGCCCGCGCCCGGCAGCGCGCCGATCAGCGAGTAATACATGCGGTCGAGACCGCCCGCGCGTTCCGGAAACCAGTGCATGCCGATCTGCAGCGATTTGATGGGTCGAGTGCTCATGGTGTGTGCTTCCTTGTCGTTGTCGAGGTGCGCGCAGCGTGCCGCTGCGTCACGCGCGGTCGGCGCCCTGCGGGCCGGCCAGCACATTGGCGGCCAGCGTGTCGGCGTCGTTGTCGGTGCGGGTTTTCGCGCGGCGGCGGTCTTTGCGCTGCCCCGCGATCTGTCGATACAGCGCGATGTACTGCTGCGCCATGCGCGCCCAGCCGAAGCCCGTCGCGAGTTCGCTGGCCGCGCGGCCCATCGCGAGGCGCGCTTCGTCGTTCGAAGCGAGACGGCCGATGGCCTGCGCGAGCGCCTGCGGATCATCGGGATCATCGAGCACGATGCCGCATTCGGGCGTGATGATTTCTGCCCCGCCCGCCGTATGCGCCGTCACGACGGGCAAGCCTGCCGCCATCGCTTCGAGCAGCGACAGGCTCATCGCTTCGTAGCGCGACGGAAACACGTAGGCATCGACGGAATGCATCAGCACGGGCATCTCTTTGACGAGCCCGAGAAAATGCACGCGATCCGCGATGCCGAGCGCTTTTGCTTCTTCCGGGTACGGGCTGCCCGGCAGATAACCCGCGACGGCAATATGCACGCGTTCGGGCAACTGCTGCAACGCCTTGAGCACCGTGCCGAGGTTCTTGCGCGGCGTGCGCAGATCGCCGACGAACAGCAGCAGGAATTTGTCGTCGGGCAGCCTGAAGCGCGCGCGGTCGCCGCGCGCCGCGGCAAAGCCCTGCGTATCGACGCCGTTGTAGATCACGTCGAGCCGGTTGCGCGGCGTGAGCCCGATCGCGGCGATCTCCGCCGCGACCTTCTGCGACACGGCCGTAATCACGCGCGAACGCCGGTACGCCCAGCGCTCCAGCACGGCGTTCGCGCGCGTATAGACGAACTGGTATGCCGACCACACGCCCTTGGTCAGCCCGAACGGGTAGTACTTGCTCCTGTACCAGCCCGTATGCACGAAGTGCGCGGTGTTGACGTCGGCGGCCATCCACGTGATGAAGCCGTTCACGTGCAGCACGTCGTATTCCGCGCGATGCGTGCGCAGCCACCACGCGCTCTTGAGCGCGAACACCTGCTGGCGCAGCAGATTGGTCGGCCAGAAGCGGCCGATCTTCACGGGCGCCCAGCTCACGAGCGGATGCTCGAGCAACTCGGGCGCGACATGCGAGGCGACCAGCGTGACCTCGATGTTCTCGTCGAGCGCCGCGCGAGCGATCTCGTGATTGACGCGGCCCTGTCCGTCGTTATGACGCACCACGTGGGTGACGATGGCGACTCTCAATCGGTGCCTCCATGAAAAATTGAACGGCGGCGCGTGTTCAGCTTTTGCCAGTGCGCCGCGGAAAGAATCGAAAACGCGCCCATGAACAGCAGCAGCCCACCCGTGCCGACGAGCGAATTGGTGAACACCAGCATCGCGAAGATCGCGAGCGACAGCGACAGCGACGCCGACGCGAACTTGTCGTCGCGCAGCCGGAACGACGCGCGCAGCGCGCGCGCGAGCAGCCAGATCACGCCCGACATGTACAGCAGCGTGCCCGGCCAGCCGAGCACGAATGGAATGTTCATCACACCGCTGTCGAAGTTGCCGTATTGACCGAGCTGGCCGCCGTCGCTGGAGAGCTTGGTCGACGTGCCCGTTGCGCCGAGGCCTTCGCCTGTCACGTCGGTGAAGGCGGTTTTCGCGAACGTGGCGTAGAACTCGTTGCGCGCCGCGTAGCTCTGGTCGTCGTGCAGATTGACGATCGTCTGCAGGCGCGCCTGCATCCGCTCGGCAACGGGACCGACGGCGAGCAGCGGCACGCACAGGCCCGCTAGCACAAGCGCGCTCGCGACGATGCGGATGCGCACCTTGTTGTTCGACTTGACGAGTTGAATGAGCATCGCGATCACCCAGCCGCCCCACGTCGAGCGCACCAGCGACAGGCAAAACGAAAGAAAGCCGAACGCGCCCGCCAACCAGCGCACGCGATGGTTCGCGGCCATCACGTAGACCATCGCGCCCATCATCGCAAGCGCGAACGGGCCGGACGAGTTCATCGTGCTGAACACGCGCACGCCGAACGGCACAGGGTCGCCCTGCGAATTCATCTGCGAGCCGAGCATCCACAGCGCGTCCCACTGCGGCATGACGAAGAACTGCACGAGGCCGTAGCCGCCCATCAGCAGCATGCCCCAGATGAACGTGTTGATGATCGCGTCGCGGAACGCCGGGTACTGGCGCGAGTGCGCCATGATGTGAAAGCCGATCAGGATCGGATAGACCCAGTTCGCGAGGTCGTAGAGCGCCGCCAGCGGCCCGCTGGAGACGACGCCGATCATGAACGCATAGGCGAGCCCCGCCAGCACCAGCAAGACCGGCAAACCGCGTTTTTGCGCGAGCACGGGGTAGAAGCGGATCAGCGACAAACCGCTGATCATCGTGACGGCGAGCGGCGCGACCTGGATCAGGCTCGTCGGCGTGAACGCGCCTTTCGACCAATCGGCAAGACGCCGCACCTCGGGGCTGAGAAACCACAGCCACCACATGTACCCGACGTACTTCGCCGGGCTCTTGAAGTACAGCCAGAAGCCGACGGCAATCGACAGCACCGGGAACGCGAGCGTAAGCACGGTGCCCTGATGCGCGACGATCAGCATCGCCGTGACGAGCCACAGCAACGCAGGCGGCAGCCAGTCCTTACGCTCGCGCCGTTCGTTCTTGACGGCGCGCGCAGCGCGGTCGATGCCGGCTCGTGCGATCGACGACATTGCTTACAGCCCCCCGCGGCTTTGCGACGGCACGCGGGCGTTGGCGTTGCTGCCTGTCTTCGCGGGCTGCGCGGTCTGCGCCGGGCGCGACTGGCGCGCATGACGGCGCAGCAATTCGCGCGTGATCGTCACGTGCTGTCTCGCGTAGTTCTGCGTCGTGTGATCGCGCGTGGTCAGCTCATGCGCGGCCGCTTGCGCCTGCCGCAATGCGTTGTCGGGCGACGCGATCAGGCCGATCAGCGCCTCGCGCAGCGCGTCGGCATCGAACGGCGGCACGTAGGCGGCGGCGCGCGCCGAAAAGTAATCCTGCAAGCCGCCGACGTTCGTGACTACCATCGGCTTGCCGACGGCGGCCGCTTCGAGCATCACCGTGATCCCGGACGCATGCGAGTTCGGCCTCAACGGCACGACGACCACATCGGCCCAGTCGTACAGTTCCCGCTGCTTTTTCAGGCCTGCGGCGGGCGCGACTTCCACGTTCGGGGAATGCAGGGAGCGCGGAATGCGCCGCCGCGTCGCGAGGCGCACGGCAAAGCGCGGATCATTGCCGACCGCCTCGATCAGCGTTTCCCAATCGCGATCGCGATCGTTGCCGATGGCCGCGATGCGCAGCGGCGTATGCGGCTGCCAGTCCCGCGGAGACTGCACAGGGAAGTCGCGCGTATTGAGGCCGTAGAAAAGCGGCGTCGCGTCGCGGCCGAAGTAATCGCGGCACAGCGCGGCGTTGTCGCGCGCGAGCGTCGTCAGCAGGTCGGCGCGCGCGATCAGCTTGCGGTAGAACCAGCGCCGCATGAGGCCGTAGTTCGGCCACTTGTCCAGCAGCCACACGCTTTGCGCGAGCAGCAGCGGCTGCTTGTCCTGCGCGTTGTGCCGGCCGTTCATCAGCAGCATCAGCGCCGCCGACAGCCACTCCTGTTCCGTGTGCGTCCAGATCACGTCCGCGCGCAGCATCGCGTCGCGGTTGCGCATCGTGTGGATCAGGTCGAAGCCGAGCATCGACTTCAACGCGCGGCGCACGAGCCGCACCGGCTTGCTTTCCTTCGCGTCCTGCGAATAGCTCAGCTGGAATTCGTCCGATTCGGCGTGGTGATAGCCATACAGGCAGCCGATATTCTCGCCCTGGCGATAGAAGCGCGGGTCAGCGCCGTAAAAGAGGTGTACGTGCACTTTCGTCGTCATGCGTGTACCCCTGTGCCCGTTCCCGTATTCGCGCCGCGCTGTTGCGCCAATGCGCGGCGCGCCTCGCGCGCGCCCGTGCGCACGGCACGCCAGCGCGCGAGCTTCGTGAGCGCGCCTTTGGACGCCAACGCGAGCATCGCGTGCACGGCGCCCGGATAGATGCGCGTGCCGACGAGCGCGTACCACCACCACGCCACTTCGCGCTGCATGGGCGGCAACTGGTCGCGCAGGATCAGATGCAGGTTGTATGCGGCGTTGCGCACGGCGGTCAGCGACTGCGCATCGCGGCGGTCGTCGTCGAAGCGCTCGGCCGGGTAGTGATCGACGGCGACGCGCGGATCGTAGACGAGTTTCCAGCCCGCGTTCTTCACGCTCATGCTGAACGCCATGTCGTTGTGCACCTGCGCGCCCGCGCCGCGCAGCCGGCCGTCGAAGCGGATCTGGCGAATCGCGTCGCGCCGGTAGCTCATGTTCGCGCCCTTCAGCAGATCCACTTCGCGCGCTTCGCCGACTCCCAGATGATGGTTGCCGATGATCTTGCCCGACTTCAGCATCTTGCCGACCAGAAAGCGCGAGCCGTCGAGCACGCCGCCCTTCTGATGCACCCAGTCGCGCCCGCCCAATGCACCGAGACGCGGATCGCCTTCGAACGCGGCGCCGATGCGGCGCACCCAGTCCGCGTGCGGCGCGGCGTCGTCGTCGGTGATCGCGATCACGTCGCCCGTCGCGGCGTCGAGCCCGCGATTGAGCGCGGCCACCTGGCCGGGCACGTCGACGGCCGCGACATGCAGCGGCAATGCGCCTGTCACGAGCGGATCGCGCAAGCAGGCGTGCGTCGCGTCGTCGTCGGGACGCGCGACGACGACCACTTCGTCGGGCACGCGCTCCTGCTTCTGCAGCGCTGCGAGGCAGCGCGCGAGATCCTGCGGGCGGCGATAGGTCGGCACCAGTACCGTTATCTTCATCCTGTCCTCTCCGTGGCTTGTTCGATGGCGCGCGCCCGGCTTCGCGGCAGAGCGCAACGCCTTGCGTCAGGTGCTCAGGTATTCCTGCACGGCTGCGTAGCTGCGGTCGTAGCTGCCGCGCGCGCGCGGCGGCATGGCGTTGAAGATCGCGCCCTGCACGTGC
Organism: Burkholderia sp. E7m39; assembly: GCA_001319865.1. Lineage (GTDB taxonomy): Bacteria > Pseudomonadota > Gammaproteobacteria > Burkholderiales > Burkholderiaceae > Paraburkholderia > Paraburkholderia bengalensis. Next base: position 16,373 of record BBSL01000496.1, on the reverse strand, counting down.
ACGCCCGCCGAATGCAGGCGCTTGAGCGCATCGGCGATCTCGCCTTCGCTATGCATGCCGGAGCGCACGACGAAGAACGTCGAGCCCGCATAGCCGCCGATGATCGACGCGTCGGTCACGGCGAGCACGGGCGGCGTATCGACCAGGATCACGTCGAAGTGCTTCGCGAGGCCGTCGAGGTATTGCGGCAGGCGCGGCGACATCAGCAGCTCGGAAGGATTCGGCGGACGGCGGCCGCACGAAATGAACGCCAGGTTGTCGATGTCCGTCGCGCGCACGGCCTCTTCCAGCGAAATCTGGCCGCTCAGCAATTCCGACAAGCCGTTTTCCTGCGAGACGCCCAGATGCTTTTCGAGCGCGCCGCGCCGCATGTCGCCGTCGATCATCAGCACGCGCTTGCCCGAGTTGGCGAGCAGCACGCCGAGGTTGATCGTGAGGAAACTCTTGCCGACGCCCGGCATCGGACCCGTGAACATCACGATGCGATTGCGCGCGTCCTGCAGCGTGAACTGCATCGACGTGCGCAGGCTGCGCAGGCTTTCGATGCACACGTCCTTCGGCTTCGCGTTCGCGAGCACCGCGCGCTGGCGCGTGCCGCCGCGCACGGCGGCGCTTTCCAGCAGCGCCTGTTCCGACGACAGCGGCACGAGACCGTACACGGGCAGATGGAACGTGCGCTCGACGGTTTCCGGATCATCGATGCCCTTGAACATATTGCGGCGCAGGAACACGAAACCCGTGCCGACGATGAGGCCGAGAATCGCCGCCGCCGACAGGATCAGCGCCTTCTTCGGCTTGATGGGCGAACCCGGGCGCAACGCGACATCGACGATATGCACGTTGCCGCCCGTGCCCGCTTTCTGCACGGACAGTTCCTGCACGCGGTTCAGCAGCAGCACGTAGATGTCTTCCGCGACCTTGGCGTCGCGCTGCAATTGCACGGCCTTCACTTCGGTGGCGGGCAGATCGCGGAAACGGTCCGCGTATTTCGCGCGCTGCGCCTGCAGTTCGGCCATCTGCTGCTGCGCGGCCTTGATCATCGGGTGATCGTCGCCGTAGCGCTGTTCGAGCTGCGAGATCTGCAGGCGCAGCGATGAAATCTGCTGCTCGTATTGCACGCTGCCTTCCAGATAGACCTTCGCTTCTTCGCTTGCGTTGATGGAGCCGCTCTTGCTCTGATAAGCCGTGAGGGCCGCTTCCGCGCGTTCCAGGTCCGACTTCAGGCGCGGCTCTTCGCTTTTCAGGAAATCGAGCATCTTGCTCGCGTCGGCCTGCTTGGTGCGAATGTGCTCGGTCAGATACGACTGCGCCAGCGCATTGGCGACGGCGGCCGCATGCTCAGGGTTCTGGTCTTCGAGCGAGATGGAGATCACGCCCGTCTGCTTGCCCTGCTCCTGCACATTGATCGCCGACTGGAACGCGGCAATGGCGTCGAGATCGTTCGCGCGCATCACGGTGAACTGCGTGCCTGGCCGCGCCACGAGCTTGTTGACCACGATCGCGACGCCGCCGCCCTGCGCGGGCTGGCCGACCTGGCCGCGCAGCAGCGGTACGCCGTCGGACGTCATCAGCGAATAGCGCTCGTTGTCGAGCGCCGTGAGGGTCAGCTTCTTGCCTTCGAGAGCGGGCGTCACGTCGATCGAATCGACATCGGCTACTTCGCCGCCCCACGCATACGAGCCGAGGCCGAGCCAAGGCTTCGCGGGCTGGCCCGGCGTCGCGAGTCGCGCGGCGAGACTGCCGAGAACGGGGATCGTTTTCGGCGCCACGGAGATGTTCAGCTTCATCTGCTGAACCACGGGCGCGACCACGCCGCGGCTCTTGATCATCTCGATCTCGGCGTCGGTGGGAATGGTCGATTGTCCCGTCGAGATCGTCGCGCCCGTCTGCGTCTGCGTGAGCGCCTGCGACGTGTTGTCCGACGTTTCCACGCGCACGTGCGCGTCGGCCGAATAGACGGGCTTCGCGACATAGCAGTAGAAGCCCGCCATCGCGACGATCACGACGGCAATGCCGAGCAGCCACCCGATGTCGTCGATGATCACCTGCAGCAGTTGGCCGAGGACCACGTCCTCTTCTTCGGTTCTGGCCTGCATGGCCAGATGGGGATTCACTTGAGTGCTCACCTGGATACTCGCTTTAATGCTGAGGCTTGTGCTCAGGGTTCTGATCCGGGGCGCCGGCGGCGCCCGGCGCGTTGCCTCCGTTCGTGTTCCGAGAGGCGAAGCGCCGGGCTGCCGGCGGCGGTTCAGTCATGCAACTGCTCGATTGCGCGTGCGACGGTCGTCCGTCAGCGCGTCAGCTGCTTCAGGTAGAACAGGGTCTGCACCGTCGGCAAAACCTGCTGCAACACGCGGTTGAACGTCGTCGAGGCGGCCGTGCCCACGTACACCACGTCCATCGGTTGCAGCTCGAATTGCGACGACAGCATGATTGCGTCGGGCTGCGTCATGTCGAGCCGATAGACTTCGGGCGTAGTCGGTTTCTCCTTCATGCCGCGCATTACGTAGATCTGGCGCGGGTTGGCGTCGGTGTCGAGAATGCCGCCCGCCTGCGTGAGGGCATCGGCAATGGTCAGCTCGCCCTTGTTCATCGGCACGGGGATAGGGGTTTTCACTTCGCCCATCACGAAGATCCGCGTGTCGCTGCGGTCCGGCACGTTGACGATGTCGCCCGGTTCGAGCATCACGTTTTGCGTCGCGTCGCCCTTGTCGAGCATGCGGTTCGCGTCGAGCACGTAGAGCTTGCCCTTGCGCGTGAGGCGCACGCGCTGCAGGTCGGCGTTGTCGGTCGAGCCGCCCGAACGCGTGATGGCATCGACGAGCGTGAGCGGTACGTCCGACAGCGCAAGCGGCCCCGGCGTCTTGACGTCGCCCGTCACCTGCACCTTCTGGCTGCGGTACGACAGCACGCGCACGTCGACCTGCGGATCACGGATGTACGGAATCAGCTTACGCGCCAGTTCGTCGCGCAACTGCGCCGTCGTTCTGCCCGCCGCGCGGACGCGGCCGACGAACGGGAAGTAAATCGTGCCGTCGGGCGCGACCGTTTGCCCGTACGGATCGGCTTGACCCGGCAGCGCCTGCGTATAGGGCTGCTGCAGCGCGCCGCCGATCGACTGTGTGGTGTTGCCGCCCGCCGACAGCGTGCTGCCGTTGGGCGTCGTCAGTTCCGGGTGATCCCACACGGTGATGCCGAGGATGTCCTGCGGCGCCACGCGATACACATACTGCGTCGGATCGGCGAACGGGCCTGGCGGCGGCAGCACCTGGTTCGCGATCGCGGCCGCCGTCTGCGCCTGCTGCTGCTGGATCACGTCGGCATCGATCAATCTGACGGGATAGGTTTCGGCAGGCTTGTTCTGTGTGTCTTCCTTCAGGCGCGACGTATCGAGGTAATTCCCCGGCGCCGTCGCGCACGCCGACAGAAAAGTCGTCAGCACAAGAGATAACGTGATGTTTCGTTTCAGCATATTTTGTTCAGCCATCCGATGACGAGGTGTTCGATGTGCGCCAGGCTGTCGCGATAGGCGCCGACGTCGCGTCCATGCGGATCGGCGACATCGGCGCTGCCCCACGTGTCCCACTTGCCAAGGGGATACACCTTGCCGCGCGAAGTGGGTTCGAGCGCTTCCACGTCTTTGACTTGCCGCTGCTCGGTGACGAGGATCAGGTCCGCCTCGCGCACGAGCTTGCCGTCGAGGCGCCGCGCGCGATGCGCGCCGCTCGCCACGCCGCGCTCCTCCAGCAGGCGGCGCATGACGGGGTCCATGTCGTGTCCGTCGATCGCGTGCAGGCCCGCCGAGCGAAACGCGATCGGCTGCGCGCTACCCGCGCTCTGGCGCGCGGCGAAGAGCCTTGCGGCGAGCCGCTCCGCGGCGGGGGAGCGGCACACGTTGGCGTGGCAGACGATCAGCACGTTGGCGAACATGGGCGGCCTCTGTTCGAATCGATGACGCCTGCGTCGTTACAGCGCGACGGCGCTCAACGCTGCGACGTCGCGCACGCCCGCTTCCGGCTGCGCATGACGGCGGCCGATCGCGTGATACTCGATGCCAAGTTCGCGCATCGCGTCCGGCTCGTACAGGTTGCGGCCGTCGAAGATCAGCGGCGTCTTCAGCAGCGTCTTGAGGCTGTCGAAATCGGGGCTCTTGAACACCTTCCATTCGGTGAGAATCACGAGCGCGTCGGCCTGTTCGGCGGCCTGCATCTCTTCCTCCGCGAAGCGCAAACGTGCGAGCTGCTGCGCTTTGCCTTGCAGGTCCAGCGCGAATACGCGCTTCGATTCGTCGATCGCCACGGGGTCGTAGGCCACGACCTTCGCGCCGCGCGCGAGCAACTCGGCGATCAGCGGACGGCTCGGCGCTTCGCGCATGTCGTCGGTGTTCGGCTTGAACGCGAGACCCCACACGGCGATCGTGCGATCCGACAGGTCCTCGCCGAGACGTGCGACGATCTTCTGCGCGAGGATCTTCTTCTGCGTTTCGTTGACGGCTTCGACGGCTTCGAGAATGCGCAGGTTGTGCCCCATCTCGCCGCCTGTGCGGATCAGCGCCTGTACGTCCTTCGGAAAGCACGAGCCGCCGTAGCCGCAGCCGGCATACAGGAAGTCGTAGCCGATGCGCGGATCGGAGCCCATGCCGCGCCGCACCGCTTCGATATCGGCGCCCACGCGGTCTGCGAGATTCGCGAGATCGTTCATGAACGAGATGCGCGTGGCGAGCATTGCGTTGGCCGCGTATTTCGTGAACTCGGCGGAACGCACGTCCATGTACAGCGTGCGCTCGCGATTGCGATTGAACGGCGCGTACAGGCGCTTCATCAGCTCGCGCGCCTTTTCTCCGGGCACGTCGTCGTCACAGCCGAGGATGATGCGGTCGGGGCGCGTGAAGTCTTCGACAGCGGCGCCCTCTTTCAGGAACTCGGGATTCGACACGACCGAGAACATCTGCTTCAGGCTGCGCGCATCGAGCTCTTCCTGCACGGCTCGCGCCACGCGGCGCGCCGTGCCGACGGGCACGGTCGACTTGTCGACGATCACCTTGAAGCCTGTCATGTAACGGCCGATGTTGCGGGCCGCGGCGAGCACGTATTGCAGGTCGGCGGAACCGTCTTCGTCGGGCGGCGTGCCGACGGCGATGAACTGGATGTCGCCGTGCGCGACGGCCGCTTCGATATCCGTCGAAAACTTCAGCCGCCCCGCCTTGCGGTTACGCGCAATGATCTCGAGCAGGCCCGGCTCGTGGATCGGCACGCCGCCGTTGTTGAGCACGTCGATCTTGCGCTGATCGACGTCGAGGCAGAATACGTCGTGGCCGATGTCCGCGAGACAGGCACCCGTCACGAGGCCCACGTATCCGGTTCCAACGATCGTCAGGTTCATGAATTACACCTCGGAGATTGAATGGTTTCAGTGAATGAAGTGCGCGGGCGCGTTCAGTACGCGTTGCTGCCGACGAAGCCCTTCCAGAACGTCAGACCGACGATCTTGATGTCGAGCCAGAAGCTCCAGTGCTGCATGTAGTAGAGGTCGAGCTTGACGCGGCCCATCATCTTTTCGATGCGGTCGGTTTCGCCGCGATAGCCGTTGATCTGCGCCCAGCCCGTGATGCCCGGCTTGATCCGGTAGCGGTGCATGTAGCCCTTCACTAGATCCTTGTAGATGTCGTCGTGTTCGAGCGCGTGCGGACGCGGCCCCACCACGGACATTTCGCCGCGCAGCACGTTGATGAACTGCGGCAGTTCGTCGAGGCTCGTGCGGCGCAGGAACGCGCCGACGGGCGTGATGCGAGGATCGCGGCGCGTGGCCTGGGTGATCCTGCCCGCCTCTTCCTTGTGAACCTTCATCGAGCGGAACTTGAAGATTTCGAACTCGCGTCCATCGATGCCCTTGCGACGCTGCCGGAAAAACACCGGACCCGGCGACGACAGCTTCACGGCGGCGGCAATCGCCAGCATCAGCGGCGCGAGCACCGTCAGCGCGGCGAGGGCGAACAGACGGTCGAACACGCGCTTGGGCAGCACGCGCAGATCGGTGATCGGCGACGCCGCGAGATTGATGGCGGGCACGCCGAGCAGATCGACCATCGGCTGGCTGAAGAGCGTGAGGCTGCGCACATCGGGAATGAAGCGGATGTTCACGAAGTCGTTGCGAAACTCCATCACGAAGCGATGGATCACCTTCTCTTTCGACATTGGCAGCGCCATCCACAGCTCGCGCACCGAGCGGCGGCGCATCTCGTCGATCATCGCTTCGTAGTCGCGCTCGACGCGCACGCCTTCGATCGACTGCGGGCCGTCAGTGTCCTCGTAGTGGCTGCGCGTATCGTCTTCGTCGTAGACGACGACGGGACTGAAGCCTGCCTCGGGACGGCGGCGCATCTGCTGGATCAGGAACCGCCCATAAGGCGCTCCGCCGACGATAGCCACGTTCTTGTGGTTGTAGCCCTCGCGGCGCAGGCCGCGCAGCACGGCATGCACGCCCGCTTTGGTGACGATCAGCAGCACGACGGTGGCGATCGCCCAGTAGGCGAGCCACAGGCGCGACAGCATATCCGCGCGGTGCAGGCTGAAGCTCATCAGGACGCCCGTGACCTCGACCATCAGCCAGCCCATCGACACGCGCCACAGCAGGTCGTACAGCGGCTTGCCGCGCCACGACTGATAGACGCCGAGCGCCGGGAAGAACAGGATCACGAGCAGGCAGTCGAATGCAAGCGACACGCTTTGCATGTCGTCGAGCCACACGAAACCGCCCGCATGCACGGCGCCCGCAATCAGCGCGCCGAGCGCGACCATGGCGATGTCGATGATTCTCGAAAGAACGCTCAGCATCTGCTGCACCTCGCCTTGTCTGTCAGTTCAATCAAGGTCTGTCCCACGGTCCGTTTAAAGAACTCATCCGCGGCATTGCATTTCTTATGCGATCCGATTGCGCCGATGAGTGAATACCCTTCTACAAGCCTCAATAAAGCGGCATTAAAATTCCGACGACAAGGCGTCAAAAAATCTCAAAATGTATCCACATTAATTCTGGAATTTTTTCTGCTTTTATTCGGTAATTTTTTCCGGTTTATGCGATTTCTGTGCGCAGTTCCGCGCGGTTCGCATGTCTCGCGAGGCGGCTAGATGGTTGTGGTCGTGCTCTTAGCTGCCAAAGTCTGGGGCGCGAGCCGCTTGATGTGCGTTGCTGCTGCTCGCGCGATGTGTCAGGTCAATTTTTATGGGATTCATTTTCCGAATTTTATGATGTTGCCAAATTAATTGCGTTTGAAATTGGACATTTTTCTATTGCAATTATTCGATAGAAATTCAATGCTGATTTATTGACGCATTACGCCGTGATAAAAACGAAGTCATTCATCCCGCTTCGAGGAGTTATCACCATGACTGCTACGGCGTCAGCCGTCGATCATCGACAGGCGAATCAAACCCGGCTCAACGTCAAGCTGAAGGTTCATCCCGTGATCCTGGCAGGCGGGTCAGGCACGCGCCTATGGCCGATGTCGCGCGAACAGCATCCGAAGCAGCTGATCGGCCTGCTCGGCGACGACTCGCTGCTGCAATCGACGACGCGCCGGCTCGACGGCCTCGAAGCCGGTTATCCCTTGGCGGAGCAACTGGTCGTCGTCTGCAATGAAGAGCATCGCTTTACGACGGCCGAACAGCTGCGTGTGAGCGGCAAGGCGAGCCGCCTGATTCTCGAACCGTGCGCGCGCGACACGGCGCCCGCGCTGACGATCGCGGCACTCTCCGTGCTCGCGCAGGATCAGGACGGCATCATGGTCGTGATGCCCGCCGATCACGCCGTCGCCGATCTCGACGGCTTTCACGCGGCCGTCGCCGCGGGCGTGCAGCACGCGGTCAACGGCCAGATCGTGACGATGGGTATCGTGCCGTCGCGCGCGGAAACGGGCTACGGCTACATCCGTATCGGCGCAGCGCTGCCCGCCGTCGACACGTCCAGCGATCGCACGGTCGACGCGCATCTGCTCGACCGGTTCGTCGAAAAGCCGCACGTCGAACTTGCGCAGCACTATGTCGCGTCGAAAGAGTACTGGTGGAACAGTGGCATCTTCATCCTGCGCGCGTCGACGTGGCTCAAGGCCATGCGTCATTTCCAGCCCGCCATCGTCGAAGCCTGCGAAGCGGCGCATGCGCAAGGCACGTCGGACGGCGACTTCTTCCGCGTGCAGCGCGAGGCCTTCGGCGCGTGCCCGTCGAACTCGATCGACTATGCGGTGATGGAACAACTCGGCGGCGACGCGTCCGTGTGCTCGGGTGTGGTCGTGCCGCTCGACGCGGGCTGGTCCGACGTCGGCTCGTGGGACGCGATCTGGGGCATCCTGCCGAAAGACGGTGACGACAACGTCGGCCGCGGCAACGTGATGTTCGAGGGCTCGACATCGACGTTCGCGCACTCGGAAGGCCGGCTCATCGCGTGCGTGGGCACGCAAGATCTCGTCGTCGTCGAAACGGACGACGCGATTCTCGTCGCCGATAAAAACCGCGTGCAGGACGTGAAGAAAGTGGTCGGCCGCATTCGCGAAGCGCATCGGCCCGAAGCGGTGAACCACCGGAAGGTGCACCGCCCGTGGGGCCATTACGATTCCGTCGACGTGGGCGAGCGGTTCCAGGTGAAGCGCATCGTCGTGAAGCCCGGCGCGCAATTGTCGCTGCAGATGCATCACCATCGCGCCGAACACTGGATTGTCGTGCGCGGCACGGCGCTCGTCACGCGCGGTGAAGAGCGCTTTATCGTGTCGGAGAACGAGTCGGCGTATATCCCGCTCGGCATCACGCATCGGCTGGAGAATCCGGGCAAGATGCCGCTCGAGATCATCGAAGTGCAGTCGGGCTCGTATCTCGGCGAAGACGACATTGTGCGCTTCGACGATACGTACGGCCGACGCTGAAGCCGGGCGCGAATGACGGGCTCGCGCCCGTCATCGAGGGGGCCCGCCGTCGGTCGTCGCCGCTATGCCCATTGCGTCGCGTCAGGCGACGGTGGCGGGCGCACGCAAGACATCCCATGCAACGGCACACGCCGGAAAATCGCGCCGCTCGCGCGCAGCGAGGCGGCTCGACGCCCGCATGCACGCGAGCATCGGCTGCGGCGCGCGAGAGGCTCGCGACACTCGCCCGCTATGCAGAATGCAAACCGGTTCCAGCGCCGGCACAAACGAACCCGTGCCGGCGCGTTCTTCATCCCGCGTGAGAGACCAGAATCGAAGTGAACGGATAACGCTCGCCCGACTTGTCGGAGACAGTATCGGACGGATAACGGCGCAGCGGCATCAGGCGCGGATTCAGATGCTGCGGCAGATGCGGATTGCCCGCCGTCGACGCGCCGACATTGGACGCCGCGAGCGCGGGCGTCGGTGTAAGTTCGGGCAGCGGGCGCGTCACGGGGCGCGGCACGGACTTCGGCGCGGCGTTCGGAACGGAGTTCGTCCCGTTCGCGAGCAAGCCCGCATGCGACTGCATCGGTTGCATCCCCTGCCCCGCATCCGCGCCGGGAGCGGCATCGCGCGTGCGGCATTCGTGATCGATCCATTGACGCGCCCAGTCGAGCGCGAAACGGTGCGCCGCGTCGGCATCCGTGAAACGCGGACCGATCAGGCCCGAGCGCTCGATGCGCTTGCCGTCCTTCATGATCTCGGCCCATGCGCGGAAGCGGTTGTTGGGCACCTGCTCGGCCGCCACGTAGATCACGTAGCCCTGGCGATCGGCGACCTGCAGGCCGCGCGGCGCGGTGAGGCTCATCCACAGGGGCGTGTGGTGGCCGTTGACGGCCGCGCCCGAGGATGTTGCGCGCGCATCTTGCGGCTCGTCGCACGCATAAGGCTCACGGCCGGTATCGCCGGCGCGGATCACCTCGACGTGCACGGCCTCGACAGACGCATCGAAGCCCTCTGCTTCGCCGAAGGCAGCGCGGGCATCGAATGCGGCCGCAGCGGGCGCGCGGCTCGCACGGGTATCGACGAAGCCTGTCTCGACGGCAGCGGAACCCGCCAACTGACGCGTGATGTCGGCCATCGGCGCGAGTGCGCGCCAGCCGGACGGCGCGCCGCGCGCGGCGTCGGCATCCTGCGCGCCCGCCTGCCACGTCTCGGGGCTCTTCCAGAACACGCCGCGCGCAAGTTCGTCGCGCGGCCTGGGCGCTTCGGCGACAGGCGCGGGCTTCGGCGCGGCGGGCGGTGTCGGCTCGGGGATGTACGCGAACGTGCGCCCGCCGAGCGTCAACAGCCGGATGATCTCGGCCAGTGTGCCGTTGGCTTGCCACTCCTCGAAGCGACGGCGGCAGGTGGGGCCCGACGGATAACGCCCGGGAAGCTTCGACCACGGCTCGCCCGTCGTCAGAATCCACAGGACGGCATTGGTCACGATACGGGGTTCGGCGCGGGGCCGTCCGCGTCGGTTCAGGCGGACGGCTGGCTCGTCGGAAACGAGCGCTGACAGTTGCGCCCATTCGTCATTGCTTAGCTCATCGAAAAACATTGAGTTCTCCACGCAGCCTGGCCGGGCTGCGGCGTGGGACTCGCACGAACTTCATTTTGGCGGTTCGTGTCAGGTGCCCGGTTGCACAATATGCTTATACGTTGTTGCGCCGGTATCGGGAAAACGCACATCCTTAGTGCGGCATTTCACCGGGACGACGCACAAAACGTGGTCTCACTCGTGCATGGGAGAATTTGTGCACGAAGCATACCATTCCAGGGTTTGTCTGAATATGACTGAGACAAGTGTTACGGATAGAAACAATCTTGTCCTTTGTGCAGCGTCGTTTAGTTGCCCACTGTCACGGAATTGACGCTGGTTGCAACGTCAATCATGAAGCGCGAACGACGCCATGCGGCGCGTAGATGCCCCGCCAGCCGCGATGGCACGCGGGTGTCGGCGTGGATCGCGCACAACATCGTTGGCGCGGTTACATTCGATTCGATGAGCGATGCATGAAGGCATCGCGCGCAGCAGCGTTTCCATTTGTTATGCATCGTCGCGGCTGCGCGAGCGGGAAGTAGGCGTTATCGGACAGGCGTCGCGGCGCATTCGCCGACGACCGTCGTCCACGGACGCACGCGCCACTGTTTGACGAGGCCATTCAGGACATACGGATCGGCTTTCGCGAAGGATTCGGCGACGGCGGGCGAATCGGCTTCGAACAGCAGGACGGCCGTATCGACGGGATCGGCGAGCGCGCCCGCCAGCTGCAACTCGCCGCGCTCGGCGGCCGCCCACGCGAGTTTCAGATGAGCGGCGCGAAAATCGGCGCGACGCTCAACATAATCGGACGACACGTCGTAGATCAGCAGATAGTGCATGGCGAAAACTCCTGGTTGGGGTCCTTCAAGCATAAGGGCATGAACGCTGCCGATTCGTGTTCTTAGGGAAACACCTGTACTGTCTGAGCGCCGTGGGCGTCAACCGATTGCCCCGCCCGTTCGTTCTGACAGCACCATGCCCAGCCATGGTGACGGCCGATCACAGCAACGGCGATCCGCCAGGCTCGATGCCCGTCTCACGACAATCAACAACATTCACAACCCGTGATGGAGTGTCCCATGAAGATCCAAGCTGCTATCGCCGCCCTCGCCCTGACGGGTCTGCTCGCATCGCCCGCTTTTGCCGCGAACAGCCAGCAAGCCAAGATGGCCGATTGCAACAAGCAGGCGGGCGACAAGAAGGGAGATGAGCGCAAGGCGTTCATGAAGAGCTGCCTGTCGGCGTCACCGGCATCGGGAGCGATGGCGGCATCCGGCCCGATGTCGCAGCAGGACAAGATGAAGATGTGCAACACCCAGGCGGGCGACAAGAAGGGCGACGATCGCAAGGCCTTCATGAAGACCTGCCTGAGCAACAAGAGCTGAGCATCGACAGCTGCGGGAAGCGCATGGTGCTTCCCTCGCCGCGTCGCGTCGCGGGAGCTGAGCGGCGCGAGGCATGGCATACGAAGGCGGCGTCCCTGCGGGCGCCGCTTTGCTTTATGCGGCTCATCCTGACTCATCCGGCTCGTCCGGCTAGCTGACGGCCAATCGTCGACGAGCCCGTTGATCGGGACGGCATGCTTTGCATATCAAAGTAAATCGGGCGCGTCGTTCCCTGCCCCCGACTCGCGACGGCACACAGGCGGCTGCCCGGCCGTGACGACTTGCGGCCGTCCTCGACGCGCACACCGTCGTTCCGTTGCGCAACCCCGCACTTCCCGGGCCATTTTTCTTCTATGATGGCGGCACAGACGGCCCACACCCCTATAAAACAAGTCCCTCGGGCCGCCAGCTTGTCGTTGATGCCGCAAGCGCATCGCACGGAGGCAAGGATGGTTGGGAGACACAAGAACCGTTGGCTGCGTCGCTGGCTGGTCGTGATCGTATTCTGGGCGGTGCCCGTGGCGATCGTGGCCGTGCGCGAGATTCAGGAAGAAATGGCCTATAACAGGGTCGACCTGAAGAACGCGCTGACGACGTGGCAGCTGACCGACGCGCAACGCGCCGCAGGCGCCGCCGCGCGCTGCCGCGGCACACCCGACGACGCGCGGGCGGCCGGCTGCCCCGCCGACGTTCTGGCCGCCAACGCGCCGCGCCAGCAGGAGGCGCTCAACGAATATGACGTCCGCAAGAGCACACTGGCGAGCTACCTGTGGCACGCGTTCGTCGGATATTGGGTCGTGCCGGCCGCCACCATCTTCGCGATCGGTTTTGTCATCGGCGTGGTGCGTCGCGCGCTGCGGCGGCCACCCGTCAACAAGAGCGCTGCGAATCAGAATCACTGACGCGCCCGCGCTCAGATCCGAATCCGCCGATGCGGCTTTCCCGCAACACTTTCCCTTTGCTTACAGCGTGTCGGGGCGGGCGCGAAAACCGGTAAATCCGACCTGGCCCGATGCGCCGCCAAGGCGCGCGGGCGCTGCGGACAATCCGGCTTGTTCCGATGCCGGCGACGCGAGCGCGTACGCCGCATCCCATGTATCCGCACCCGTTTGTGATCCGGCCAGAATTACCCAACGAAACGCTGACTATCGCGCAGTGGCCCGTCGCACAAGGGTTTGCGCGGTGTCCCTTGAACGCTTGCTTTATGGGATCGTGTGATATAACTCACTAGGCAACCCGCGTGAACTGAGGCTGCACCCCGGAACCACGATGGAGAAAAACGATGCAAAGACGAAACTTCATGCTGAAGAGTACCGCCGCGCTCGCTTTCGGAACCCTTGCACTGGCCGGCTGCACCACTACCAAGAACAGCGGGGAATCTGCCGCGACGGACATGTCGAAACGGCAGTCGATCGACGCCAGCGTCGATGGCACGATGTCCCGGCTCTACACCACCGTGCAGGGCTCTCGTGAGCTCGTCGCGAAGGCGCGCGGCATCCTGGTGTTTCCTTCCGTGCTGCAGGTCGGCTTCGTGGTCGGCGGCCAGTACGGCGAGGGCTCGCTGCGGGTGGGCGGCAGCACCGTCGGCTACTACAGCACGATCTCAGGCTCGTTCGGCCTGCAGGCGGGCGCGCAGTCGAAGGCGATCATTTTCCTCTTCATGACGCAGGACGCGCTCGACAAATTCCGCAGTTCGGATGGCTGGTCGGTGGGCGCCGACGCGTCCGTCGCGCTCGTCAAGATGGGAGCCAACGGCGCCGTCGACTCGACCACGGCGACCGCGCCCGTCGAAGTGTTCATTCTGACCAATGCTGGTCTGATGGCCGATGTGTCGCTGGCGGGCACGAAGGTGTCGAAGCTCAAGATCTGACCATACGGCGGCCGCTCGTCTCGCCGCCGCAGCATAAGCGACGAAGCGCGGCGCGGATGCAAGTCCGCCCAGGGGAGTTCCGGCAGCCCGCCGACGGCAGCGGCAGCAACGCTGTCACCGCAGTCCGATGGCGGGCGAACATGACAAAGGGCGACGCAGCCCTCTGGCTGCGCCGCCCTTTCTTTACACCTGTCATTTGCACATGTCCGGTTCTTGACGGCTCTTGGCGCGAGCCGGATACCCCGCCGTCAACTGGTCGACGATGCGTCGATCACCTTGAAACGCGAGCGTTTCTGCGCGCGTATCACCGACTGATACGCCTCGACGTACTGCTGCGCCATCCGGTGCGAAGTAAAGCGTTCTTCGAAACGCTTGCGCACGGTCGCGCGAGGCAGCCTGTGCAGCCGGTTGATGGCCGCCACCGCGCCGATTTCGTCTTCGACGATGAAGCCCGACACGCCATCGTCGATTACTTCGGGCACGGAGCCGCGATTGAACGCGATGACGGGGGTGCCGCATGCCATCGCTTCGATCATCACCAGCCCGAACGGCTCCGGCCAGTCGATCGGAAACAGCAGCGCATGCGCGCCCGACAGAAAATCCGCCTTCTTGTCGTCAGCGATCTCGCCGATAAATTCGACGTACGGCAGATCGAGCAAGGGCTTGATGTCGCGCTCGAAATATTCGGCGTCGGCGGCATCGACTTTCGCGGCGATGCGGATCGGCAAGCCGCAGCGGCCCGCGATGCGGATTGCCGTATCCACACGCTTTTCGGGCGAGATGCGGCCAAGAAACGCGAGGTACTTCGGTTCGACGGGCTGCGGGGTGTAGAGCGTTTCCGGCAGGCCGTGGTAGACCGTGCTGAGCCAGCGCGCCTGCGGCAGCGGATGACGCTGCGAATTCGAGATCGAGATGACGGGCGCCGTGTTGAACGTATCGAACACGGGTTGCTGCTCGGGCAAATCCAGTCGCCCGTGCAAGGTCGTCACGAACGGCGTGTCCTGGCGCTTGAACACCGAAAACGAGTAGTAGTCCATGTGAAAGTGCAGCACGTCGAAGTCTTCGGCCTGACGGCGCACGAGTTCCATCAGCAGCATGTGCGGCGCAATGCGGTCGCGAATGCCCGGGTCCAGGCGTAGCGCGCGCGGCCACACCGGCTCGAGCTTCGCGCTCGTGACGGAATCGCCGCTTGCAAACAGCGTCACGTCATGGCCCAGGTCGACGAGCGCCTCGGTGATGTACGACACGACCCGCTCCGTCCCGCCATACAGTTTGGGCGGCACCGATTCCGTCAAAGGGGCGATCTGCGCAATTCTCATCTGTGTCTCCATTTTTCACGCCGGGCCGGTCGCAGCATGCCGTGGCGAACGAGTATGACAGCAGGCCGCCAGCCGATCAAACGCCCAGCGATGATTCGATGCACTTTGCTGCACAATGTCGGGTTTGCCCGCACGCAGCGTCGTGTCGATGTGGCGTCGGTGTCGGGTCAACCCTAGGTGAGCTGGCCATTCGGTCCCTGCTGGCCTTCGAAAAGCGTGCGCAGTCGAGCGTGGGCCTCGCGTGTCCATCTGTCGATTATTGCCCGGCGTTGTCTGCAACGCCCCAGCTATTGCAATTGCATGACGCTGTTACAGTCGGGAAACACTCGTTTCCCGCGCTCTCGCTCGCCCTCTGGGCCCTGCTCTGTCACCGCGCCGGCCACTTCCACGCGGGCAAATCGCGCGAGTCGGCATCGGCGATGCGGGTTGCGCCCAGTTGCTTGTCGAGCACGACGGACTCGCTTGCCGGCTCGCGCTCCAGGGCCGCGATGAGCCGCGCCGCATGTGACACGACGATGACCTGCGAGCGCAGCGACGCCCGCGCTATCAGCCGCGCCAGCGCCGGCAGCAGGTCCGGGTGCAGGCTCGTTTCCGGTTCGTTGAGCACGAGCAGCGCGGGCGGCCGCGGCGTGAGCAGCGCGGCGACGAGCAGCAGATAACGCAGCGTGCCGTCGGACAATTCTGCCGCCTTCAACGCGCGCAGCAGGCCCGGCTGCTGCATCGTCACTTCGAAGCGTCCTTCTACGTTGACGATCTGCACGCGCGAGCCGCGAAATGCATCGTCGATAGCGGCGTCGAGCGCCGTGGCGTCGCCGATTTCGCGGACGGTTTGCAGTGCCGCTGCGAGATCCGCGCCGTCGTCGCTGAGAACGGGCGTATGCGTGCCGATCTGCGGCAACCGAATGGGTGATTCGGCATCCGTTCTGAAATGATCGTAGAAGCGCCAGGAGCGAATCTGCTCGCGCACGGCAATCATCTCGGGCGCGCTACGGGGATCGGAGAACTCCGTCATCATGCTGTCGAAGCTTGCGACCGAATGCGGAATGGTCTGCCATTCGCCGTCGTCGGCGCGTGTGCGAACCGATGCGCCGTGGCGGTCGACCAGTAACGCCGAAGGCCGCAATACGGGACCGCTCCAGATGCATTCGCGCTTGATGACGGGATCGAGCGCAAACTGCGTCTGCCCCGGCACGGGCAGCCCGAGATCGATCGCGTAGCCGAAGTCGTCGCCTGCAAAACCGAGCCGCAGATTGACGGGCTCCGAGCGGCGCGTGCCCTGCACGGGCGCCTCGCCCGCGAGCATCGCGCGCGAGAA
>BBSL01000495.1 GCA_001319865.1 Burkholderia sp. E7m39 | reverse complement strand
GCAGCCGTAGCGCCCGATACACGCTCGACTTGCCGCTGCCGTTCGGCCCCGTGATCACGTTCAGCCGTCCGAGCGGCACGATCAGATCGCGCAGCGAACGATAGTTGGCAACCGCGAGCGTGGTCAGCATCCGCGCTCCACATGGGCAGAACGCGGATCGGACAAAACGGGATTAGTCTGGATAGCGAATGAATTCAACGCGCGCATTCAAGACTCGCCCGCCTTGTTCGACGGCTCGGCGAGCGGCACGCTGCGCAAATCGCGCAGAAACGAGTCACGCCAGACGCCAAGATCGTTCTTGCGCAACGCTTCCATATCCAGCTCGTGACGCCGCTTGCGCTCGTCCAGCGGCATCGCGAGCGCGCGCTGCAAGGCCTCGCACATTCCGATTGAGTCGTGCGGATTGACGATCAGCGCGCCTTCCAGTTCGGCCGCCGCACCCGCAAACATGGACAGCACCAGTACGCCCGGGTCGTCCGGATTTTGTGCGGCGATGTATTCCTTTGCGACGAGATTCATGCCGTCGTGCAAAGGCGTCACGAAGCCGACTTGCGATTCGCGGAACAGCGACATCAGCTTCCAGCGGTCGTAGCGCTGATTTAGATAACGGATCGGCGTGTAGTCCAGCCCTGAGAATTTTCCGTTGATGCGCCCTGCTTCGTACTCGAGTTGCTGACGAATGTCCTGGTAGGTTGTGACGTCGGAGCGTGTCGGCGGTGCGATCTGCACGAGGGTGACGTTGCCGCGCCACTCGGGCGAACGTTCGAGCAGCGCCTCGAACGCGCAGAAGCGCTCGACGAGACCTTTCGAATAGTCGAGGCGATCGACGCTCATGATCAGCTTGCGTCCTTCGAGACTCTGCTTCAGATCGAGCACATGCTGGCGGCTCTCGTAACGCTTGGCTTGCTCGGCGATTTCGTCGGGAAACACGCCGATCCTGTAGACGCCCGTGCGCAACGTGCGTCCGAACGCTTCGGCGCGACCGTCGCTCGATACCGTGCCGCGAGCATGCCGGCGCAGATAGTCGTGAAATGCGAGTTCGTCGTTTTCAGTCTGGAAGCCGATCAGGTCGTAGCAGCACAGCGACTTCACGAGTTCTTCGTGCGGCGGAATGTTGAGCAGAATCTGCGGCGCCGGAAACGGAATGTGCAGGAAAAATCCGATTCGGTTCCTAATGCCTTCCGCGCGCAAAGCCTCAGCAAACGGAATCAGATGGTAATCATGGACCCAGATGATGTCGTCGGGCTCCAGCAGTTTGATCAGCTTGTGCGCAAGCCACGCATTGACGCGCCGATAACCGGCGTATTCTTCGCGCTCGTAGCGCGCGAGATCGTTGCGATAGTGAAAGACGGGCCACAGCGTCGCATTCGAGAAGCCGCGGTAGTACTGGTCGTAGTCCTTGCGCGTGAGGCCCGTCGTGGCGAACGTGACGCTGCCGTCCACTTCGAGCGTGGGCCCCGCGTTCGCCACCGTTTCGCTGACGACGTCCCCGCTCCATCCGAACCACACGCCCCCCGTGTCCTTCAGCGCGCCGAATACGCCCACGGCAAGCCCGCCGGCGGAGCCCTTGGTTTCCGTTGGTGTTGCCACGCGATTCGACACGACGATCAGTCGGCCCATGTCGCAGTCCCTCCACTTTCGTTGAACGCGTGCCGTCTGCCGCAGCTGGCGTGCGTTATTCGGTGTTGGTTCGACAGCGGTTTCGCCTGATCAGTTGCACATCCGGGTGCATCCGGCCGTCGTAGGAAAAACGACGTCGCCGCACGGCTTGGTCGGGATCAGCGAAATGGCAGGACAAAGCACGCTGTACGCCCGCTTGCCGCCGATTGGCGTGCCGAAAGCACAAAACGCGCGCCGTGCCTCAGGCACGGCGCGCGTCCAGACACATCTGCAGCCAGATCAGCTACCCGATTTGCATGGGAAGGCCTTGCCGAGCCCAAGCGAGACGGCCGTGCTGGCGTTGTAGCCCGCCACGTTCGGGTTGTCGGCGATGTACTTGCGCACGGCGTCAGTCAGTTGCTGCGAGCGCGCTTCGGGCGGCAGGCAGAAGTACTGGCCGACGCGCGGCCCCGTCGTGCCGCCGATTGCGTCGATCGTGTTGAAAACGCCGTCTGCAGCGCCTTCGATATACGCCGCGCACGCGCTACGGGACGCGATGTCCGTTTTCGTACACAGCTTGTTGAGGTCGCCCCCCGTAAACGCGGCAGCCGTCAACGGCACAGCGAGCGCGCTGGCGCAAATCAAAACCCGCAGCATGTTTTTCCTTCCTGGTTTAAGCCCGGTCCTGTGTCAGACCTTTCGGCCGCCGATCCTGGGTACTTTTGCGGCGCGTGGTGACGCGCGCCGGAGATGCTATTTTGCACTGTTTTCCGGCGTTGCTGGCGAACGGGCGGGCGCCTGCTGCTGCATCTGCTGCATACGCGCCGTCAGCCCGTCGACCACGTCCGGCTCCTTGTATGTCCTGGCGAAATCGAGCGCCGTCAGGCCAAGCTGATTCTTGACGTTCAGGTCGGCGCCGCTGTCGAGCAGCAGCTTGACCGTCGATACATGACCGCCGCGCGCCGCCATCATCAGCGGCGTCGTGCCGTTCGGCGACGCGGTGTCGATGTAGGCGTCGTGATCGAGCAGCAGCTTGACGATGTCGTCGTTGCCGTTGGCGGCCGCGTAATGCAGCGGTGCCCAGCCCTTCTTGTTGACTTCGGCATCCTTCGCGATCAGTTGCTTCACGATGTCGATGTCGCCCGTCAGCGCGGCCATCATCATCGCGTTTTCGCCTGCCTTGTCGACAATTTCGATGTCCGTCTTCGGATTTTCGAGCAACGCGGCGACCACCTTGTCCGACTTCTCGCGCGCGGCGATCACGAGCAGCGGGATGCCCTGGTTGTCGGTCAGGTTCGGGTCCATGCCGTTGGCCAGCTGCTTTTTCACTTCCTTCACATCGTCGAACTTGACGGCCTTGATCATGGTGTCGGCGGGCGTGGCCTGCGCCGGCGGTGAGCCAAGCAGGCCGAGCGCCATGCCCGTCGCCAGCGACAGCCGAGCCGTCCAGCGAACGAGGCCGCCGCGCGACCCGGGCGCGCGCGAGATAGCCGTGCCAGACGGCGTGAACGGATGGCTCTCGATCGAATTTGTCTTCATGTCTTGCTTTAGAAAGTATTCCTATCCAATTGATTTTGCTGGTTTTGTGAATCAGAGGCCTGCGGGCGCCGGAATCTTGAACAGCCGGAAGAAGTTCTCCGTCGTCGCGGCGGCGAGCGCTTCGTCGGCCATGTCGCGTTGTTGCGCGATGAAGCGTCCGACATAACTCACGTACGCAGGTTCATTCGGCTTGCCCCGATAGGGCACGGGCGCGAGGTACGGCGAGTCGGTTTCGATCAGCAGGCGGTCGAGCGGCACGCGGCGCGCGACGTCCTGCACATCGGTTGCGTTCTTGAACGTAACGATGCCGGACAGCGAAATATGAAAATTCTGCGCGAGCGCCTGTTCCGCGACGTCCCACGGCTCCGTAAAGCAATGCATGACGCCACCCGGCTCGCTTGCGCGCTCCTCCGCCATGATCCGCAGCGTGTCCGCCGACGACGCGCGCGTATGGACGATCAGCGGCTTGCCCGTCCGATGCGCCGCGCGGATATGCACGCGAAAGCGCTCGCGCTGCCACTCCATGTCGTCGATCGAGCGGCCTTCCAGCCGGTAATAGTCGAGCCCTGTCTCGCCGATCGCGACGACCTTCGGATGCTGCGCAAGCTCGACCAGTTCGGCGACGCTCGGCTCGCGCGCGTCCTCGTGATCCGGATGCACGCCCACCGACGCGTACACGTTGTCGTACGAGCGCGCGATGTCCAGCACGGACGGCAGCGTTTCGAAGTCGACGGACACACACAGCGCGTGCGTCACCGCGTGCGCGCGCATGTTGTCCAGCACTTGCGGCAAGCGATCGCCGAGTCCTTCGAAGTTGATATGGCAGTGCGAGTCGACAAACATGAAAAAATCCTGCGAAAAATCCGAAAACAAATGTGAACGCGGCAGGATGCTTACGCTGTCCCGCTGCCGTCCAGACGTTTGCCAAGAATGACGAGATCACGCTCGACGCCATCCAGCACGGCGACGCGCGGCAGTGTGCCCCAGGCCGTGAAGCCAAACGATTGGAACAGTCGTACGCTCGGCTCATTGTGACCGAAGACGAAACCCAGCACGGTGTCGATGCCGAGTTTCGGCGCCGCTTCCAGCGACGCAGCGAGCAATTTCCCGCCCAGACCTTTACCGCGCGCGGCTTCATCCAGATAGATGCTGACTTCAGCCGTGTGCTGATAA
Organism: Burkholderia sp. E7m39; assembly: GCA_001319865.1. GTDB lineage: Bacteria > Pseudomonadota > Gammaproteobacteria > Burkholderiales > Burkholderiaceae > Paraburkholderia > Paraburkholderia bengalensis. Next base: position 1,802 of record BBSL01000495.1, on the reverse strand, counting down.
GCCGGGCGACCGTAAAAATCGGAAAAACTCAGCCACCCGATGATTTTCCCCTGATCTTCGACGACCCACAGCGGACGCTTCTCGGGGCCATGCGCAGCGAACCACGCATGGCGGCTTTCGATGCTCACCGGTTCTAGATCGGCCGTGACCTGACGCGACGGCACGGTCGAGTTGTAGATGGCGACGATAGCGGGCAGATCGTCGAGCGTGGCGTCGCGGTATTGAAAAGTCATGTCGATGTCTTGGATTTGAAGTAAACGGTGGTGCCGGATCTGATCCGCACGCGCCTCGCCCGTGCGGCACGCGGCCGCTAGACGAACAGATCGCGATAGCCGAGAAACAGTTCTTCGAATACGAGACGCGCGTTGAGCGGATGATTCTCGACCGCGCGCTGACGCGTGACCGTGCGCATGAAGCGCGCGAACGCATTCGCGTCGGCCTGCGACGCGCAGCGCTCGAGCGCCGCCGACGCGCCCGGGAAATAACGCGGCGTGCCCGCCGTCCGCTGCGCAAGCAGATCGTACATCCAACGCTGCAGCCAGCCGAGCACGAGCGGCACGGGCAGCTTCTGCAGGGTCTCGCCGCACGCGAACGCATCGCAATTGGGACCGGCCGCGAGTTGCTTGAGCGTCCAGTCGCGTAGCGGCCGGTTCTCGTCGCTCGCCAGCGACAACGCGGCAAGCGGCGCGCCGCCCGCTTCGGCCAGCAGCCCGGGCGCGTCGCTCACGCCCTGCGCGGCAAGCCAAGCCGTGCCGGCGTCGGCGGAGGGTGTCGTCATCGGCCATTGGCGGCAACGGCTGACGATGGTCGGCAGCAAACGGTCGATACGCGCCGATACCAGCAGGAAAACCACGCCGGGAGCCGGTTCTTCGAGCGTTTTCAACAGCGCGTTCGCGGCAGCGACGTTCAGCGCCTCGGCGGGATACAGCACGACCACGCGCATGCCGCCGCGATGCGAGCCGACGCCGCAAAAATCGAGCAGCGCGCGCACCTGGTCGATTTTGATTTCCTTACTGGGCGTGCGCGTTTTCTTGCCGCCGTCGTCCGCGTCGGCCTTATCGGTTTTTTCGTCGGCTGCTGCGTTAGCAAAGCCGGCCTCGGCGGCGAGCGCCTCCGGCAGCACGATCCGGTAGTCGGGATGATTGCCCTGCGCAAACCAGTTACACGCGGCGCAGGTGCCGCACGGCTCGCCGTTCGGCAATGCCGATTCGCACAACAGGCCCTGTGCCAGATGCTGGGCAAAGCGCAGCTTGCCGATGCCGGCCTGCCCGTAAAGCAGCAACGCATGCGGCCAGTGGGCGCGCAGTTGCTGCAGGCGGCTCCAGTCGTCGGTCTGCCACGGATAAATCATTGTTTCTCTTTTCGTTTCAATGAGTTGGAGCGAATAGTCAAAGTATCGGCTGAACTGGTCAAGCGCTACGCACACATCTTTTATCGCTTAAAAATCAAAGTGATGCGATCAGTTCTTCGAGCCGGTTCTGAATATCGGCAATGCTGCGTGTGGAGTCGATGATAGCGAATCGGTAAGGCGCTTCCTCCGCGCGGCGCAGATATTCGGCACGCGTGCGCGTGAAAAACGCGTCCGATTCGCTCTCGAAGCGGTCCGGCGCACGCGCCGCGCTGCGCCTTTCGCTGGCCGTATCGGGCGGCACGTCGAACAGTACGGTCATATCCGGCTGAAACCCGCCTTGCACCCAGCGCTCGAGCGCTTCGAGCTTGTCGCGCGGCAGGCCGCGTCCGCCGCCCTGGTAGGCAAAGGTCGCGTCGGTGAAACGATCGGACAGCACCCAGTCGCCGCGCGT
>BBSL01000494.1 GCA_001319865.1 Burkholderia sp. E7m39 | reverse complement strand
AGCGCCTCGGTTTCGAGATCCATCGATTGATGCAGCAGGATGTCGCGCAGCGCCTCGCCGAGCTGCGTTCCGCCCGGCTCGCGCGTCATGACGACGTCGCGCCCCGTGCTGGCCGCGAGCTTCAGCTCGAGCTTGTCGCGGAACCAGCCCAGATGCGTGGTTTTACCCGCGCCGTCGATGCCTTCGAACGTGATGAATTTTCCCCGCGCCATCATTGCCCTCGAATGTACTTGTCGACGGCCTTGTTGTGATCGCCGAGCGTGTCAGAAAAAATGCTGCTCCCGTCGCCGCGCGAGACGAAATACAGCGCGGTGGTTTGCGCCGGATTCAGCGCGGCCTGCAGCGACGCGATGCCCGGCAGCGCGATGGGCGTTGGCGGCAGGCCCATGCGCGTATAGGTATTGTAGGGAGTGTCTGTCTGCAGATCCTTCTTGCGCAGATGTCCCGTGTAGGCGTCGCCCATCCCGTAGATGACGGTCGGGTCGGTCTGCAGCGGCATGCCCACGCGCAGCCGGTTTGCGAATACGCCCGCGACCATCGCCCGGTCCGACGCCTTGCCCGTTTCCTTTTCGATGATCGAGGCCATCGTCAGCGCATCGTACGGCGTCTTGTACGGCAGGCCCGGCGCGCGCGTCGCCCAGGCCTCGTCGATGCGCAGCTTCATCAGCCGGTACGCGCGGCGGTAGACGTCGAGGTCGCTCGTGTCCTTGTCGAACAGGTAGGTGTCGGGAAAGAACAGCCCTTCGCCGCTGCCCGATGCCGCCTCGGGCGCGCCGATTGCCTCCAGGATGTCTGCGTCGGTCATGCCCGCCGTATCGTGCTTGAGCGCCGGGTTCGAATCGAGTTCGGCGCGCATGTGCCTGAACGTCCAGCCTTCGATGATCGTTGCCACGTATTCGTTGACGTCGCCGCGCGCGAGCTTCTGCAGCACGTCATACGGCGTGATGCCCTGCTTGAATTCGTAGTTGCCGGACTTGAGCGCCGCCTGCAGGCCGAGCACGCGGGTCATGAGCACGAACAGTTCCGGCTCGACGGGCACGCCGCCGCGGTTCAGTTGCGTGGTCACGCTGCGCAGGCTGCTGTGCGGTTTGATCGTGACGTCGAGTTGCGCAGTGGCGAGTTGGACGGGTGTGGTAGCCCAGTGATACGCGCCGAAGGCGGCGGCGACGATCAGCATCGCGAGCACGATGCAGGCGACGAGGCATTTCTTCAGGAGGGACATGGAAACGTCGTTTGAGTGAAGCCAATATAATACTTGCTTGCCTCCGCCAAAGTCAGAATTGACTGTTCCCCGAACCCATGAACGCACCGCTTGCACCCGCGCCTGGCACCACCGTCCCCGTTTCCGTTGCGCTTCCCGTATTTGCGCGCCCCGCGCGCGACGAGTTCGACACCGTGCTGTCGGCGGGCGCTTTCATGCTCCTGCCGCAGTTCGGCCTGATCGACGTGACGGGCGACGATGCCGCGTCGTTTCTGCACGCGCAGTTGACCAACGATACTCAGCACCTTGACGCCGCCACTGCGCGCCTCGCCGGCTACTGCTCGCCGAAGGGCCGCCTGCTGGCGTCGTTTCTCGTGTGGTGCAGCGGCGAGTCGATCCGGATGCTGGTGTCTAAGGACGTGCAACCGGCCGTGCAGAAACGTCTGTCGATGTTCGTGCTGCGCGCGAAGGCCAAGCTCACGGACGGCACCAGCGACACGCTCGCCATCGGGCTCGCCGGCGATGTGCGCAAGGCGCTGTCGACGGTTTTCGACGCGATTCCCGACGGCGTGCACGTCAAGGTCGACGGTCCGGCGGGCTCGCTCGTGCGCGTGCCGGATGCGGCGGGACGCCTGCGCTACGTGTGGGTCGGCCCGAAAGCGGAAGTCGAGGCCCGCCTGCCAGCGCTCGAAGCGAAGCTCAAGCGCGTCTCGCCCGCTGTGTGGGACTGGCTCGACATTCGTGCCGGCGAGCCGCGCATCACGCAGCGCGTGGTCGAGCAGTTCGTGCCGCAGATGATTAACTTCGACGTGCTTGGCGGCGTCAATTTCCGCAAGGGCTGCTATCCGGGCCAGGAAGTGGTGGCGCGCAGCCAGTATCGCGGCACCATCAAGCGGCGCATGTCGCTTGCGAATGTCCCGGGCGAACCGGACAACGTCGTGCCCGGCACCGAACTGTTCCACGCCGATGATCCGGGCCAGCCATGCGGGATGCTCGTGAACACGGCGGCTGCGCCGGACGGCGGCGTCGATGCCCTCGTCGAGATCAAGCTGAGCGCGCTCGATAACGGCACGGTGCATCTGGGCGCCGCCGACGGTCCCGTGCTGACCTTCCTGCCGCTTCCGTACGCTTTGCCGACGGAAGTCTGACGCGCGCAACGCTCCGTACCCCGTGACGCTGCGCCCTTCTACGGGCGCGGCGCATTTCTGCGGTCATCACTGTTCCCCGAAGCGAGATTTGTTCCGATGTGTCTGATCGTGTTCGACTGGCGTCCCGAAGCGTCTGACGGCCCGCTGTTCACGCTTGCGGCGAATCGCGACGAATTCCTGAAACGCACAGCCGAACCGATGCATTGGTGGGACGACGCGCCCTCCCTGCTGGCGGGCCGCGACCTGGTCGGCGGCGGCACATGGCTCGGCATGACGCGCGACGGCCGCTTTGCGGCGCTCACCAACTATCGCGCGCCGAGCGAAATGCGGGCCGATGCGCCGACGCGCGGCACCCTGGTCAGCAACTGGTTGTCGGGCGATCACGGCATCGCGAGCGGCGCACCGCTTGACTATCTGCTGGCAGTCGCGCAGGACGGCGACATGTACAACGGCTTCAATCTGCTCGTCGGCGACTGGACGCGGCGCGAACTCGCCTGGTACTGCAATCGCTCGGCCGCCGCGCCGACGCTCCTCGCGCCGGGCACGCACGGCATCTCGAACGCGGTGCTCGACACGCCCTGGCCAAAGCTCGTGCGCAAGCGCGCCGAACTGGCTCAGGCGCTCGCCGACGACGCTCGCGTGCCGCTTTCGACCTTGATCGGCCTGATGCGTGATCCGCGCGTGGCGCGCGACGACGAGCTTCCCGCCACAGGGGTGTCGCTCGAACGTGAGCGCGAGCTGTCGGCGGCCTTCATCGACACGCCAAACTACGGCACCCGCGGCACGACAGCCTTGCAGGTGATCGCCCGAGACGGACGGCTGAGCGTGTCGGCACGCGAACGCAGCGACGACAACGGCTCGCACCGCGTCACACGCCCGGGCGATTACGAGCGCAGCTTTGCCTTCGAGATCGCCTAGCGAGCTTCCTGGCCGATCTCGAACGCAGCGCGCAAAGCCGCCGCGGCATCGGCGTGCGCGGCGGTTACGCCCGGCACGTAGCCGCCCATCTTGAAGAACTCGTGGATCATGCCCGCGTAGCACGTGAACGCCACGGCATTGCCCGCTTCGCGCAGCTTGCGCGCATACGCTTCGCCTTCGTCGCTCAGCGGGTCGTACTCGGCCGTCGCGATCCATGCGGGCGCAACGCCGTGAAAACCGGGCGCACCACGCGTGCCGTCGAGCGGCGCAAAGCGCCAGTCGTTGCGGTCGCCCGGTTCGCGCAGGTATTGCTCGAAGAACCACTGGATGGTATCGCCCGACAGCAGATAGCCGTCCGAGAGCCGTTCGTGCGAATCGGTCTGCTGATGGCCCGTCGTGCCCGGATATATCAGCAGTTGCAGCGCGAGCGCAATGCCCGCGTCGCGCGCGAGCACGGCACACACCGTTGCGAGCGTGCCGCCCGCGCTATCGCCGCCGACGGCAATCCGGTTTGCGTCGACGCCATAGATCAGCGCGTTTTCATGCAGCCACTGGAGCGCGTCGAAGGCATCGTCGACGGCGGTGGGAAACTTGTGCTCCGGCGCGAGCCGGTAGTCGACTGACATGACGACGCACTGCGCGTCGCGCGCGAACATCCGGCAGATGGCGTCGTGCGTATTGACGCTGCCGACCGTGAA
>BBSL01000493.1 GCA_001319865.1 Burkholderia sp. E7m39 | reverse complement strand
GCACCACGTCGTAAGTCGAATCGAGGCCGGGCGTGGCGATGCCGACTTCGAGATGCTCGATGCCAGGCACAGCATCGCGGCACGCTTCGAGTTTCTGCTTCAGCAGCAACGCGTTCTGCTCGCGCGTCGCGCCGTCCGACTGCTTGAACTTCCACATCACGATATGACGAATCAACGGAGTCACCTCTTCTGACGATCATGCGCCGCCGCCCGCACGCGGATGATGCAGGCACACCATGAAAAGCGCTTCGCCAGATGATACGCGCACTGCGTGCGGCGATGGACCAGGCTGCACGGCATAGGACAAATGCACCTTTTCTCCCGATGCAGCCGGGCGTCGGCACGCGTAACGTGACCTATACTTTTCAGGCAATCAGCCCGACCAGGCGCGGCAGCAGCGCGCAACGCGAAAGCCGGGTGTCGCCAGCCTGCGGCCATGCCTGCGGGCGCATCATCTTACGCGCCCCGGCCGCCTTGTCTTCCTTCGTCCTTGCCTCTTTATGCACGCATCGAACACGGTCCGCGCCGCGGATGCCTTCGCCTGCCAAAGCGTGCGTCCGAGCGCGGAAGTCCGCCACGTCACTTCATGAGGACAACATGGCCACTTACATCATGCTCGTCAACTGGACCGATCAGGGAGTCCGCACCGCGAAGGACACCGTCAACCGGGCGCGCGCGTTCCGCGAAACCAGCAGCGCAATGGGCGTCACGGTCGGCGCGGTGAACTGGACGCTCGGCGCGTACGACCTCGTCATCACCTTCGAATCGCCCGACGACGAAACCACCACCCGCCTCGGCCTCGCGCTCGCCGCGCAAGGCAACGTGCGGACATCGACGATGCGCGCATTCGGCGAGTCGGAGATGGAGAAGATCGTCGGGGGTCTGAAGTAGCCGCGAGGCGCGCGACGTTTTCGCGAAGCGCTGCGCTCAGGGCTGCGCGCGCGGCAGATGCCAGCCGTGGGTTGCCGCGACCACGCGCAGCGCGAAGCACGAAAGACCGCCTGCAACCCCCGCCGTCGCCGGCGACAGGCCGCAGCGGCGCGCCAGCAGCACCACGACGGCGCCGAAGAACGCCGCCGTCGCGTAAATGTCGCTCACGAGCACGGACGGAATGCGCGCGAGCAGCACGTCCTTGATCACGCCGCCGCCGACGCCCGTCACCGTACCCATCAGCGCCGCGACGAACGGGCGAATGCCGAACAGCATCGCTTTTTCGACGCCCGCGACGGCGAACAGCGACAGACCGGCCGCATCGAGCACCATCAGCCAGAACGTCGGAAACCCCTGCGCGTAGGCGTGGGACACGAACGTCAGCAGCCCGGCGACGAACGTCAGCGCCGGATACCGCCAGTCGCGGATCGCATTGGGCGGCGTTGCGCCGATCAGCAGGTCGCGCGTCACGCCGCCGCCCAGCGCGGCGACGAACGCGATGACCATCACGCCGAGCAGGTCGAGACCGCTGTGCATCGCCGCCACCGCGCCCTCGATCGCGAAGAGAAACGTGCCGGCAAGATCGGCGGCGAGAACGATAGTTTCGATTTTTAGTTTCATGCAGAAGGTTGCGCGTCAGACGACGCCGAACGGTACAACGAAACGCGCGCCGGCGTCAGCGTTTCGACACGCTTGCTTTGCGCGGCCGCGCGCGAGGCCGGGGCGGCGCGATTGTCGAATTAGTCGCATTGGTCGCACATTGGTCGCATCGTGGCGGGAATGGCAACAGAGGCTCCTCGCGGGAGCCGCCGGGGCGAGCGCGCTTGCCGCACGGCGCGACGCTAGAATCCAGACGACACCCTGTTTTTCGTGAGGTATACGACCATGACTGCTGACCGCGCCTCCCGCATCGTCCGTCTGCTTCTGCTCGTCGCGTTGCTGGTAGGCCTCGGCGGCTGCGCCGGCATGTTCGGTCATGATCCCCTGCGCGTGAACGTCGCGGGGATCGAGCCGCTCGAGGGTCAAGGGATGGAAATGCGTTTCAACCTGAAACTGCGCGTGCAGAACCCGAGCGAATCAGCCGTCGACTACAACGGCATCTCCGTCGAACTCGAGCTGAACGGCAAGCCGTTCGCGAGCGGCGTCAGCGCCGAGGCGGGGAGCGTGCCGAGATTCGGCGAAACAGTCGTCACCGTACCGCTGACGGTGCCCGCTTTCGCTGCCGTCCGCCAGGCATTCGCATTCGCCGACAGCGCGCAGACGGGCCGGTTTCCGTACGTGCTGCGCGGACGTCTCGCGGGTGGGATAACCGGCGGAACGCACTTCATCGACCAGGGCACGCTGTCGCTGCCGATGGGCGATGTGAGCGGGCTGTAGCGGGCTGTAGCGGTCTCTAGCTGCTTCCTGCGACGGCAGGCAATACCCGCCCGCGCGGTTCAATGGTTGGTGCCGTGCTCGCCGCTCCCCTGCGGCGGCCCGGACGGCCTTGGTCCCGTATTGCCGCCATTGCCGCCGTGCCCTGGCGGCGGGCCGGATGGGCGCGCGCCGCCGCCCTGTTCAGGCGCCGGTCCCGGCGGTTGGCTCGGTGGCCGTCCTCCCATTTGTGCTTGTGGCGCCTGGGGCGTCGGCGGACGCCCTGCGCCCTGCGCAGGCGGCTGTCCATGCGGCGGCTGACCCGGCTGACCCATCTGCCCCGTTTGCCCCGGCGGCGGCCCCGATGGTCGACCGCCTTGCATCGGTGGCTGCCCGGCGCCAGGCGCGCCGCTCTCCGGGGGCGGCTGACGTGGCCCTGGCCGGTGTCCGTGATCGGCGCCCAGCGGTCGCGGGCTTTCGCCGGGCGGCGGCGCGGGCGGCGGCCGGTTGGGGCCAGCACCCGGCGGATGTCCTGGGGGCGGCGGTGGCCGGTTCGGCGGCGGCGGATGATGCTCCCAGCGGGAGCGATCGTTGTACCAGGGACGCCCGCGATAGTAGCTGCCCCAATATGCGCCAAGCGAAAACGTGACGAGCGGCAGACCGATCGCCGTGCCGTAGTTCATGAGGGGCACATTGCTTCCTTGGTACGGATACGTAAGGTATCCGCCGTACACCCAGCCGCGCGCCTGCGGGATCGCCACGTCGCACCAGCTGTAGCCGCTTACACAGCCGTAGACGGTAACGGGCTGGCCCGCCGGCAACTGCGCGACGATCGGATAATCCTGCGCCGGTCCCGCGTACAGATAGGCGGACGTGCTCGTGTATGCCTCGGTCTGCGCGAGCGCCGCGCAAGACACGATCGACAGCCCCGCAGCCCACGCGGCAGCCGTGCGGGCAACCCGTATTCGCATGGCTTTCTCCTGGTGCCTGGGCACAACCGCTAGCGAATCGCGTGCCTGACAGGACCTTGTCCATGGCGCTTGCACGCGAGGCGTTCACCTTCCCTGTTCGCTTGAGTGATGTCGGTAGTGGCGGGAACGACGGATGCGCGTGCGAAAAACCATCGGCAACGCATCGGGAGCGCATCATGAGCCGCGAATGGAAAGCAGGTGACCGCGTCAGCTGGAACACGCCGCAAGGGATGACGACGGGCCGCGTGGTCCGGTCGATCTCGACCCGCACGCATCAGGACGGGCATAAAGTGGCCGGATCGAACGACGATCTGCGCTACGAAGTGGAAAGTGAGAAGAGCGGCAAGCGGGCGGTCCATCGCGCGCAAGCGTTGCACAAAACAGGCGCACGCTGACGGGCGGTAGAAACCGCCAAAGGAAAAGCCCGCGAGCTCTCGCACGCGGACGTTGATGGCGCGGCTGCTTTAGTTGCGCAGCGCCCGGTGCTTGAACCCAACAGGCGGGAACACAACAGGCGCGCACACGGCAGAGGCTGACACGGCAGCAGCGCGAACCGCGCTCAGACCACTTCGAACAGCCCCGCTGCGCCCTGACCTCCGCCGATGCACATCGTCACGACGACAAACTTCGCGCCGCGCCGCTTGCCTTCGATCAGCGCATGGCCCGTCAGACGCGCGCCCGAGACGCCATAAGGATGGCCGACAGCGATCGCGCCGCCGTTGACGTTCAGGCGCTCGTTCGGAATGCCGAGCTTGTCGCGGCAATACAGCACCTGCACGGCGAAAGCCTCATTGAGCTCCCACAGATCGATATCCTCGACCTTGAGCCCCGTTTGCTTCAACAGCTTCGGCACGGCGAACACAGGGCCGATACCCATTTCGTCCGGTTCGCAGCCCGCGACCGCGAAGCCGCGGAAAATGCCGAGCGGCTGCAGGCCCTCGCGCTCGGCGACGGTCGCGTTCATTACGACGCACGCCGACGCGCCATCCGAAAACTGGCTGGCGTTGCCCGCCGTGATCACGCCGCCGGGCAGCGCCGTGCGGATTTTCGACACGCCTTCGAGCGTGGTGTCGGCGCGGATGCCTTCGTCGGCGGCAATTGTCACTTCCTTCGTGAACATGCGGCCGCTCGCCTTGTCGGCGACGCCGGCGAGCACCGTGATCGGTACGATCTCCTCGTTGAAGCGCCCTGCTTCCTGGGCCGCCGCCGCGCGCAGTTGCGACTGCACGCCGTATTCGTCCTGACGCTCCTTCGGGATCGAATAGCGCTTGGAGACGTTCTCCGCCGTCTGCAGCATCGACCAGTAGATCTCCGGCTTGTGCTCCATCAGCCAGCCTTCGCGCAGCATGTGCAGGTTCATTTCGTTCTGCACGCACGAGATCGACTCCACGCCGCCCGCGACGAACACGTCGCCTTCGCCGGCAATGACGCGTTGCGCGGCGAGTGCAATGGTCTGTAGGCCCGACGAGCAAAAACGGTTCACCGTCATGCCCGGCACCGACACGGGCAGCCCCGCGCGCAGCGCGATCTGCCGCGCGATGTTCGAGCCCGTCGCGCCTTCGGGATTTGCACAGCCCATGATTACGTCCTCGACGCGCGCGGGGTCGATCTTCGCGCGTTCGACGGCGGCTTGCGTCACATGTCCGCCGAGCGTCGCGCCGTGCGTCATGTTGAACGCGCCGCGCCAGGATTTGGCCAGGCCCGTGCGGGCAGTCGATACGATTACGGCGTCAGTCATGCATGTCTCCTGATTCGACGGAAAGCCTCTCCAAGCGGGCTCCCGTCCGAGGTTTCCAATGAGTGTGTGAAGCTCGCGCTTGGGCAGGCGCAGCGTTCAGGTCAGCAGATCCGCCGACTGCACGCGTTCGACACCCGCTTTGCGCATGTCGCGCCAGGCGTTGTCGAGCGAACCGTTCAGGTCGATAGCGCGGGTCGCATCCTCGATGACGGTGACGTCGAAGCCCGCGGCGCGCGCGTCGAGCGCGGACCACGCGACGCAATAGTCGGTCGCGAGCCCGCAGAGCCACACGCGCGTCACGCCCGTGTCGCGCAGATAGCCCGCGAGGCCTGTCGGCGTGCGGCGATCGGCTTCGAGAAAAACCGAGTAGCTGTCGACATCCACGTGATGCCCCTTGCGGATCACCGCGCGCGCATGCGGAATGTCGAGGTCCGCATGCAGCGCGGCGCCCGGCGTGTTCTGCACGCAATGCACCGGCCACAACACCTGCTCGCCATAGGGCAGCGCGATCGTCTCGAACGGCTGGCGGCCCGCGTGATTCGCGGCAAATGAAACGTGCGACGGCGGATGCCAGTCCTGCGTCAGCACCACATGGCCGAAGCGACGCGCGAGCTGGTTCGCGAGCGGCACGATCTCGTCGCCGCGCGCAACCGCGAGCGCGCCTTGCGGCATGAAGTCGTTCTGCATGTCGACGACGAGCAGAACTTCAGTGGCATCTTTCATCGCTGGTTCCTTTGCGCGTGTACGCTCGCCGATCCGGCCTCAGCTGTTGAACCCGCGCCCTTGCGCCGCGCGCTCGCCGATGCCCGAGGCAACCTGCCACGCGTCGCCGTTCGGCTGCGCCGCGTAACGGCGGATCGCGCGCTCGACGTTGTAGAGGCCGACGGTGTCCGCGTACATCATCGGACCGCCGCGCCACAGCGGAAAGCCGTAGCCCGTCAGATAGACCATGTCGATGTCCGACGCCTTCGATGCAATGCCCTCTTCGAGAATCTTCGCGCCTTCGTTGACGAGCGCGAACACGAGACGCTCGACGATTTCGTCATCGGAAATCTTGCGGCGCTCGACGCCCCTTTCCTTCGAATACGCGACGATCATCTCGTCGATCTGCTTGGACGGATACGCGTTGCGGTCGCCTGCCTTGTAGTCGTACCAGCCGCCTCCCGTCTTCTGCCCGAAGCGGCCCGTCTCGCACAGGCGGTCGGCGATCTTCGAGTAGTGCATGTCGGGCTGCTCCTGATAGCGGCGCTTGCGGATCGCCCAGCCGATATCGTTGCCGGCCAGATCGCTCATGCGGAACGGGCCCATCGCGAAACCGAACTTTTCGATGGCCTTGTCGATCTGCGCGGGCAGCGCGCCTTCTTCGAGCATGAAGAGCGCCTGGCGGATGTACTGCTCGATCATCCGGTTGCCGATGAAACCGTCGCACACGCCCGACACCACGGCCGTCTTTTTGATCTTCTTCGCGACCTTCATGACGGTGGCGAGCACATCCTTGGCCGTGTCCTTGCCGCGCACCACTTCGAGCAGCTTCATCACGTTCGCGGGACTGAAGAAGTGCAGGCCGACCACGTCCTGCGGACGCTTCGTGAACGCGGCAATCTTGTTCAGATCGAGCGTCGACGTGTTCGAGGCGAGAATCGCGCCCGGCTTTGCGACTTCGTCGAGACGCTTGAACACCTGCTCCTTCACGCCGAGTTCTTCGAATACGGCTTCGATGATGAGGTCTGCGTCATTCAGCTCGTCATACGAGAGCGTCGGCGCGATGAGCGACATGCGCTGTTCGAGCGCTTCCATCGTCAGCTTGCCTTTCTTGACCGTGGTCTCGTAGTTCTTGCGGATCGTGGCGAGCCCGCGCTCGAGCGCGTCCTGTTTCGTTTCGAGCAGCATGACGGGCAGGCCGGCGTTGACGAAATTCATCGCGATGCCGCCGCCCATCGTGCCCGCGCCGATCACGGCCACTTTCCTGATGTCGCGCACGGGCGTATCGGACGGCACGTCGGGAATCTTGCTCGCCGCGCGCTCGCCGAAGAACGCGTGACGCAATGCCTTGCTTTCGGGCGTCTGCACCAGCGCCAGAAAACACTCGCGCTCGACCTTCATGCCTTGATCGAAGCCTTTGAGCACGCCCGCTTCGATCGCATCAATGCACTTGTGCGGCGCCGGGAAATGTTTGGCGACGGCCGCGACGCTGTTACGCGCGAACTGGATGAAGCCCGCCGCGTTCGGATGCTCGATCTTGCGATCGCGAATCTTCGGATACGGGCCGCCTTGCGCCGCGACCTTGCGCGCGAACACAAGCGCGCCTTCCATCAGATCGCCTTCGACGAGTTGATCGAAAAGCGGGGTGCCCGCGAGTTTTTCCGACATCACAGGCGCACCCGACACGATCATGTTGAGCGCCGCCTCCAGACCGAGCGCGCGCGGCAGACGCTGTGTACCGCCCGCGCCCGGCAGAATGCCGAGCTTCACTTCTGGCAGCGCGATCTGCGCACCGGGCGCAGCGACGCGATAATGCGCGCCGAGCGCGAGCTCGAGGCCGCCGCCCATCGCGACGCTGTGAATCGCCGCAACGACGGGCTTCGCGCTGCCTTCGACGGCCTTGATCACCGTCATCAGCGTCGGTTCCTGCAGCGCTTTCGGCGTGTTGAACTCGGTGATGTCGGCGCCGCCCGAGAAGGCTTTACCCGCGCCCGTCAGCACGATTGCCTTGACGACGGGATCATGCTGCGCGCGCTCGACGCCCTCGATGATGCCCACGCGCGTGGACAACCCCAGCCCGTTGACGGGGGGATTGTTCAGCGTAATGACGGCGACGCCGTCATGGGTGGTGTAGTCCACTGCCATCTGCCTGCCTCCATGCTATGCGGCCGCGCGCCTCGCGCAGCCCGGATGGGAACCTGCGGATCATTGTCCGCCGTTTCGCTGTTCCTTTTGCGATAGCAGGCAGAATACACAAAAAAGCACGATCGTTCAATTCATGCGCGGGCCTTTACCTTGGGTGTAAACCCGAGGCCTACGACGGATCGCTTTTCGCGCGCGCCCGTTCGCGGGGTTCGTGGGCGTCGCCGGCTTCGTCGAACGGACAGTCGTCGATCGCGAGCGCCGACGGCAGCACGTGATCGCGGAACTGCTCGCGCAAGCGCAGCTTTTGCAGCTTGCCCGTGGCCGTATGCGGCAGTTCGTCGACGAACACGACATCGTCGGGAATCCACCATTTCGCGACCTTGCCTTCGTAGAACGCAAGCAGTTCGTCGCGCGTGATGTGGGTGTCCGGACGCCTGACGACGACAAGCAGCGGCCGCTCCGTCCACTTCGGATGCGAACACGCGATACACGCCGCCTCCGCGACGGCGGGATGCGCGATCGCGACGTTCTCGACGTCGATCGAGCTGATCCACTCGCCGCCCGACTTGATTACGTCCTTGCTGCGGTCGGTGATGTTCAGGAAGCTGTCGCGGTCGATGGTGGCCACATCGCCCGTCGGGAACCAGCCGTCGACGAGCGGCGACGTCTCGCCGCGGAAATAACGGTCGATCACCCACGGCCCGCGCACATGCAGGTCGCCGAACGCGACACCGTCCCACGGCAGTTCGCGCCCGTCGTCGCCGACGATTTTCATGTCGACGCCGAACATCACGTGCCCCTGCTTTTCGCGCAGCTTGCGCCGGTCGTCGGGCGAGCGCTGCGACTGTTCCCACGTGAGCTTCGAGAGCGTGCCGAGCGGCGACATCTCCGTCATGCCCCACGCGTGAATCACCTCGACGCCGTACTCGTCCTGGAACATCTTGATCATCGCGGGCGGACAGGCCGAACCGCCGATCACCGTGCGCTCCAGCGACGAAAACCTCACGCCCGCTTCGCGCAGATGATTCAACAGCCCGAGCCACACGGTCGGCACGCCCGCCGAATACGTGACGCGCTCGGCTTCCATCAGCTCGTATAGCGACTTGCCGTCGAGGTCCTTGCCGGGAAACACCAGCTTCGCGCCCGTCAGCGGCGCGGCGTGCGGAATGCCCCACGCGTTCACATGGAACATCGGCACCACGGGCAACACGCAGTCGCGCGCGGACAGGCCCATTGCATCGGGCAGCGACGCACCGAACGCATGCAGCACCGTCGAACGATGCGAATACAGCGCGCCCTTCGGATTGCCCGTCGTGCCCGACGTGTAGCAGAGATTGGACGCGCAACGCTCGTCGATGGCGGGCCACTCGAACGCGCCGTCCTGCTGCGCGAGCAGGGCCTCGTAACTCGATACGGCCGTCGACATGCGCGGCATGTGCGCCTCGTCCGTCATCGCGATCCAGCCGCGCACGTTCGGACACTGCGGCGCAAGCACGTCGACGAGCGGGGCGAATGTGATGTCGAACAGCACGTAGCGGTCGTCGGCGTGATTGATGATGTAGGCGATCTGATCGGGAAAGAGGCGCGGATTGATCGTGTGGCACACGGCGCCGAAGCCCGTCGTGCCGTAGTACGCCTCCAGATGACGGTAGCCGTTCCAGGCGAGCGTGCCGATCCGGTCGCCCGCCTCGACGCCGAGCGCGATCAGCGCCTGCGCGAGCTGCTTCGCGCGCTTTTCGCAATCGCGATACGTGTATCGATGCACGTCGCCCTCGATGCGCTTCGACACGATCTCCGCCGTCCCGAAGTGCCGCGATGCATGCGCGAGCAACGAAGGGACCGTGAGCGGCACGTCCATCATCTGTCCAAAGAGCGGCGTCGTCATACGCGTGGGTCTCCCTGTGGTGTTGTCTTGTCGTTCGAAAGCGTCGCTTTGACAGTGTCCGCGACGAAGGCCGCGCGACGGTGCGCAACGTGCCCGCGTACATCCAGATGCGCACCCAAATGCGCGCCCAGCCGTGCGCCCAGATGCGCGGCAGTTGCGCGCCCTGCAGCGCGGCAGACGCGCATTTACAATATCGGTTATGAAAGAGGCGCTCAATATGTCGTTTTCCCCATGCAACGCAGGGTTATCCGGTCCGATGTCGACGGCAGCAGGCGCGCTCGACAACCAGCGCGAAGGCAGCTTCGCCGCACTCGGCAATGTCTTTCTGACCCGTCTGCCCGCGGCGCCGCTGCCCTCGCCCTACGTGGTCGGCTTCGCGCCCGAGGTCGCGGCAATGCTCGGTTTCGATCCGTCGTTGGCGAGCGCGCCGGGCTTCGCGGAGTTCTTCGCGGGCAACACGACGCGTGACTGGCCGTCCGCGTCGCTGCCGTATGCGTCCGTGTATTCGGGACATCAGTTCGGCGTGTGGGCCGGCCAGCTCGGCGATGGCCGCGCGCTGACGCTCGGCGAAGTCGAAGGCGGCGGCGAGCGCTTCGAACTGCAGCTCAAAGGCGGCGGACGCACGCCCTACTCGCGGATGGGCGACGGGCGCGCCGTATTGCGCTCGTCGATCCGCGAATTCCTGTGCTCGGAGGCCATGCATCATCTCGGCATTCCGACCACACGCGCCTTGTGCGTGATCGGTTCCGACCAGCCGGTGCGCCGCGAGGAAATGGAAACGGCGGCCGTCGTCACGCGGGTGTCGCCGAGCTTCGTGCGCTTCGGGCACTTCGAGCATTTCTATGCGAACGATCGCGTCGATGCGCTGCGCGCGCTGGCCGATCACGTGATCGACCGTTTCTATCCCGCCTGCCGTGAAGCGGACGACCCGTATCTGGCGCTGCTGAACGAAGCCGTTCTTTCGACGGCCGATCTCGTCGCGCAATGGCAGGCCGTCGGTTTCTGCCACGGCGTGATGAACACCGACAACATGTCGATTCTCGGCCTCACGATCGACTACGGCCCGTTTGGCTTCATCGACGGTTTCGACGCGAATCACATCTGCAATCACTCGGACTCGCAAGGCCGCTACGCGTACCGGATGCAGCCGCAGATCGCGTACTGGAACCTCTTCTGTCTCGCGCAGGGCTTGCTGCCGCTGTTCGGCGAGCGTTACGACGATGCGCAGCGCAGCGAGCGCGCGGTGCAGGACGCGCAACGCGTGCTCGAAGGCTTCAAGACGCGCTTTGCGCCCGCGCTCGAGGCACGGATGCGCGCGAAGCTCGGCCTCGATACGCAGCGCGAAGGCGACGACGCGCTCGCGAACAAGCTGTTCGAGATCATGCATGCGAACCGCGCCGACTTCACGCTGACCTTCCGTCATCTGTCGAAAGTGTCGAAGCACGATGCAAACGGCGATTCGCACGTGCGCGATCTGTTTCTCGATCGCGCCGCTTTCGATGCATGGGCGAGCGACTATCGCGCGCGCCTCGCGTTCGAGACCCGCGACGACGCCGCGCGCGCCGAAGCAATGAACCGTGTCAATCCGAAGTACGTGCTGCGCAACCATCTCGCGGAAGCCGCGATCCGCCAGGCCAAGGAGAAGGACTTTGCCGAGGTCGAGCGCCTTGCTGCCGTGCTGCGCCGTCCGTTCGACGAGCAACCCGAGCACGAAGCATATGCGGGGTTGCCGCCC
>BBSL01000492.1 GCA_001319865.1 Burkholderia sp. E7m39 | reverse complement strand
AAGTCAGCTGCTCGTCGTGACGGATGGCGGCGGGCGCGTCCGCGCCTGCCAGCTGCCAGCTTGCGCGACCGCCCAACCCGGCTGCGCTACAATTCGAGCCCAGATAGCGTCGTGCGCGGTTTGACAGGTCGGCGGGACTGTCGGCGCTGTCGCGCCGAACGCCCGCCAGCGCGTCGCGGACTCGCGGCACTCGCCGGACTGGCCGCAGCCGCCTGATCAGCACAAATCCGCCGAAGTCAGCCGAAATCAATCGAATCGCCGCAAGCCGCGCGCACGATGCGCCCAATATTCTCCGGATTCCCGACCCGACAATGAAATTTCTGTTCGATCTTTTCCCGATCATCCTGTTCTTCGTCGCCTACAAGGTGTGGGGCATCTTCACGGCGACGGCCGTCGCGATCGCCGCCACGCTGGTCCAGATTGCCTGGGTCGCGTTTCGCCACCGCAAGGTCGATCCGATGCTGTGGGTGAGCCTCGGTGTGGTGACGGTGTTCGGCGGCGCGACGCTCGTGCTGCACAACGACACGTTCATCAAGTGGAAGCCGACCGTGCTGTACTGGGCTTTTTCGGTCGTGCTGGTCGTGTCCGCGCTCGCGTTCAACAAGAACCTGATCGAAGCGATGATGGGCAAGCAGATCCAGTTGCCGCACCGGGTCTGGAACCAGCTGACCTATGTGTGGGCGGTCTTTTTCGTGCTGCTCGGCATTCTCAACCTGTTCGTGGCGTACAACTTCTCCACCGATGCGTGGGTCAACTTCAAGCTGTTCGGCGCGACGGGCTGTCTCGTCGTGTTCATTGTCGGCCAGAGCTTGTGGCTGTCGAAGTACATGAAGGAAGAATGACATGAGCGACGCTTTCCTCCACGCCAGCCCTGAAGAACGCCTCGCGCTCATCGAGGCACGGATCACCGCGGCACTCGCGCCCGTCGATTCGATCACCGTGCGCGACGACAGCGCGCTGCATGCGGGCCACGCGGGCGCATCGGCTGGCGGCCACTACGCAGTGACGATCGTTGCGGGCGCCTTTGCCGGCAAGGCCCGCGTGGCGCGGCACCGCATGGTGTATGATGCGCTGGCCGATGCCATGCAGCGCGGCATCCACGCTCTCGCCATCACGGCTTACACGCCAGAAGAATTCAATTCGCTGCCCCGTTAGGAAACTTCCGATGACCTTGAAAAACACCCGCTACTGGGTTTTGCTGGCTGCATTCGCAGCCGCGCCTGCATTCGCACAGAACATCGCCGTCGTGAACGGCACGCCGATTCCGAAATCGCGCGCCGATGCGCTCATTCAGCAACTCGTGCAGCAGGGTCAACAGGATTCGCCGAAACTGCAACAGGCCGTTCGCGAAGAACTGGTGAACCGCGAAATCCTCATGCAGGAAGCGATCCGCGAAGGCATTCCGGCGCAGGCGGACGTCAAGGCGCAGGTCGCCGTCGCGCAGCAGACGGTCGTGCTGCGCGCGCTGATCGAGAAGTACCTGAAGAAGAACCAGCCCACCGACGCCGAAGTGAAGGCGAAATACGACGAACTGGTCAAGCAGATCGGTGGCAAGGAATATCACCTTCACCACATCCTCGTCGACAACGAACAGCAGGCGAAGGATCTGATCGCGAAGATCAAGGCCGGTGCGAGCTTTGAAGACCTCGCGAAGCAGTTCTCGAAGGACCCTGGTTCGGGCAAGAACGGCGGCGACCTCGACTGGTCGGACCCGAAGGCTTACGTGCCGGAATTCGCGGCCGCCGCGGAAAAGCTGCAAAAAGGCCAGATGACGGATACGCCCGTTCATACCCAGTTCGGGTGGCACATCATTCGCGTCGACGACGTGCGTCAGACGCCGCCGCCGCCGTTCGAGCAGGTCAAGGCGCAAATCGCGCAGCAGATGCAGCAGGAAAAACTGCAGGCGTTCGAAGAGGAACTGCGCTCGAAAGCCAAGGTTCAATAAGCGCGCTCAATAACGCGTTCAGTAAGCGCGCCTCTCCCGCCGCTCAATGAAAAGGCCGCCTTCCGGGCGGCCTTTTCATTTGGTGCTTTACGACACCTGCGCGGACCAGCGCGAAAAACTACGCCGCCCGCGCAGGGCAAACTATCAGCCGATCCACTTCCGCGCATTCTGGAACACGCGCATCCACGGGCTGCCGTCCGTCGCGCTGTCCTTCCATGCCTGCGGATGCCAGCTCATCTGCACGTTGCGATGCACGCGCTCCGTGTGCGGCATCAGCACCGTGAAGCGGCCATCCGGCGTCGTCACGGACGTGATACCCGCAGGCGAGCCATTCGGATTGAACGGGTACTGCTCCGTCGGCTGGCCGCGATGGTCGACATAGCGCATGGCGACAGCGACGCGCGCCGCATCGCCCTGCTGCGAGAAGTCCGCAAAACCTTCACCGTGCGCGACGGCGACGGGAATCCGCGAGCCTTCCATGCCAGAAAAGAAGATCGACGGCGACGATTGCACTTCGACCAGCGAGAAGCGGGCCTCGAATTTCTCCGACTTGTTGCGGGTGAACTTCGGCCATGCGTCGGCGCCCGGAATCATCGACGCGAGGCTGCTCATCATCTGACAGCCGTTGCAGATGCCGAGCCCGAATGTGTCGCTGCGTCCGAAGAACGCGGCGAACATGTCGGCCAGTTGCGCGTTGAAGCGGATCGTCTTCGCCCAGCCCTCGCCTGCGCCCAGCACGTCGCCATACGAAAAGCCGCCGCACGCGACAGCGCCTGTAAAATCAGCCAGCGTCGCGCGGCCCGACAGCAGGTCGCTCATGTGAACGTCGTGCGCATCGAAGCCGGCCCGATCGAATGCGTACGCCGTTTCGAGGTGGGAGTTCACGCCCTGCTCGCGCAGGATCGCGACGCGCGGACGCGCGCCCTTGCCGATGAACGGCGCCGCGACGTCTTCAACGGGATCGAACGTCAGATGCGGCTGCATGCCGGGGTCCGACGCGTCGAGCAGCGAGTCGAATTCAGCGTCCGCGCAGGCCGGGTTGTCGCGCAGGCGCGCAATGCGCCAGCTCACTTCGCTCCACGTGCGATGCAGTTCCGTGCGCGGTGCTTCGTAGATCTTCTTCGCGTCGCGCCAGATTTCCAGCGTGTCGCGCTCGTTCGGCTTGCCGATCACATGCGAGCACGCCGACAGACCATGCTCGCGCAACACGCCCAGCACGGCGTCACGATCCGCGGCACGCACCTGAACGACCGCGCCCAGTTCCTCGTTGAAGAGCGCGCGAATCGTGCGGTCTTCGCGGCGGCCGCTGGTCTGCTTCGCCCAGTCCTTCGCGTCACCGTAGTCGGATTCGTGATCGGGGTCGAGCGTCAGCATGTCGACGTTCAACGACACGCCCACGTGACCCGCAAACGCCATTTCGCAAACGGTCGCCCACAGGCCGCCGTCTGAGCGGTCGTGATAGGCGAGCAGTTTGCCGTCGGCGTTCAGCGCCTGGATCGCGGCGAAGAAACGCTTCAGATCTTCGGGATCGTCGACGTCGGGCACCGAGTCGCCGATCTGCTGCGTGACCTGCGCCAGAATGCTGCCGCCCAGACGCTGCTTGCCGCGGCCGAGATCGAGCGCGATCAGCACGGTTTCGCCCGCTTCCTTCTGGCTCAGCAGTTGCGGCGTCAGATGACGGCGCACGTCCTCGACGGGCGCGAACGCCGAAATGATCAGCGACACGGGCGCGACCACTTCCTTCTCGACGTTGCCGTCGGCCCACTTCGTGCGCATGGACAGCGAATCCTTGCCGACGGGAATGCCGATGCCAAGCGCCGGGCACAGTTCCATGCCGATCGCCTTCACCGTGTCGTACAGCGCGGCATCTTCGCCCGGGCTGCCGCACGCGGCCATCCAGTTCGCCGAGAGCTTGAGCTTGTCGAGCGACGCGATGGGCGCCGACGCAATGTTCGTCACCGCTTCGCCGACGGCCATGCGGCCCGACGCGGGCGCGTCGATCACGGCGAGCGGCGTGCGCTCGGCCATCGTCATCGCTTCGCCGCGGAAGCCCGCGTAATCCACCGTCGTGATCGCGCAGTCGGCGACGGGCACCTGCCACGGGCCGACCATCTGGTCACGCGCCGTCGTGCCGCCGACCGAGCGGTCGCCGATCGTGATCAGGAACGACTTGCTCGCCACCGTCGGGTGACGCAGCACGTTGACGGCCGCCTCATGCAGCGCGATGTGCGTGACATCGACGGCAGGCAGCGGCGTCGATACGCGCTTGACGTCGCGATGCATGCGCGGCGGCTTGCCGAGCAGCACTTCCATCGGCATGTCGACGGGCTGATGCGCGGCGTCGTCGGCCACTTCGGCATCGATCAGCTTCAGCTGACGCTCGGCCGTTGCCGTGCCCACCACGGCGAACGGGCAGCGCTCGCGTTCGCAGATCGCCGCGAACTCTTCGAGACGCGCGGGCGGAATCGCCAGCACGTAGCGCTCTTGCGCCTCGTTCGACCAGATTTCGCGCGGCGACAAGCCGCTCTCTTCGAGCTGCACCTTGCGCAGCTCGAACAGCGCGCCCTTGTCGGCACCGTCGACGAGTTCCGGGAACGCATTCGACAGACCACCCGCACCGACGTCGTGGATGCTCAGGATCGGGTTGCCTTCGCCGAGTTGCCAGCACGAGTTGATCACTTCCTGCGCGCGCCGCTCGATTTCCGGGTTGCCTCGCTGCACCGAATCGAAATCGAGTTCGGCCGTGTTGGTGCCCGTGGCCATCGAACTCGCCGCGCCGCCGCCCATGCCGATGCGCATGCCGGGACCGCCGATCTGGATCAGCAGCGAGCCAGCGGGCAGATCGTGCTTATGCGTGTGCTGGTCCGAAATGTTGCCGAGACCGCCCGCGATCATGATCGGCTTGTGATAGCCGCGCACCCGGCCCGCGACGTTCTGCTCGTACGTGCGGAAATAGCCGCCGAGGTTCGGACGGCCGAATTCGTTGTTGAACGCGGCGCCGCCGAGCGGCCCGTCGATCATGATCTGCAGCGGCGACGCGATGCGGTCGGGGCGGCCGTACACGTCGAATTGATCGGCGGCATTGCGATGCCCGATGGGCTGTGTCGTGTCGCGGGCGTTTTCCCACGGCTCGCGCGCGTCCGGCAATTCGAGGTTCGACACCGTGAAGCCCGTGAGGCCCGCCTTCGGGCGCGCACCGCGGCCCGTCGCGCCCTCGTCGCGGATTTCGCCGCCCGCGCCCGTCGCAGCGCCGGGAAACGGCGAAATGGCCGTCGGGTGGTTGTGCGTCTCCACCTTCATCAGCGTGTGCGTCAATTCCTCATGACGCCCGTAACGCTCGCCCGGCTCGGCGCTGCTGCCCGCCTTGCGCGGGAACCAGCGCTCGGCCATGCCGCCCTGCATGATCGACGAGTTGTCCGAATACGCGACGATCGTGCCTTGCGGATTGAGCTTTTCCGTATTGCGGATCATGTTGAACAGCGACATGTCCTGCGCTTCGCCGTCGATCGTCCAGCTCGCGTTGAAGATCTTGTGGCGGCAGTGCTCGCTGTTGGCCTGCGCGAACATCATCAGTTCGACGTCGGTCGGATTGCGGCCGAGCTTCGTGAAGGCGTCGACCAGATAGTCGATTTCGTCTTCGGCGAGCGCGAGGCCCAGCTCCGCGTTCGCCTTTTCGAGCGCCTTGCGGCCGTCCGTCAGCACGCCGACCGTTTGCAGCGGCTTGGCGGGCAGCTCGTCGAACAGATGCATTGCGTGATCGCGCGACGGCGCCACGCTCTCGGTCATGCGGTCATGCAGCGCGGCGGCGACCGCTGCGCGCGCTTCGTCCGACAGCGCCTTCTTGCCGCCGAGCAGACCGCTCTTCAGCACGACCGTGTATTCGACACCGCGCTCGATGCGGCGCACGTGCGTGAGGCCGCAGTGATGCGCGATGTCGGTGGCCTTGCTGGCCCACGGCGACACCGTGCCGAAACGCGGCACGACGAGGAAGGTCTCGACGGCGCCCTTGTCCTTGCCCGCGTCGAACGGATCGCCGTAATGCATCAGCGCTTCGATCTTCGCGCTGTCTTCCGTCGAAAGCGGCGTCTGCGCGTTCACGAAATGCAGATACTGGCCGCGCACGCCGACGATGCTGGCGTCGATGCGCGACAACGTATCGAGCAGGCGGGTTTGACGGAAATCGGAAAGGGCCGAAGCGCCGGGGAAACACGAGAAGTGAGCCATGGACTTGACGTTGCGTCGATCGGTTGCGTCGCTGGGTACCGCGCGCGATTGCGTTGGGACGGCTTGGGCAATCGTTCGGACAGCCGCGCGTGGCGGCGACGTGAGGCGTAAGGAAGTCCGAGATTATAACCCGGGAAGGCCGGGCAGGCCTGCCCGCCGAGACCTCCCGCGCGCATTGCCGGCCCGTTTCTGCGGCCTGCGCGTGACGCCACGGCCGCTGCGACATCAATTCAAGATGAAATTGTCCGCGTTTGTGGCAGGCGCCGCGCGCGCAGTTTGCAGGTGCATGCGCCGCGTTTCACAGCCCGAGGCAGCGATTGTTCCTATGCCGAAGCACGGTGTGCCGGGCGAGTCGTTTGGCTGCTATCATTCCGCCTTTCACCAGATCGGCGCCGCCTGAATTGTCGGGCTGCGCCGCATGTCACGGAATACGCCTCGCTCCCATGCGCGCCGCGGGCAACACGAATTAACCATGGATGTCATCGTCATTGGCGGCGGGATCGTCGGCGTCGCCACCGCTTACCAGCTTCGCGCGGCCGGTCACCGGGTATGCGTCGTCGAGCGGCACGCCACCGTCGCGCAAGGCGCCACTTACGGCCACGGCGGCACACTGCTGCCCACACCGCTCGACGTCTGGTTTGGCCCGACCTTCATGCAGCACCGTCAGGCGGCGAAAAGCGGCGTCATCAAGAAAACCGGCTTCAACGGACAAGTACGCGATTTCGTCCGCAAGCTGTCGGCGCTCGCCGAGCCCGACGCGTTCAAGAAGCAATACGCGCTGCTGCGTCCGCTGATTGAAGCGGCGCGTGAATCGCTGGCTGACATCGAACGCCATTTCGATCTCGATTTCGAGCAGTCAAAAGGCCAGCTGTACCTCGTGCGCAGTGCGCAGGACTGGGAGCACACGCAGCCCGCGCTCGAACTGCTGCGCCAGTTCGAGGTGCCGCATCACGTGCTGAGTCCGCGGGAATGTCAGGGCATCGAGCATTCCGTCCCGCTCGAGCCGCATTTCGCGGGTGGCGTGCTGTTCGACGACGAAGGCACGGCGAACTGTCCGCTGTTTGCCAAGCTGATCAAGCAGACGCTCGATACGCAAGGTGGCGTGCGGTTCCAGTGCGGCCGCGAAGTGACGGGCATCCGCCTCGACAATCAGCGCGCGGCCGTCGAACTCGCGCGCGCGAACGGCGAAGGATCGCGTTCGCGCGAGGTCGATGTGATCAGCGCCGACGCCGTGGTAATCGCGGCTGGCGTCGGCAGTTTGGCGCTGCTGGAGAAGCTCGGCCTGAACCTGCCGCTGCACCCGCTGCGCCTGCACAATCTCGTCGCGCCGATCGCGCGCGAGGAATTCGCGCCGCATACCACCGTGATCGACGCAGTGAAACGCATCACAATCACGCGCAGCAATCACCGCTTGCGGATCGCGGGCGGCGCGGTGCTGCAAAGCGCCAGTCAGACAAAGCAGCCGCTGCCCGAACCGCTGACGAAGGAAGCGCTGGCGCTGCTCAGCCAGGCCACGCACGACTGGGTGCCCGGTTCGGCGCGCATTTCGGCGGCGCTGCCCTGGGAGGGCGTGAAGCTGCTATCGCCTGACGGCCTGCCCGTGACGGGCAACGCGCTGCATCCGCGGCTCTTTGTGAACGCGGGGCACGGTCCCGTCGGCTGGGGCCTCGCGTTCGGCTCCGGCAAGCTGATCGCGAGCCTCGTCTCCAGCGCGCCGTCCGATTTGCCGCCCGACACGATCGCGGCCGTGCGGCCCGAACGCTTCAGCGGATAGCAGGGCCGGTCATTCGTCCTATGCCATCGGGCTAGCTGGCATCGGTACGCCCGATGCCACTAACATGGACGTACCCACTTGCTCTGGTACGTTGCCATGACCGATGCCCCGCTGCCCCCACCTCACGCTTCTCGCGCCCCTCACGCCCCTCACGCCATTCTCGCCAGTCCGCACGACCGGCCGTGTGCGCTTCTGAGCGTCGCCGAACTGCGCGAGATCGAAAAGAGCGCCGAAGCAACCTTGCCTGCGCACACGCTCATGGGCCGTGCCGGGCACGCCGGCGCGCGATTTTTGGTAGAACACATTGCGCACGACGGCTCGGCCGATCCACACCTTCCCGTGTGGATTGTCGCGGGTCCCGGCAACAACGGCGGCGACGCGCTCGTCGTCGCGGCGCAGTTGCGGCGAGAAGGCGTCGCCGTGGAAGTCTGCATGCCGGTCGACGTCAAGCCCGACGACGCCCGCTGGGCGTTGAGCGAAGCGCGCGCGGCAGGTGTCGCGATCTCGAACGCGGCACCCGCGTCGTTCGACGGTTATGGCTGGCTCGTCGACGGCATGTTCGGCATCGGGCTCACGCGTCCGCTCGAAGGCATTTTTGCGTCGATCGCCCAGCAGTTGTCAGCGCGCGCAAGAACGCGCGGCCGCGTGCTCGCGCTCGACGTGCCCAGCGGACTGGACAGCGATACGGGCAACGTCGTCGAGGGCGGCGCCGCCGTGCGCGCAAGCCACACGGTGACCTTCATCGGAGCGAAACCGGGCCTCTTCATGGCGTCGGGGCGAGATCTCGCGGGCGACGTGACCGTCGCATCGATCGGCGTTGAAGCTTCCCGCGAGCCGGGCGCACGGCTGAATGCGCCCGCCCTCTTCGTCCCGCATTTTCCGCCGCGCGACTATGCGACGCACAAAGGCACGTTCGGCAGCATCGCGGTCGTCGGCGGCGACACCGGCATGTGCGGCGCGCCGATTCTCGCTGCTCGCGCCGCGCTATACGCCGGGGCGGGCAAGGTTCACGTCGCGTTTCTCGGCACGGGCAGTCCGCCCTACGATCCTCCACATCCGGAGTTGATGCTGCATCCCCTGACGACCTGCCCCTCGCCGAGATGGACGCGCTGTCTATCGGTTGCGGTATGGGCAAGCGCGAGCGCGCGATCCAGGTGCTACGCGACGTGCTGCCGCTGGATGTGCCGAAATTGCTCGATGCCGACGCGCTGAACCTGATCGCCGGGCACGCCGAACTCGCCAACGCCGTGAAGCAGCGCGGCGAATCGGCCGACGATCCCTGCGTGTTGACACCGCACCCGCTCGAAGCGGCCCGCCTCCTCGGCACGGATGCGGAAACGGTGCAACGCGACCGCCTCGCCGCCGCACGCGCGCTCGCAGCACGTTACGCGAGCGTCATCGTGCTCAAGGGGACGGGCACGGTGATCGCATCGCCCGACGGGCGTGTCGCCGTCAACCCCACGGGCAACGCCGCGCTCGCGACGGGCGGCACGGGTGACGTGCTCGGCGGGCTGATCGGCGCGTTGCTCGCCCAAGGGCTACCGCGCTACGAGGCGGCGCTCGCGGGGGTTTTTCTGCACGGTCTGGCCGCCGAAGCGCTCACGGGGCGCGGCAAAGGTCCAGCGGGACTGACCGCGGGCGAACTCGCGCCCATGGTCCGCAAGCTGTTGAACCGGCTTGTCTACCCACGATTCGACTAACGCGCCCGCGTGCGCGCCGCGCATCCCGCTATGTGGCTTGCAGGACCGACTCTGCCCGCTGTCATCCTGGCCCGCTATACTGATTGACTCGTCGCCGCGCCGTTCGACCGGTCGCGGCGCGAACCGCAGACGCCCGCTGACGGGGCACGAGACACGCCGCCGCGCATCCGGCGACCGGACCGCTCAGCCAACTGTGCGTCTGCAGATCACCCCCGGCACGCCTGCTGCGCGGCCGGCCATTCGTTTTTCTTCGTTAGACGGACGGTTATGACTCTCAACTCGCTCCCCGCCTGGAACTCGCTGCAAACCCATTACGGACAGATTCGCGATGCGCGCCTTCGCGACTGGTTTGCACCCGAGAATGATCCCGCGCCGACCCGGGCCGAACGATTCACGTTCGCCGGCGGCGGTCTGGCAGCCGATTTTTCGAAGAACCGCATCACTGACGAAACGCTCAAGCTGCTCGTGCAGTTGGCGCGCGAGGCCAATGTCGAGAAGCGCCGCGACGCAATGTTCGCAGGCGACATCGTCAATCCGACGGAAGGCCGCGCGGTGCTGCACACGGCGCTGCGCGCCAGCAACCCGACGGCGCCGTTCTACGGCAAGATACAGGCCGAGCGCGCCAAGATGGCCGCATTCGCCGACAAGGTTCGCAGCGGCGAATGGAAGGGTTATACGGGCAAGCGCATTCGCCATGTCGTGAACATCGGCATCGGCGGCTCGGACCTCGGGCCGAAGATGGTCGTCCATGCACTGCAGCATCTCGCGACGCCGGACATCTCCACGCATTTCGTGTCAAACGTCGACGGCGCGGATTTGTACCGCGTGCTCACGCAGATCGATCCGGAAGAAACGCTCGCGATTATCGTTTCGAAGACGTTCACGACGCTCGAAACGATGACCAACGCCAATTCGCTGCGCGACTGGTTCGTCCAGAAAGGCTGCCCGGAGAGCGACCTGGCGAAACACTTTGTCGGCGTGTCGGCCAATCCTGCTCAGGTCGTCAAGTTCGGCATCGCACAGGACAACGTGTTCGAGATGTGGGACTGGGTTGGCGGGCGCTATTCGCTGTGGTCGGCCGTGGGCCTGTCGATCATGATCGCCATCGGTCCGAAGCAGTTCGACGAACTGCTCGCCGGCGCGAGCGAAATGGACGAACATTTCCGCACTGCACCGCTCGACCGTAATCTCCCCGTGCTGATGGGCATGATCGGGATCTGGTATCGCAACTTCTTCGGCTCGCAAAGCTATCTGGTCGCGCCCTACTCGGAAGCGCTCCACTTCCTGCCTTCGTATCTGCAGCAGCTGGAGATGGAGAGCAATGGCAAGCAGGCGTGTCTCGACGGCTCGTTCGTGACCTACGACACGTCAGCCGTCACGTGGGGCGAGCCCGGCACCAACGGGCAGCACGCATTCTTCCAGATGCTGCATCAGGGCCCGACAATCGTGCCGATCGATTTCATCGCCGTGCTGACGCCCGAACACCCGCTCGTTTCGCATCATCCGAAGCTGCTGGCAAACTGCTTCGCGCAAAGCGAGGCGTTGATGCTCGGCCGCACGCGCGAAGAAGCTGAGAAGGTGGCCGGTCCGGACAAGCCGGAACTCGTGCCGCACATCATGTTCCCCGGCAACCGTCCCACGACGACGTTGCTCGTCGACGCGCTTACCGCCCGCTCGCTCGGCGCGTTGATCGCGCTGTACGAGCACAAGGTGCTGGTGCAGGGCACGGTATGGAACATCAATTCGTTCGATCAGTGGGGCGTCGAGTTGGGCAAGATTCTCGGCAAGGTCGTCGAAGCGGATTTGACTGCCTCGACTGTCGACGAAAAGAAGCATGATTCGTCGACCTCGGCGTTGATCGCCCGCGCTCGCGCGGCATTGAAGCGCTGATCTGACTCGGCCAAACCTCAGAAGCAAACGGGGCCGTCCCTGCTGGACGGCCCCCGTTTAGTGTTCTGAGGCGTGCATCTCAGATCAGGCGACCCGCTTCGATCGTGACAGTCGTGTCGCAGCGGCGCGCGAGTTCGACGTCGTGCGTGACGAGCACCAGCGTGGCGCCATTGGCGCGATTCATTTCGAACATCAGATCTATCACGGCGTGCCCCGTCGCGGCATCGAGACTTCCCGTCGGTTCATCGGCGAAGAGAATGGCGGGATGTGTGGCGAATGCGCGGGCCAGCGCGACACGCTGCTGCTCCCCACCCGACAGCAATTTCGGATAATGCCCCATCCGTTCACCCAGCCCCACCTGCGCGAGCAGTCTGCGTGCACGCGCGTGAATCTCGCGTGAAGGCAACTCGCCTCGTAGTTCGAGCGGAAGCGTGACGTTTTCGAGCGCCGTCAGATGAGGCATCAGCTGGAAGGACTGGAACACGAAACCCACCGATCCATTTCGCAGCGCGGCGCGTCCGTCTTCGTCGAGTTCCATCAACTCGCGACCGAGCAGACGAACCGACCCCGACGTCGCG
Source organism: Burkholderia sp. E7m39 (assembly GCA_001319865.1). Lineage (GTDB taxonomy): Bacteria > Pseudomonadota > Gammaproteobacteria > Burkholderiales > Burkholderiaceae > Paraburkholderia > Paraburkholderia bengalensis. The sequence continues at coordinate 812 of BBSL01000492.1, read as the reverse complement.
CTGTCCAACCCCGCGAGCAGCCCGAGCAGCGTAGACTTGCCCGAACCGGAGGCGCCGACGATCGCGACACGGCTGCCCGGCTGAATTGACAGGTCGATGTTGTCGAGGATCGTCAACTCGCCCGTCGCATCCTTAACCCTCTTGCACAAACCCCGCACTTCGATGACTGGATCGGATTTCTTTGGCATGGTGAAGCGTAGGTTGAAAGTGCGCGCCGTTGTGTCGTTGATGGCGCTAACCACGGCATGTGTTTGCGTCGGATTCGCCGCGACCAATTCCGCGTCCGCTCACGCTGCCACCAACGCGGGGCCGTCCGCCGCTGCGGCAAACGCGGCCGGCAGCAATGCGCAACAGTCGAAGCCGACGATCGTCGTGCTCGGCGACAGCATTTCCGCCGAATACGGCCTGCCGCGCGACACCGGGTGGGTTTCGCTGATGCGCCAGCGTTTGTCGAGTGAACGGATCGATTATAACGTTGCGAACGCGAGCATCAGCGGCGACACCACGAGCGGCGGACGCGCCCGCCTGCCCGCGTTGATGCAGCGGCTCAAGCCGTCCGTCGTGATCGTGGAGCTCGGCGCCAATGATGCGCTGCGCGGCGTCCCGCTCAGTACGACGGAAGACAATCTGCGCACGATCATCGAACAGGCGCAGCAAGGCCACGCGAAGGTGCTGCTCGTCGGCATGTACGTGCCGCCCAATTACGGCCCGGACTATACGCAAAAGTTTCATGGGTTGTATGGTCAACTGTCCAAGCAGCTTCGCGTGCCGCTCGTTCCATTTCTCCTGGCCGGAATCGAAGACAAGCCGGA
>BBSL01000491.1 GCA_001319865.1 Burkholderia sp. E7m39 | reverse complement strand
ACTGTGCGCCGAGCATCTGACGCGCGCGGTCCATCTGCTGACGCCATGCATTGTCGTATTCGGCGCGCGTGATCTTGTGTCCGTTGACGCTCGCGACATTCGCGCTCTCGTCAAAGAAACCGCGGAAGCCCTGGATACCCACAAAGCCCAAGCCCGGCAGAATGACCAGGATGAGCATGAACATCATCAGACGTTGGTGATTGCGGAAGAAATCGAGCATGCTTGAAGAGGCAGTATTCGGATGCCAAAAACGGAACGCCCGATAGTACAACAGCGGGCAATAAAAAAGGCGAACCGGAGTTCGCCTTTCTAGGATACTGGCGGAGTGGACGGGACTCGAACCCGCGACCCCCGGCGTGACAGGCCGGTATTCTAACCGACTGAACTACCACTCCCGTTTGCCGCATACGCCGCGGCGTGTCACTCAATCTGGAACTGGTGGGTGCTGAGAGGCTCGAACTCCCGACCTACGCCTTGTAAGGGCGCCGCTCTACCAACTGAGCTAAGCACCCGCTCCGAGATTGTTACCGCTTGGATTAATGCTTGCTGGCCGCCTGACTATCGGTGCCGATTCACATCGACATGTTCATCAAGCAGCGAGCCAATTAGTTTAACGCATCCTTCAGCGCTTTGCCAGGCCTAAATTTCGGAACCTTGGCCGCCTTGATCTTGATTGCCGCGCCCGTGCGCGGATTGCGGCCCGTGCGTGCCGTGCGCTTACCGACGGCGAACGTGCCGAATCCGACCAGCGTGACCGAACCACCCTTTTTCAACGTGCCCTTGACGCCGCCAATCACCGCATCCAATGCACGCCCTGCCGCCGCTTTTGAAATATCGGCTTGCTGTGCGATGTGATCGATCAATTCCGTTTTATTCATTAGAAGCCCCCGTGAGTGTAGTTTGGGCAATCATGAAAGCGCCTGAAGCGCCCGGTTATGTACGGCACGGCAGAATTTGCCGGCCACTCATTAGAATGGGCCGAAACCCTTGTGTCAAGCGGGGTTGCGCTCGATTCGAGGCGCTCGTCAAGCGGCTTTCGATGACGAAATCTTGCAAAGCGATCGATGCAAACACAACCAGTCCGCCATTCGCTGTTTGACGTCCCTGGTATCGAACCGATTGCACCGTTCGATGGGATGCCCCCAAACGTTTGCGCGTATGCATAAAAAACCCGCGGACGAGGCCGCGGGTTTTTGCTTACCGATGTCTGAGCGCCTTCGCAGCGCTCACCGGATCATCAATGCTTGACGACGTCGGTCGCACCGGCATCCTTCGATTCACCGACAGGCGCAGCCGCCTTCGGCTCTTCTTCAGGCAACGGCGACGGTGCGCGCTCCAGCGCCAGCTCCAGTACCTTGTCGATCCAACGCACAGGCACGATTTCGATCGCGTTCTTCACGTTGTCCGGAATCTCCGTCAGATCCTTGACGTTTTCTTCCGGGATCAGCACGAGCTTGATGCCGCCGCGATGCGCTGCCAGCAGCTTTTCCTTCAACCCGCCGATCGGCAGCACTTCACCGCGCAGCGTGATTTCGCCCGTCATCGCGACATCTGCGCGCACGGGGATGCCCGTGAGCACCGACACCAGCGCCGTCGTCATTGCGATACCAGCGGACGGACCGTCCTTCGGTGTCGCGCCTTCCGGCACGTGGATGTGGATGTCCTGCTTCTCGAACGCTTCGTCCTTGATACCGAGACGGCGCGAACGCGAACGCACCACCGAGCGCGCGGCCTCGACGGATTCCTTCATCACGTCGCCCAGCGAACCCGTGCGGATCACGTTGCCTTTGCCCGGCATCACAGCCGCTTCGATCGTCAGCAGATCGCCGCCGACTTCCGTCCACGCGAGGCCCGTAACCTGACCGATCTGGTTTTCCTTCGCGGCCAGGCCGAAGTCGTACTTGCGCACGCCAAGGAACGTGTCGAGGTTGTTGCCGTCGACCGTCACCGCGTTATCCGCCTTCTTCAGCAGAAGCATCTTCACGACCTTGCGGCAGATCTTCGACACTTCACGCTCGAGCGAACGCACGCCCGCCTCACGCGTGTAGTAGCGAATGATGTCGCGGATTGCGGCTTCCGTGACTTCGATCTCGCCAGCCTTCAGGCCGTTGTTCTTCTTCTGCTTCGGCAGCAGATAACGTTGCGCGATGCTGACCTTCTCGTCTTCCGTATAACCCGACAGACGGATCACTTCCATCCGGTCGAGCAGCGGCGGCGGAATATTCAGCGAGTTCGACGTCGCCACGAACATCACGTCCGACAGGTCGAAGTCGACTTCAACGTAGTGGTCGGCAAACGTATGGTTCTGTTCCGGATCGAGCACTTCGAGCAGCGCCGACGACGGATCGCCGCGGAAATCCATACCCATCTTGTCGACTTCGTCGAGCAGGAAGAGCGGATTGCGCACGCCGACCTTGGTCAGGCTCTGCAGGATCTTGCCCGGCATCGAACCGATGTACGTGCGACGGTGGCCGCGAATCTCGGCTTCGTCGCGCACACCGCCCAGCGCCATACGCACGAACTTGCGGTTCGTTGCGCGCGCAATCGACTGGCCCAGCGACGTCTTGCCGACGCCCGGCGGCCCAACGAGACACAGAATCGGCGCCTTCACCTTATCCACGCGCTGTTGCACCGCGAGATACTCAAGAATGCGTTCCTTGACCTTTTCGAGACCAAAGTGGTCTTCGTCCAGCACGCGCTCGGCATTCGACAAGTCGTTGTTGACCTTGCTTTTCTTGCGCCACGGCAAGCCGATCAGCGTGTCGATGTAGTTGCGCACGACGGTGGCTTCCGCCGACATCGGCGACATGAGCTTGAGCTTCTTCAGCTCGGCGTCGGCCTTTTTCTTGGCTTCCTTCGGCATGCGCGCGGCCGTGATGCGCTTCTCGAGTTCTTCGAGATCGGCACCCTCTTCGCCTTCGCCCAGTTCCTTCTGGATCGCCTTGACCTGCTCGTTCAGGTAGTACTCGCGCTGGCTCTTCTCCATCTGACGTTTCACACGCCCACGGATGCGCTTTTCGACCTGAAGGATGTCGATTTCGGCTTCGAGCTGGGCGAGCAGATGCTCGAGGCGCTCGATGACCGGGAACATTTCGAGGATCTGCTGCTTCTGGTCAAGCTTGAGCGGCAGATGCGCGGCGATGGTATCGGCCAGACGGCCAGCTTCGTCGATACCCGACAGCGACGTCAGAATTTCCGGCGGGATCTTCTTGTTCAGCTTCACGTACTGGTCGAACTGCGAGACGATCGCACGGCGCAGCGCTTCCGTTTCGGCGCTATCGGCATGATCGGGCTCGAGCGGCATGACTTCACACGAGAATTGCGTTTCCTGCTCTTCGATCGACAGCGTCTTCGCGCGCTGCAGACCTTCGACCAGCACCTTCACGGTGCCGTCGGGCAGCTTCAGCATTTGCAGGATGTTGGCGATACAGCCAACTTCGTACATGTCCTTTTCGGTCGGCTCGTCTTTGGCCGCCGTTTTCTGGGCGACAAGCATGATGTGCTTGCCGCCTTCCATCGCGGCTTCCAACGCCTTGATCGACTTTGGGCGACCCACGAAGAGCGGGATCACCATATGCGGGAACACGACTACGTCGCGCAGCGGGAGCAGCGGGAGTGTGACGCGTTCCGGCGGGAGGAGTTGGGTTCCTGACATTTCATTTCCCCATGAGTGGAATCAGTTTGTTCGATAGTTGAGGCCGCCAAAAAAGATTGCAAGCCTCCGCGTGTGGGAAAAAGTTCAGTGACTCCAGAAAAACGGCCCATCCTGACGACACGATAAACGAAAAAAGCCGTTCACGTCGCCATGAACGGCTTTTTTTCAAAAATCGGGAAGCCGATCAATTCGAACCCGCGACCTTCGGCGCGTCTTCGTAGATCAGTAGCGGCTTTCCGTCGCCATCAATGACATTGTCGTCAATAATGACTTTGCTCACGCCCTTCATTGCCGGGAGTTCGTACATGACGTCGAGCAAGGCCTGTTCGAGAATCGAACGCAGGCCGCGCGCGCCCGTCTTCCGGCGGATTGCCTTGCGGGCAATCGCCTGCAGCGCCGCCGGACGGATCTCCAGTTCGACGCGTTCCATGTTGAACAGCTTGTGATATTGCTTGACGAGCGCGTTCTTGGGCTCGACGAGAATTTTCATCAGCGCAGCTTCATCCAACTTGCCGAGCGTCGCTACGACCGGAAGACGTCCGATCAGTTCTGGAATCAGGCCGAATTTGATGAGATCTTCCGGCTCGACTTCGCGCAGCACCTCGCCCGCGTCGCGGTCCTGCTTGCTTTTGACGCTCGCGCCGAAACCGATCCCTGTTTTCTCCGTACGGTCGACGATGACCTTTTCCAGGCCGTCGAACGCGCCGCCGCAGATGAACAGAATGTTGGTCGTATCGACCTGGATAAAATCCTGGTTCGGATGCTTACGGCCACCTTGCGGCGGCACCGACGCCATCGTGCCTTCGACCAGCTTCAGCAGTGCCTGCTGTACGCCCTCGCCCGACACGTCGCGCGTGATCGACGGGTTGTCCGACTTGCGGCTGATCTTGTCGATTTCATCGATATAGACGATGCCGCGCTGCGCCTTGTCAACCTCATAGTTGCAGTTCTGCAGCAGCTTCTGGATGATATTTTCGACGTCCTCGCCGACGTAGCCGGCTTCCGTCAGCGTGGTCGCGTCGGCAATCACGAACGGGACGTTCAGAAGGCGTGCCAACGTCTGCGCGAGCAGCGTCTTGCCGGAGCCCGTCGGGCCGATCAGCAGAATGTTGCTCTTCGACAACTCGACGTCGTCCTTCTTGTCGAGATGCTTAAGACGCTTGTAGTGGTTGTAGACCGCGACGGCGAGAATTTTCTTCGCGCGCTCTTGCCCGATCACGTATTGATCGAGAATTTCACGGATTTCCTGCGGACTCGGCAGATCGGACTTCGACAGGCCTGTTTCCAGACCCGCGCCTGCTGCCTCGTCGCGAATGATTTCGTTGCACAGGTCGATACATTCATCACAGATGAACACCGACGGGCCAGCAATCAGTTTTTTGACCTCATGCTGGCTTTTGCCGCAAAACGAGCAATACAACAGCTTCTCGCTGTTCGAACCTTTTTTGTCCGCCATAGATGTGTGAGCCTCCGGACACTCGAATGACATGATACGCCGTTTGCCCACCCGGTTCAGTACGGGGCAGGACGGATGCGCAAAGCTGTGACGGCGTTTGCCGCAGGCGTTCAGACGGGTCTTATTATTTCACAAGGTTTTGCGCCGGCGCTCTTCCCCCAATTTGAGGAAAAAGCGCGCCGGATCAGCCGTGTTTCAGCGATTGCTTACGGGCGCTTGTGGAGCACCTGGTCAACCAGGCCGTATGCCTGCGCGTCGTCGCCCGACATGAAATTGTCGCGGTCCGTATCGCGTTGGATGCGCTCGACGGGTTGACCGGTGTGGTGCGACAGCAGATGGTTCAGACGGTCCTTCAGGTACAGGATTTCACGTGCCTGAATCTCGATGTCCGATGCCTGGCCGCGCGCGCCGCCCAACGGCTGGTGAATCATCACGCGCGCATTGGGCAGCGCGAACCGCTTGCCCTTCGCGCCCGCTGCCAGCAGAAACGCGCCCATGCTGGCCGCGAGCCCCATGCACAGCGTCGAGACGTCCGGCTTGATGAACTGCATCGTGTCGTAGATCGCCATACCCGCTGACACCGACCCGCCCGGGCTGTTGATGTAAAAGCTAATGTCCTTGTCCGGATTCTCGCTTTCGAGGAACAGCAACTGGGCAATCACGAGATTCGCCGTCTGATC
>BBSL01000490.1 GCA_001319865.1 Burkholderia sp. E7m39 | reverse complement strand
AGATTCGTCACCAGCTCGCCTTTGTCGTTGCGCAGCGGTTGATCGATCATAAGGCTCGCATGCGAACGATCGTCGTCCTGATGAATCACCACGACAGGGCCGCGAAACGTTTCGGCGAGCTTGACGAGACTGCGCTTGAATTCCATGAAGCCGTCGCGCTTCGACCGATGCCCGAAGCGCAGCCACGCAAATCGCTCAGGCCGCTCGTAGCGCTCAGGATCGAAGTCCCCCTGAACCAGCACGACGATGGCGCGCGCGTCGCGGCGTTTCGCATATTCAGCAGCATGATCGAGCCAGAACGCATTCGCGATGACGCGGTCCTCGAACTCGCCGTTGCGCCCGCCCGCGTTCAGATAGTGATTGTTCGGCCCCGGCACGTTCAGCCCCACGAACACCGTATCGTGCATCAGCCAGCGCACATTTTCGCGATAGGGCCGAAATCGCGATACTTCGCTTTCGCGCGCGAGCGGAATCGGATTCTGTCCCATCGACGACTCGTCCGCGAATAGCGTCTGTCGCAGCAGATCGAGCCGCTCGACGGGATCATAGCCGCCGGCTTCGGCCGTACCGCAATCCGCCCAGTCGTGCTGTCCCGGAACGAAGATCAGGGCGGGTTTCGATGTTTCGAGCACGGTATGGCGCGTTTCGAACAGCGAGTCGCGGCAGGCTTCCTTGCCGTTCTTCAGGTTGCCGTCGTAGACGATGAACGAGATGTCGGGGTCATGGCCGATCGCGTCGAGCAGGCGCAGCGTGAGCGGCTCGTCCGCGGGACTTTGGAGCGTGCCGCCGATGACAGCGAATGCGTAGTGAGACGACGCATCTTTCGCCAACGTCGCGCAGCCCTGCGCGGCCAGTAACAGCCCGGCAGCGAGCACGAGGGCGGAGCGCGCCGAGCCGCGCGCGCGACGGCGGCGCGGCCGCATACGCGCACCGCGCGTCTTAGCCGTGGGCATCTGGCGACTTGGCCAGTTCATGCAGTTCGTACAGCAGATCGAGTGCATCGCGCGGACGCAGATCGTTCGGATCGATTTCGCGCAGCCTCTCGACGAGGGCTTGTGTTGCAGGGTCCGGCGCCGCTGTTGACGGGGTGTCGTCCGCATCTTCGAGCTGGATGACGGGCGCCGCAAACAGATCGAGTTGCGGCGCCGGTTGTGCGGCCGATTGCTGCTCCAGATACGCGAGATGCTTGCGCGCCGCGCGAATCACCGCGTTCGGCACGCCCGCCAGTTGTGCAACTTGCAGGCCGTAACTCTGGTTGGCCGGGCCTTCGTTGACGGCGTGGAGGAACACGATTCCGTGACCATGTTCGACGGCCGACAGATGAACGTTCGCCGCATGCGGGAATTCGGCTGGCAACTGCGTGAGTTCGAAGTAGTGAGTCGCGAACAGCGTATGGCAGCCATTGTGCGCAAGCAGATGCCGCGCGATGGCCCACGCGAGCGCGAGGCCGTCGAAGGTCGACGTCCCCCGGCCGATTTCATCCATCAGTACAAGGCTTTGCGGCGTTGCGTCGTTGAGAATGGCAGCGGCTTCCGTCATTTCGACCATGAAGGTCGAGCGGCCACCTGCCAGATCGTCCGCGGCGCCAATGCGCGTGAAGATGCGATCGATCGGGCCGAATGACGCGCGCCGCGCAGGCACATAACTGCCGACATACGCCATCAACGCAATCAGCGCGGTCTGGCGCATGAAGGTCGATTTGCCGCCCATGTTCGGGCCGGTGATCAGCAGCAACTTGCGCTCCGGGCTGAGCACGCAGTCGTTCGCGATGAACTGTTCGACCTGCGCCTCGACGACGGGGTGCCGGCCCTGTTCGATCTCGATGCCGCCCGTTCCGTTGAAGCCTGGCGCAACCCAGTCGAGCGCGCGGGCCCGTTCTGCAAAGGCGGCAAGCAGATCGAGCTCGGCGAGCGCCGACGCGACGCGCTGACAGTCGGCGATAAACGGCAGCAGCGCTTGCAGCAGCGCATCGTACAAGGCCTTCTCGCGCGCGAGTGCGCGTTCCTGCGCGGACAACGCCTTGTCTTCGAATGTCTTCAGCTCGGGCGTGATGTAGCGCTCGGCGTTCTTCAGCGTCTGACGGCGGCGATAGTCGTCCGGCACCTTGTCGGTTTGGCCGCGCGTCACTTCGATATAGAAACCGTGAACCTTGTTGTACTCGACGCGCAGATTGCCGATGCCCGTTCGCGCCCGTTCGCGGGTTTCGAGTTCGATCAGGAACTGTCCGCAGTTCTCCGAAATATCTCTTAGTTCATCGAGTTCCGCGTCGTAGCCGCGCGCGATCACGCCGCCGTCGCGCACCATCGCGGCGGGCTCCGGCGCGATGGCCTGCTTCAGCAGATCGACACAACCGGCGGGCGGTTCCAGCGAGGCATCGATACGTGCGAGGGAATCCGCCGCCGACGTCACGGGGGCGAGTTGCGCCCGCAGTTCGGGGAGCGCGATGAAGGTATCGCGCAGACTCGACAGATCGCGTGGACGCGCGGACAGCAAGGCGAGGCGCCCCGTGATCCGTTCGATATCCGACACCTGGCGCAATGCGCCGCGCAGCGAGTCGAGACTGGCTTCACGCGGCGCATCGAGCAACGCGCCGATTGCCTGCTGGCGCGCCTGCGCAATCGACGCATCGCGCGGTGGATGATGAAGCCAGTGACGCAGCAGACGGCTGCCCATCGTCGTGCAGCAGGTATCGAGCAGCGAGCAGAGCGTAGGCGAATCCGTGCCGCGCAGCGTTTCCGTCAGTTCGAGATTGCGGCGTGTGGACGGATCGAGCCCGATGTACTCCGATTCGTACTCGACTTTCAGACTGCGCACGTGGCGCAACTGCTGGCCCTGCGTGGCGGCCGCGTACAGCAGCAGCGCTCCCGCCGCGCCGCACGCGCACGACAGCGAATGCGCGCCGAACCCATCGAGGCTCGCCACTTCCATCTGATCGCACAGGCGTTGCGTGCCCGAAGCGATGTCGAAATGCCAAACGGGCACGCGCGTGGTCGCGCCGAAGCCCGACGGCAGGGTCCAGCCGTTCGACTCGCTCGACGACGGCACGTCGGCCACCAGAATTTCAGCGGGGCGAATGCGTTCGAGCGCGGCGGCGACTTGATCCGGCGCGACTTCCGCGAGGCGCAGGGCGCCGCTCGCCAGATTGAGCCAGGCTAGACCGACGGTCGTCACGATGCCTCGCCGGTTATGCCCGGCGCACACAGCCATCAGATAGGCGTCGGACTTGTCGGAGAGCAGGGCAGCGTCCGTCAGCGTGCCCGGCGTGACCACGCGCACGACCTTGCGCTCGACGGGGCCCTTCGATGTAGCAGGGTCGCCGATCTGCTCGCAAATCGCGACAGACTCGCCGAGCTTCACGAGTTTTGCCAGGTACTGTTCGACGGCATGGTGCGGCACGCCCGCCATCTTGATCGGGTTGCCGCCCGATGCGCCGCGCTGCGTGAGTGTCAGATCGAGCAGGCGCGCGGCCTTTTCGGCGTCGTCGAAAAACAGTTCGTAAAAGTCACCCATCCGGTAGAACACGAGCGTGCCCGGATGCTCCCCTTTGATGCGCAGGTACTGCTGCATCATGGGGGTGTGTTGCGCGATATCGCTTGCGGCTGCCGTTTGAGTGCCCATCCTCGTGTCTTTCTTGCGTAACTGTTCAGGGCGTGAGTGTAACCCGTCGACGCATCGAGCGAACCTGGCCCGATGGCCAGGTTGCCGTCACAAAATGGGCGAGGCTATGCTTGGCACACGCTTCGCTCACTCCTCGATCAGCGCATGCATGTCGACCTTGTGCGCGTTCGCGGCGCTGCGGCGTTTTGCGAGCCACATCATCCCCGTGATGAACAGGCCGAACACGGCGATGATCCATTGCACGGGCATTTTCGCCGTGAGCAGAATCGCGTACGCGCCGAGCATCAGCAGCACCGCCAGGTTCTGGTTGAAGTTCTGCACGGCGATCGAATGGCCGGCCGTGAGCAGGGTTGCGCCGCGGTGCTGAAGTACGGCATTCATCGGCACGATGAAGAAACCCGACAGCGCACCGAGCAAAACCATCAACGGGTAGGCGAAGACGATGTAGGCGGGCGTGAAGAATGAGCCGACGCGCAGGCCCGTGTCAGGTGGAAAGAGGTTTTTGCTGTAGAAGGCCATCGCGATGGCGACGCCGCCCGTGATCAGGCCGACGGGCAACACCTTCAGCGAGTTGCGCAGCGGAATCCACGCCGCAGCTGCGGCCGCGCCGATGGCGATACCGAGGCCCGCGACCCCCTGCATGACGGCCGCCTTCGACAGCGACAGCCCGAGATTTGCGTCCGCCCACTTCAGCACGAGCAGCTGCAGCGTGACCGCGCCGCCCCACATCAGCGTCGTGACCCACAGCGCGATCTGGGCGAGCCGGTCGGACCATAGCACGTTAAAGCAGCGCACGAACTCGCCGACCAGTTCGCCGGGCTCGTTCAGCCGGTTCGAGTAGCGCGCGCCCGTGTCCGGGATGCCGACGTTGAGCGCCGCGGCGATCGCGTAGGTGATCATGACGGCGAGCATTGCGAGGTCGGCGGCGGAATGGATCAGCGGCCATTGCGCGTGCTGCACGAAGCGCGTCGCGTACGTGCTGATCAGCGCGCCGCCCAGCATCGTGCCGACGATGGTGGACAGCACGGTGGCCGATTCGAGCCACGCGTTGGCGGCAACGAGCTTTTCGGCGGGCAGCAACTCGGTGAGAATGCCGTACTTCGCGGGCGAGTAAGCGGCGGCGCCGAAGCCGACCACGCCGTACGCGATCATCGGATGGACGCCCGCGATCATCATCAGGCAGCCGCCCGCTTTCAGTGCGTTCGAGATGAACATCACGTGGCGCTTTTGCAGCGCGTCGGCGAACGCGCCGACGAACGGCGCGAGCAGCACGTACGAGATCGTGAAGAACATCTGCAGCATCGGCGTGATCCATGCCGGCGAGCGAATCTCGGTGAGCAGCGCGATGGCCGCGATCAAAAGCGCGTTGTCGGCGAGCGACGACACGAATTGCGCCGCGATGATCGTGTAGAAACCTTTCTTCATGGTTTCGATTGGAACACAGCGCCCGGATTTTTGCGTTCGACGCGCGACGCATCCTTAGCCGGCCTCAGGCCGTTTCCTGGGCGTTCGCCTCGTGCGCCTGGCGATGCCATGCGGCGCCCAAAAAGCAAAAAGCGGCCGAAGCCGCCTTTCGACAACGCTCAGCGTCTTATGCTGCTTGTTCTTTGGTGCGGGTGTAGCGCGACAGAATCGGAATCATCTGTGCGTAAATCTTCGGGTTGCCCGCCACGATCTCATTGCGGTGCAGGAAGTCCGAATCGCCGGTGTAGTTGCCAACGAGCCCGCCGGCTTCTGTGATCAACAGGCTGCCCGCTGCCATGTCCCACGCGTTGATGCCCTGTTCGAAGAAGCCGTCGAGGCGGCCCGCTGCGACGTTCGCCAGATCAAGCGCCGCCGCGCCCGGACGGCGCAGACCCGCGCACGCCTTGGTCATGTCGGCGAAGAGGTGCGTATAGGGCTCGAGCGTGTCCTTTTCGCGGAATGGGAAGCCCGTGCCGATCAGGCTGTCCGCGAGCCGGTCGCGGCGGCCGACGCGGATGCGGCGGTCGTTCAGGTACGCGCCGCGGCCGCGCGAGGCCGTGAACAGGTCATTGCGCGTCGGATCATAGACGACCGCCTGCGTGACGATGCCCTTGTGCGCGAGCGCGATCGACACGCAGTAGTACTGGAAGCCGTGAATGAAGTTCGTGGTGCCGTCGAGGGGATCGATGATCCACTGGTATTCGGACTCGTTACCCGATTCGCCCGATTCTTCGGCGAGGATGGCGTGATCGGGGTAGGCGGTGGTCAGCGTTTCGATGATGGCCGCTTCTGACGCCTTGTCGACCTCCGTGACGAAATCGTTGTGCTGTTTCTTGCTGACCTGCACGAGGTCGAGATCGAGCGACGCGCGGTTGATGATCTGCCCGGCGCGGCGAGCGGCCTTGACAGCGATATTGAGCATGGGATGCATGAGTCTGAATCCTTAAGCCGGACGCGCGGCGGCTGTCCGATATTGAGCTGAAAACAAGCTGTTAATCGCGCGAAACGCACGCCGGTTGAGACTGGGTCAAAACCTGGACATACATTCCGTCGACGGAGACGAATTGACGAAGAGCGATGCGATAAGCCGTTTGCCCACGAAAGGCAAGTGGCACGGCGCGAATATCGGGATTTTACCTGAGTCTCGCCCGTTCGAGGCAGTTCGGGGTAGCGCGTGCCGGCGGCGCGCGAAACCTGACGGATGCAGCCGTGGCGACGGGACAAGCGCCGTCTAGGCCCATCGGCGGATGGAAACAGGTGGCAAGTTGGCGCTACCATTACCGTTTCCTCGCTCTTCCATATTTATCGTGGTTCAGACGCCTTTGCCTTCATCTTCACCTTCACCCAGCACCGCTCCCGACAACGCCAGCACGCTCGGGGGCGGTTTTACGTCGACCCGCTTCGTGCTCGTCGAGCCGAGTCATCCGGGCAATGTCGGCGCGGCGGCGCGCGCGCTGAAGACAATGGGTTTCTCGCGGCTCGTGCTGGTCGCGCCGCGCGTGGCCGACGTGAAGAACGATCCGGAAGCGATCGCGATGGCGAGCGGGGCGGACGACGTGCTCGCATCGGCACATGTCGTGCCGACGCTCGCCGACGCGCTGTCGGGTGCGCATTGGTCGCTCGCGCTGACGGCGCGCTCGCGCGAATACGGGCCGCCGCAACTCGCGCCGCGCGCCGCCGCGGCACAGGCGCACGAACATGCCGCCCACGGCGACATTGCACTCGTGTTCGGCAACGAGCGCACGGGTCTTTCCAACGAGGACGTCGAGCGTTGCAGCGCGCTCGCGCATATCCCCGCGAATCCCGCGTATAGCTCGCTGAATCTGGCGCAGGCGATCCAGGTGCTGTCGTACGAATTGCGCATTGCGTACCTGGTCGAAGGTGAGAGCGCGCAGACGCCGGCCGGCAACGCGGGCGTGCTCGCTGCGAGCGATGAAATCGAGCGCATGTACGTGCACCTGGAAAATGCGTTGATCGCGCTCGACTTTCTCGATCCCGGCAACCCGAAGAAGCTGATGTCGCGTCTGCGGCGGCTGTTCGCGCGTGCAGGGCTCGAGCGCGAAGAGGTGAACATTGTGCGCGGCATCGCGAAACATATTCTGCTGAACACGAAAGGGCGCGACGGCGACCAACGTTGACCCGCGATTCGCCGTCGTCCTGCCGTGGCCGGACGGACGAAATCCGACAGCGTCCGGCAGCCGTGAATGGCCGTTTTTGCCCGCGCCGTGCGTGACCTTGTCGTTTGCGTGGACTTCCGGCAGGTTTCGCGCATTCGCCCTACAATGGCCCGAAACGTCATAAGCAAAGCTCGCCGCGTGCAATGGACGCCTGCCATGGACGCCAGCGGCGGCGGCCCGTCCCCGCACGCAGCGCGACGGCGCTCAATCCCTACGACAGCCTCATTGCCATGTTCACGAGACTCCGCGAAGACATCGCCACGATCCGCGAGCGCGATCCCGCCGCCCGCAGCGCCTGGGAAGTCCTCACGTGCTATCCGGGCCTGCACGCGCTGGTGTTTCACCGGTTTGCGCATGCGTGCTGGCGCGCGAAGCGGCGCTGGCTTGCGCGCTTTATTTCGCAGATCGGCCGCTTCATGACGGGCATCGAGATACACCCGGGCGCGACGCTCGGGCGGCGCGTGTTCATCGATCATGGCATGGGTGTCGTGATCGGCGAGACGGCGGAAGTCGGCGACGACTGCACGATCTATCAGGGCGTCACGCTCGGCGGCACGTCGCTTACGCGCGGCGCCAAGCGGCATCCGACGCTCGAACGCGGCGTGATCGTCGGCGCGGGCGCGAAGGTGCTGGGCGGATTCACGATCGGCGCGGATGCGAAGATCGGCTCGAACGCGGTCGTCGTGAAGCCGGTGCCGGCGGGCGGCACGGCTGTCGGCAACCCGGCGCGTGTAATCGTGCCGGCAGCGGCGAGCGCGACGGCCACGGCCTCGTCCGGCGCCGGCGTAAGCTCGGCGGCGCGTCCGGGGTTTTGCGCATACGGCATCACACCGAATGCCGACGACCCCGTTTCCCTCGCGATTCACGGGCTCATCAATCACGCGGCATCACAGTCGCAGCGCATCGACGAGATCGTCGCGGCGCTGGAGCGTCTCGGCGCGAGTCTCGAGGCGCTGCAAGGCGCGGATGCCGCACTGCTGAATTTGCGCCGGTTGTCGGCGGCGCTCGAGGGCAAGGTCGAGGTGGAGGAACGTTGAGCGGAACGCTAAGCGGCGGGTGGCGAGGACGAGGCAGCTATCGCGTCGATGCCACGCGCCCAGGTGTTACTTGTCTAGCCGCAGCGCCTTGATCCCTTCGGAATCGATGCGCACATAGCCGCCGCGGCGCTCGCCATGATCGAGATCCCAGTCCGGCAGCACCCAGCGCATGCCGCCTTTCTCATGATGCAGCGCGGGCCGATGCGTATGGCCGTGAATGATGGTGGCCGTCCTGGTCTTTCTGAATAGCGCCGCGATGCCTTCCGACGTCACGTCGTAGCGGGGCGAGACGGGGCGCGCGCGTCCTGCTTCGCTCGATCGGCGCATCTTTTCTGCCAGCGCCTTGCGCCAGCGATACGGCCACACGAGAAACAGCCACTGCGCGAGCCGGTTGCGCGCGAAGCCGCGAAAACGTTGATAGCCGCGGTCGGCCGTGCATTGCGCGTCGCCATGGGTGAGCGCGATCTTGGTGCCGAACGCGGTGATGACGAACGGATCGGGCAGCCAGATTGCGCCGGCCGCCTTCATGAAACGCTTGCCCAGCAGAAAGTCACGGTTGCCGTGCATGATGTAAAGCGCGATGCCGCGCTCCGACAGCGTATGCATCAGCTTGGCCATGCGGGCGGGGAAGGGCTCGGCGAGCATGTCGTCGCCGATCCAGTATTCGAACAGATCGCCGAGAATGAAAACGGAATCCGCATGCTCGGCCGTCACACGGATGAAATGCTCGAACGCAGCGACCGTGTGCGGAATCGCCTCGCTCAGATGCAGGTCCGCGATGAAGAAGAACGGGCGCGCCGCGTGCGGGCGTTTGCCCTCGCCAGGCACGCCCGCAGCGACGCTTCGCAGCGGCGTTTCTTGCAGCATTGAAGTGTGCTTCTCTCAGTGGCTCATCGCTGGTTAAAGAATAAGCCGATTCACTGACCGGCACCCGCGCGTTGTCTTATTCGACGACGACCGCCTTTTCGATGATCACGTCGTCGACGGGCACGTCCTGGTGAAAGCCCTTCGAACCCGTCTTTACCTTGCGGATCGCGTCGACGACATCGAGGCCCTCGACGACCTTGCCAAACACGGCGTAACCCCAGCCCTGCGGCGTCGGCGACGAATGGTTCAGAAAGTCGTTGTCGTTCACGTTGATGAAAAACTGGGCCGTCGCCGAATGCGGATCATTCGTGCGCGCCATTGCAATCGAGCCCTTGACGTTCTTCAGGCCGTTGTTCGCCTCGTTCGCGATCGGCGTGCTGGTCGGCTTTTGCGTCATGCCAGGCTCGAAGCCGCCGCCCTGGATCATGAAGCCGTCGATCACGCGATGGAACACCGTGTTGTCGTAGTGGCCAGCTTTCACATAGGCGAGGAAGTTTTCGACCGTCTTCGGTGCTTTGTCGGCGTCCAATTCCAGCTTGATGACGCCGTGGTTCGTGTGCAGTTCGACCATGATGATTTCCTTTGGGTCTAAGTGAGTGGAGGGCGCGACGCTTCGCCGCCGAAGCGGCAACCGGCTCGCGCCCGTGGCATGGTTCGTTGCGGCGCCGCGCATGCCCACGATGGCTCATTCCATCGCACGGCGCGCGCGTCGCCCTGTTTGCAAAATGCGTCGTCTGCGATCGGGCGCCGCGGCGCGGGCAGCCCGCTTGCTGCGCCGCCCGTGCGTCCATTGTCGGCGATATTGGCGGGGCGCATTGCCTGCCGCCGTCTACCGTCCGGTTTGCTAAACCCCTCAGCCCGATTGGCACAACCCGCGTTGCTCAACCTGATTGCCCAACCTGGTTGCCGGTGTGATCCGCCTGCCTTATTTGCCGACAATTGTCGCCGACTGGATCACGACCTGCTTTTGCGGCACGTCGTTCATCGGGCCGCGTGAAGCGGTCGGCGTTCCTTCGATCTTCTTCACGACGTCCATGCCCGCTGTCACCTTGCCGAACACCGCGTAGCCGTTGCCGTCCGGATTCGGATAGTCGAGGCCGGCGTTGTCGACCGTATTGATGAAGAATTGTGCCGTGGCCGAATTCGGATCGCTCGTGCGCGCCATCGCGATGGTGCCCGTCATGTTCTTCAGGCCGTTGCGGCTTTCGAGCGGAATCGGCGCGCGCGTGGGCTTTTCCGCGAAGCTCGTCGTATAGCCGCCGCCCTGGATCATGAAGCCGGGAATCACGCGATGGAAGATCGTTCCGTTATATTGACCGGATTTCACGTAGTCGAGGAAGTTGGCGACGGTCTTGGGCGCTTTCTCGGGATACAGCTCGACGCGAATGTCGCCGTCCGACGTCTTGAAGAGAACGGACGGATGCGCTGCCTGTGATCCGTTCTGCGCAATTGCCGGTGCGTTCGCGATCAGGGCGGCGCTGCCGAGCGCCAACATCAACCATTTCATGTAAATCCTCGGGTGAAATCAGGGTGAATTCTAGTGAGACAAAAGGGCGCCGGACGGCGCCCGCCGACGCTCACTGCGACGGCGCAACGTACGGCGGTACCGCGAGCGAACCGTTCGGGCCGCCGAACTGGAAGGCAGGCGTATTGACGATGTTCGGCGTGGCGCGAGTCGTATAGTCGGTCTCGACAGCGGCCGGGGCGGCTTTCGTCGCAGCGGACGGTTTGCGCGGGGCGACGATCTTGTCGATGTCGGCGATACGCTGGGCCGTCGTGCCGTTGCCGACGCCCAGACTTTGCGCCCGCCGATACGCCTGACCCGCCATGCGCAGATACAGGTCGCCGAGATTCTCGTAGGCGAGACCATAACCGGGGCTCGCCTTGACGGCTGTCTCCAGCGCGGCGCGCGCTTCCGTGTAGCGCCCCTGCTTCGCGTAGAGCGCGGCGAGGTTGTTATACGGCTCGGGCAGTTCGGGGTAGGTCTGGGTCAGTTCGGTGAAGGCGGTAATCGCCTCGTCGTCGCGGTTCAGGCGCGCGAGCACCGTGGCGCGCTTGAACTTCGCCTGGGCGTCGCGCGGATTCGCCGTAATGCGCGCATCGAGTTGCGCAAGCGCGGCTGTCCAGTTCTTTTCCTGGATTGACGCATCGGCATCCGGCGTCATGTCGCGCACGGCGGGACCATGAGCGACGGTCGGGGCTTTCTGCGCGAAGGCAGGCGCCGATGGCAGGACCATGAGGGCGAGACCGCAGCACGCCGAGCCCGCAGCCGCGCTCAACGCGGCGAGCCAAGCGGGACGGCGCGACGCAGTCGAGGCGCGCGAGTTCGGGGCAAGCCCCGGGAAAGGCGCCGGAAAAAGCGCCGAACGGAGCGCCGACGCGCCTCGCGCACGGCCGCTGGAGTGTTTCATAGGCTCAGGTCGGGATGTTATACTCCGACCCATTCTAACAAAAGGTCTGCGCGTTCCGTGGAACCACAGACTGTCTTTCGCCACTCGTGGTCGTCTCCGCCTTGACGTCAGCCTGATCCCGCACCATTGCGCGACATGCTGTCAGTCATGCCGCCATGTCCGTCTTCATGCATGTCCTTGATTTGCGGGGTTGCATGGTTTCGTCCGGCGCGGTATCACCGGGAACAGCAAGCGGATTTCTTTCGGCCCACGCATCGTCTCTATGGAATCTCTGCGCATCTACAACACGCTCGCGCGTGACAAGCAAAATTTCGTGCCGCTTCATGAAGGTGAAGTGCGCATGTATGTCTGCGGGATGACGGTGTACGACTATTGCCACGTGGGCCATGCGCGGGTGATGGTCGTATTCGACATCGTGCAGCGCTGGCTGCGCACGCTCGGCTACAAGGTCACCTATGTGCGCAACATCACCGATATCGAGGACAAGATCATCCGTCGCGCTGTCGAGAACGGCGAGTCGATCCGCTCGCTGACCGACCGCTTCATCAAGGCGATGCACGAGGATGCGGACGCGCTCGGCGTCGAGCGGCCCGACCTCGAGCCGCGCGCGACGGAATTCATTCCTCAGATGCTCGGCATGATCGCAACGCTCGAGGCGAACGGCTACGCCTATCAGGCCGCCGACGGCGACGTGAACTACGCCGTGCGCAAGTTCGCCAACTATGGCGCACTGTCGGGCAAGTCGCTCGAAGACCTGCGCGCGGGCGAGCGCGTGGCCGCCAACGACGCTAAGCAGGACCCGCTCGACTTTGTCCTGTGGAAGCAGTCGAAGCCCGACGAGCCGGCCGACACCGGCTGGGATTCGAAGTATGGGCGCGGGCGTCCCGGCTGGCATATCGAGTGCTCGGCAATGGGCTGCACGTTGCTCGGCGAGCATTTCGACATTCATGGCGGCGGCCAGGATCTGCAGTTTCCGCACCACGAAAACGAGATCGCACAAAGTGAAGGCGCTACGCGCCAAACCTTCGTCAATTACTGGATGCACAACGGCTACGTGCAGATCGACAATGAGAAGATGTCGAAGTCGCTCGGCAACTTCTTCACGATCCGCGAGGTGCTCGCGAAGTACGATGCCGAAGTCGTGCGGTTCTTCATTGCGCGCGCGCACTACCGTTCGCCGCTCAACTACAGCGACGTCCATCTCGACGATGCGCGCAGCGCGTTGACGCGTCTGTATACGGCACTGAAGGACACATCGCCCGCAGCAGGCGAGATCGACTGGAACGAAGCGCACGCGCAGCGTTTTCGCGCGGCGATGAATGACGACTTCAATACGCCTGTAGCCGTGTCGGTGCTGTTCGAGCTGGCAAGTGAGGTGAACCGTACGCGCGATGCGTCGCTTGCACGTCAGTTGCAGGGTCTTGCGCTTGTGCTCGGGCTGCTCACGCGCGAGCCGCGCGCGTTTTTGCAGCAGGCGGGGGGCAGCGTCGACGAGGGCGCGCTGGATGTCGCCGCGATCGAAGCGAAAATCGCCGCGCGCGTCGCCGCGAAGCAGGCAAAGGACTACGCCGAGGCGGACCGCATCCGCAAGGAATTGCTGGATGCCGGTGTCGCGCTCGAAGACAAACCGGGCGGGTTGACCGAGTGGCGTCGCGTTTGAGCGCACCTCGTACTTCCCACTGATCGACTCGCCAGGCAGGAGGCAGGATGGCAACGGCCACGAAGACGCCGGCTAAACGGGCCGCGTCTGAATCGAACGCGGCAGCTAAGGTAAAGGCAGTGCGTGCGGGAAGCGGCGTCGCCGCGAAGGGCACGGCGAAGGTGGTGGTCAAATCGGCATCGGCGAAAGGCGTCAAGGCGGGCCTGCATGTCGCGCGCAAGACGGCGAGTTCGCACGGCGTGCTCGCGAAGCCGGCGCCGAAGCGTCTGTCGAATGGCGCGGATCAGTCCGAGCCGGCCGTCGTAAAGGCGTCGCGCGCGCGGGCCGCGCATGCGAAGGGCAATGGCGCGCTTGCAGCTGAACTTGCGGCCGATCTGCGCGATTTCCCGGCCGAAGGCCACGAAGCCGAATCGACGCGCAAGCCGCGCGTCGCGGCGTCATCTTCGGAAGGCGCGGAGCCGGCGCACGGCGAGCCGCAATCGGACGTCGTCACGCGTCCGGCGTATTGGGACAAGGCCTGCGCCGATCTCGTCAAGCGCGACCGCATTCTCAAGAAACTGATTCCGAAATTCGGCCCCGTGCATCTGTCGAGTCGCGCCGATCCGTTCGTCACGCTCGCGCGCTCGGTGGTCGGGCAGCAGATTTCCGTCGCGTCCGCGCAAGCGATGTGGCAACGCATCGTCGCCGCGTGTCCGAAGCTCGTTCCGCAGCAGATCATCAAGCTCGGTCAGGACAATCTGATGAGCTGCGGCGTGTCGAAGCGCAAGGCGGATTACATCCTCGATCTCGCGCATCACTTCGTGTCCGGCGCGCTGCACGTCGGCAAGTGGACGTCGATGGAAGACGAGGCGGTGATCGCCGAGCTCACGCAGATTCGCGGCATCAGCCGCTGGACGGCCGAGATGTTCCTCATCTTCGACCTGTCGCGCCCGGACGTGCTACCGCTCGACGATCCCAATCTGATACACGCGATCAGCCAGAACTACTTCAGCGGCGAGCCGGTGACGCGCAGCGAGGCGCGCGAAGTCGCCGCGAACTGGGAGCCCTGGCGCACCGTCGCGACCTGGTACATGTGGCGCAGCCTCGATCCCGCGCCCGCCGGCAACTGAACAGTAGGAAAGAACCGACTCGGTCTATTGATTTGTTAAAATCAATAGATTCGAGACGGTTTTGACATGGCCGCGCGCGGTTAGAATACGCGCTGCCGGTAAGTCCAAGGATTAAAAACCAATGAAGACCACCTTTCTGGATTTCGAGCAGCCAATCGCTGAACTCGAAGCGAAAATCGAAGAATTGCGCTTCGTGCAGGACGATTCGGCCGTCGATATTTCGGAAGAGATCGAGCGGCTGTCGAAGAAGAGTCAGCAACTCACCAAGGATCTGTATACGAACCTGACGCCGTGGCAGGTTTCGCAAATCGCGCGTCATCCGCAGCGTCCGTACACGCAGGATTACATCAACGAGCTGTTCACCGATTTTCACGAACTTCACGGCGACCGCTCGTTTGCGGACGACCTGTCGATCGTCGGCGGTCTGGCGCGTTTCAACGGCCAGCCGTGCATGGTGATCGGTCATCAGAAGGGCCGCGACACGAAGGAGCGCGCGCTGCGCAACTTCGGCATGCCGCGCCCCGAAGGCTATCGCAAGGCCGAGCGCCTGATGCGTCTGGCCGAGAAGTTCGGCTTGCCGCTCTTCACGTTCATCGACACGCCGGGCGCCTATCCGGGCATCGGCGCGGAGGAGCGCGGCCAGTCCGAAGCGATCGGCCGCAATCTGTACGTGATGGCAGAACTGAAGACGCCGATCATCTCGACGATCATTGGCGAAGGCGGGTCGGGCGGCGCGCTGGCGGTTGCCGTGGCCGACAGCGTGCTGATGCTGCAATTCTCGACGTACTCGGTGATTTCGCCTGAAGGTTGCGCGTCGATTCTGTGGAAGAGTGCCGCGAAGGCGCCCGAAGCAGCCGAAGCACTGGGTCTGACGGCGCATCGCCTGAAGGCGCTGAACCTGATCGACAAGATCGTCAACGAGCCGCTCGGTGGCGCGCATCGCGATCCGAAGGGCATGGCGGCTTTGCTGCGCCGTGCGCTCGCCGATTCGCTGCGGCAGTTCCAGGGCATGAGCACGGCCGATCTGAAGCAGCGCCGTTTCGAGCGCCTGATGGCCTACGGCAAATTCAAGGAAACGACGCCGGGCGCGTAAGCGCGCTTGCGTTCACTTCCGCAGGCGCTTCCCGCGCCGTCGCATCGTGACTTCCCCAACTGACACACCCGCCGACCGCCGCGTTCTCGACGCGGTCGGCGCGTCGTTTACGGCATTGCCGCACGACGCGCGCGTCGCTATCGCGTTCAGCGGCGGCGTCGATTCGACGGTGCTGCTCGATGCGGCGGTGCGTGTCGGCGGTGCTTCGCGCTGTATGGCGTTGCATGTCCATCACGGTCTCAGCGCGAACGCCGACGCGTGGCTTGCGCATTGCGACGCGTTCGCGCGCGAGCGGGGCGTCGCGTTCGCGTCGGCGCATGTGGACGTGTCGCGCGCGGCGGGTCTGAGCGTCGAAGCGGCGGCGCGCGACGCGCGTTATCGCGCGCTCGATGCGCTGTGCGCGCAGCATCGCGCGAACACGTTGTGGCTCGCGCAGCACGCGGACGATCAGGCCGAAACGGTGTTGCTGCAACTGTTGCGCGGCGCGGGGCTGGCGGGACTTGCGGCGATGGCGCCCGAATACTTGCCGTCGGGCGCGTCGGTGACGCGCGCGCGTCCGCTGCTGCATCTGCTGCGCGCGCAACTCGAGCACTACGCGCATTCGCGCGATCTGCGCTGGATCGACGACGAATCGAACAGCGACACGCGCTATGCGCGCAACGCGTTGCGCCACGACGTATTGCCCGCGCTTGCCGTGCACTTTCCCGGCTTTCGCGATGCGCTCGCGCGCACGGCGGCACACGCGGCGTCGGCGCAGCGTCTGCTCGACGATCTCGCGCGTCTCGACCTGCAGACAGTGCGCGGCGAGGAAGAGGGTGCGTTATCGCGCGATGCGCTGCTCGCGCTCGACGACGAGCGCGCCGCCAACCTGCTGCGCTACTGGATGCGCTCGCTTGGTTTGCCCGCTGCGTCGACGGCGCGGCTGACGGACGCATTGCGCCAGTTGCGCGAAATCGGCGACGGGCACAGCCTGCGTGTCGACCACGCAGGGCAGGCGTTGCGCAGTTATCGCGGGCAAATCTATTGGGAAACGGGCGACAGCGCCGATCCTGCCGACGAAGCTTCGCTGGTCGAGCGCGTCGAAAGCGCGATGACGTGGCGTGGCGAAAGCGTGTGGCGTTTGCCGCAGTGGCGGGGCACGTTCGTTTTTGCCGAAGCCGCCGCCGAAGCCGCCGACGCCATCCCGGCCGAAGTGCTCGCACGCGCGCCTCTCATTGCACGCTCACGCCTCGGCGGGGAACGGATGCGCTGCGTCGCAAGCGGCCCGAGCCGCACTTTGAAGAATCTTTTTCAGGAACGCGGCGTGCCGTCGTGGAAGCGCGATGTGCCGCTGCTTTTCGCCGCAGACGAACTGCTGTTCGTGCCGCTGATCGGCGTGAATCGCGCGGTTTCCGGGAGCCTCGCGCGCGTGGAGAGCGCCCGCTACATCCGGATCGAATGGCGAGAGGATCTGACGCTTGCCTGAACGCGCGCGGGCGTCCGGCGTCGGGATCACACGCATCTGCTGCTCCCACTGACGCCCGACCGACCGGACGGCCATTGTCATACGCAAGCAACATCGGCCGGAAATCCTTCCCAGACAAGCGTTTGCAGTGACTTTCGCCCGCCAGGCGGCTTGTCTTTTTATTGCCGATCAGGTAGGGTAACTTGTTTGCCCGACTCGCTTTTTGTCGCGGTTCCGGTTGTTCTCATGCGAATGCCCGGGCGCGCTCCAAGCCGTTAGCCATCCCGTTAGCGTCCGTCAGTCCTGTTTATCGGCAGGCATCGGCAGAGCCGCAAAGGGCAAATCCGAGGCAATCCCGGCATTTCCGCGCGTACTGCACGCGCGCTGCATCTGCGCCGCCACACTGCGCCGTCGTTCCCGAACGTTGTGCCCTGTGCTTTCTCTGTGCGGCCGTCTCCAGCGCGCCCGGCGCGGGCCGGTTGGCGTATCAGTTTCTCCTTCAGTTCAGAACGACAATGGCACTCATCGTACATAAATACGGCGGCACATCGATGGGCTCGGTCGAGCGCATCAAGAACGTCG